>JBIKXP010000243.1:0-4511 GCA_044355685.1 Phycisphaerales bacterium
GCGGACCTGCGTGCAGGCCCTGAGAACGGCGGGCTCATCGACCACGTTCTGCTCTCGTTCACGCCGACGCGGCGCGAGGCGCACGCCCGCAACTTCGTCCTCTGTCCGAACGGCACCTTCGACCGATCGCCCTGCGGCACCGGCACGAGCGCGCTGCTTGCATCGCTTGCGGCGCGCGGAGAATTCGTGCAAGGCGCGGCGTGGACGCAGGAGTCGGCGATCGGAAGCGTGTTCGAGGCCCGCTATGCCGCACGTGCGGCAGGCGGCGTGACGCCCACCATCGCCGGACGCGCCTTTGTCGTGGCCGAGGGCGCGCTTGTGTTCGACCCGGCCGATCCGGCCCGGTAAGGCGATTGGCGCGAGTCGAGCTGAACGGTTTCAATACGTCCTACATGCGCAAGGACGCCCACGAGATCCTCTACAACCCACGCCTCAACAAGGGCACCGCCTTCAGCGAGGCCGAGCGCGAGCTTCTGGGTCTGACGGGGCTCTTCCCCGACGCGGTCGAGGACAGCGCCACCCAGCAGCGGCGTGCGCTGGCGCAGCTCGGTCGCCGTGCGAACGACCTCGAGCGATACGTCTATCTCTCAGAGCTCCAGGACCGCAACGAGCGGCTCTTCTATCAGTTGCTCCGTGCCGATCCGCCGCGCCACATGCCGATCGTCTACACGCCGACCGTCGGCGAGGCGTGCCAGAAGTTCGGCCACATCATGCGGCGCCCGAAGGGACTCTACGTCTCGCTGAAGCATCGCGGGCGCATCGCGGAGATCCTGCGCAACTGGCCCGAGATGGACGTGCGCATCATTTGCGTCACCGACGGCGAGCGCATCCTCGGCCTCGGCGACCTCGGCGTCTGCGGCATGGGCATTCCCGTCGGAAAGCTCGCGCTCTACACGGCGATCGGCGGCGTGCCGCCCGCGCGCTGCATGCCTGTCGTCCTCGACGTCGGCACGAACAACGAGAGCTTCCTCGCCGACGAGCTCTACCCGGGCCTGCGTCAGGAGCGCCTGCGCGGCGCGGAGTACGACTCCTTCGTGGAGGAGTTCGTGATGGCGGTGCAGCAGGTCTATCCGCGTTCCTGCATCCAGTTCGAGGACTTCCACAACACGACGGCGATTCCGCTGCTCGCGCGCTATCGCGACCGCGTGTCGTGCTTCAACGACGACATCCAGGGCACGGCATCGATCGCGGTCGCCGGGCTCTTCGCGGCGTGCCGCGCGCTCGGCAACGAGCTCGTCGATCATCGCTATCTCTTCTTCGGCGCCGGCAGCGCCGCCACCGGCATCGCCGATCTCGTCGTCCAGGCCATGATGCTGCGCGGAGTCTCCGAGCGCGACGCCCGCGCGCGCATCTGGCTCATGAACTCGAAGGGCGTCGTCGTCAAGGACAACCCCGGCATCCAGCCTCATCAGCTGCCCTTCGTCCGCGACGGCGAGCTGCACCGGACGCTGCTCGACTGCGTACGCGCGCTCAAGCCGACGGTGCTCATCGGCACGAGTACGCAGCCGCAGACCTTCACGCAGGAGGTCGTCGAGGCGATGCGCGGCTCCTGCGAGCGGCCGATCATCTTCCCGTACTCGAACCCCACCTCGAAGTCGGAGTGCACCGCCGAGCAGGCGTGGACGTGGACCGACGGCGCCGCGATCTTCGCATCGGGCTCGCCGTTTCAGCCCGTCGAGTTGAACGGCCGCATGCTCGTTCCGGGCCAAGGAAACAACGTCTACATCTATCCAGCGGTCGGCATGGCCGTCTACGCCACAGAGGCCACGCGCGTGACCGACGAGATGTTCTTGAAGGCGGCGGAGGCGCTGTCGGCGCGAACCACCGAGGCCGAGCTTTCCGTCGGCCTCATCTATCCACCGCTCGACCGGATCCACGAGTCTGCGATCGATGTCGCGATCGAGGTCGCCTCGCTCATCTTCGACCGCGGATTCGCGCGCGTCGAGCGACCGAGCGACATCCACGCTTGGCTGCGCGCCAAGGTCTACGAGCCTGGGTACTGACGAGGGTCCGCCGCGTCACATCGCGAGCGGATCGGGCTTCGCCTTCTTGCGCACGAAGATGAGGCCGATGCCGCCGGCGAGCACGAACACCATGCCGCAGATGGCGCCGCATCCGCCGAGGCCGCCGGTGAGAGCCCCCAGCGCCGCCGCGGCGAGCGCCTCGATATCTTGCTTGGTCGCGGGCGCCGCGAGAATCGCGGCTGGCGTCGAGCCATCGGAAGCCTGCACGTCGATCGTGTAGGTGCCATCGGCGGGGATCTCGCAGAAACCGAAGAAGTAGAAGGGCTCGGTTCCCTGTCGCGGAGCCTGGTTCGGCTCGACGCGAATCGGCTGGTCGTTCGCGTCGAGCACGGCGATCGTGTACCGCACGCTGCCCGGTGGCGTCGGGATCGTCTTGTCGCCGACCTTGCCATCCGGCGAGAGGAAGAAGGCGGCGCCGCCGGCCTTCAACTCGACCTCAAAGGTGCCTGGCGCCTCGAGCGCGGAGGAGTCGGCTGCGATCTGCTCGAACTTCGCCACAGCATCGCTCACGGCGGTCGTCGGCGAGGAGACGAAGAACGTGATCGCGCCTCCGATCAGGAGGACGACTCCGAGAATCAGGACTCCAAGGAGCGTCAGGAAGAGGCAGTTGCCACGACGGGGCGAGGAGGGTCGGCGCATGGTGGGAAGACTACCCGATGGCGCACTCGCGGTGGCCCCGTACGCTTGGCGAACGGGTGCGCACCGGCGGAGGCGACTTCGGCGCTTCGGGCGCCTGCGGGCCGCCGACCGGACTTCACCGCGCAGAGTCATGGCCCCGTCCGGCTCCTGCCGATAGACGGGGGCGGCCGCGGAGCGGCCATGTGACCGTGGGGGACTGCGCCCGTGGAGGATCCACGATGTCAGCATACGACTTTACTATTGAACAAAACAGATTGGCGCGCCCTCGTCTCCGGAGTGGACTCGCCCGGCTTGCCACGGTCCCCGTGTTTGGCCCCGTGTTCAGCCTTCTGTTCGCCCTCCTGTTCACCCCTCCGTTCACCCTTGTGGCCACCGGCTGCGCCGCCGTCCCGGAGACCGGTCGACGCCAGTTCGTCATGATCTCGCCGGCGCAGGAAGTGCAGCTCGGCGAGGCTGCGTTCGCCGAGATGCTCGGCGGCGCCAAGACGCTCACGTCCGGACCCGACTTCGAGCGCGTCCAGCGAGTCGGACAGCGAATCGCGCAGGCTTCGGTGCGCCGCTATCCGCAGTCTGCAGGCGTATTCGAATGGCAGTTCGCCGTCATCGACACCCCGGAAGTGAACGCGTGGATGCTTCCGGGCGGGAAGAGCGGCGTGAACACGGGCCTGCTGCGCGTCGCCACGAGCGATGACGAACTCGCGATCGTGATGGGGCATGAGGCGGCCCACGCGATTGCCCGGCATGGCGCGGAACGGATGTCGCGCTCGATGGTTGCGCAGATCGCCGCGGAGGCGGCCAGCGCCTCCGGCGAGGTCAGCGACGACGTCATCGAGGGAGTGCTGGTTGGCTATGGTGCGCTTGGCGAGACGGCGTTCAGCCGGAGCGAGGAGAGCGAGGCGGACCACATCGGCCTGATCATCGCCGCCGACGCAGGCTATGACCCGCGCTCGGCAATCAGCTTCTGGCGGAAGATGGGCTCGCTTGGCGGCGCTGCGCAGCCGGAGTTCCTCTCCACCCACCCGAGCGACGAGACGCGCGCGGCGCGGCTCGAGGCGCTCATGCCGCAGGCGCTTGCGATCTACGAGAATGCAAGGCGGGCAGGTCGCTGAATGCGTGATTCGCCCCGGGAAAGCTCTGCGCGCGTGACGGTTGCCGTCGATGGCGCCGCAACGCGCGTCACCGCGGAGGGTGTGCTCGACGCCGACTCGATCGGACCGGTGCGCGCGGAACTCGCCCGCCGTCTGCCGGCGCGGCTCGGCGGCGCGGTGACGCTTGAGCTCGGGAAGGTCACGCATCTCGACGCGTCCGGCGTGTCGCTTGCCGTCTTCCTCCATCGGCTCGCGAAGTCCGCGGGCGTCGCCTTTGAAGTGACCGGCGCCGACAAGGACCGGCGCCTGCTCCTCGACCTCGCGCTGCGCGGGCAAGACCCACAGGAGCCGACGAAGCCCGTTGGATTCGTGCGCGAGGTCGGATCGGCTTCGATCGCGATCGGCAGCGCCGTCGTCGATCTCGTCCGCTTCGTCGGCGAGATCTCGATCTCGCTCCTTCGCCTCGTCCGCGAGCCGCACGGGCTTCGGATCGGCGACACCATCTCCGCGATGGCCCGCCACGGCTTCGACGCGATCGGCGTCGTGGCGCTGCTTGGCTTCCTCATTGGCGCGATCATCGCGTTCCAGACCTTCGACCCGATGGCGCGATACGGAGCCAAGCTCCAGGTCGCAGACGTCGTCGCCGTCTCGATCGTGCGCGAGCTCGGGCCGCTCATCACCGCGATCATCCTGGCCGGACGCTCCGGCAGCGCGTTTGCCGCGGAAATCGGCACGATGAAGGTGACGCAGGAGCTTGACG
>JBIKXP010000244.1:0-4503 GCA_044355685.1 Phycisphaerales bacterium
TGGTGGAGGCGGCGGCGGCGGTGGTCCGCGGCAGCCCTACATCCCGAGCCCGCAGCTCGCGCCTGGCCAGATCCCGACCGACGAGCAGCTTGCCGCAGAGCTCGCCGAGATCGAGAAGGAGCTCGAGGGCAAGTACGACATCGCGAAGAAGGACGACCTCAACCTCGCGAAACTCCAGAAGATGCCGCTTGACCAGCTGAACAAGCTGGCGAAGCAGAGCGGGATCGACGACATCACGCAGCCGAAGCAGAAGCTCGTGTTCGAGATCCTGAAGGCACGCGCCCAGAAGGCCGGCCTCATGATCGCCGAGGGCACGCTCGAGATCACGCCCGACGGCTACGGCTTCCTCCGCAGCGCCGACTACTCGTACACGCCGAGCGCCGACGACATCTACGTGTCGCCGACGCAGATCCGCCACTTCGGCCTCCGTCGCGGCCATGTGGTGAAGGGCCTCGTGCGTCCACCGAAGGATCAAGAGGTCTACTTCGCGTTGCTCCGCGTCGAGAGCGTGAACGGCCGCGATCCCTCGGTTCTCCACGATCTTCCCACCTTCGAGAATCTCACGCCGCTCCACCCGAACAAGCGCATCCACCTCGAGATGGTGGGCTCCGGCAAGATCGAGACGCGCATCATCGACATGGTGACGCCGCTCGGATTCGGCCAGCGCGCGCTGATCGTGGCGCCGCCGCGCACGGGCAAGACCGTCATTCTCCAGCAGATCACGAACGCGATCGCGCTGAACCACAAGGACGTGCACGTGATCGTGCTGCTCGTCGACGAGCGCCCCGAGGAAGTGACCGATTTCCGCAGGAACACGCCGCCGCACGTCGAGGTCGTCGCGAGCACCTTCGACGAGGAGGCGATCCGCCACATCCAGGTCGCCGAGATGGTGATGGAGAAGGCGCGACGCATGGTGGAGTTCGGCGAGCACGTCGTCATCCTGCTCGACTCGATCACGCGCCTCGCGCGTGGTTACAACAACGCCATGCCGAATTCGGGCAAGATTGGCTCGGGCGGCGTCGACAACGCGGCGCTCATCAAGCCGAAGAAGTTCTTCGGCTCGGCGCGCAACATCGAGAACGGCGGCTCGCTCACCATCCTCGGCACCGCGCTCGTCGACACGGGCTCGCGCGCCGACGAAGTGATCTTCGAGGAGTTCAAGGGCACCGGCAACGCCGAGCTGCACCTCGACCGCAAGCTCGTCGAGAAGCGCGTCTACCCCGCGATCAACATCGGCGCCTCGGGCACCCGCCGCGAGGAACTCTTGCTTGACCCGAAGGAGCACGAGCTCATCGTCCGACTGCGCAAGGTCGTCAGCGACATGAACGTCGTCGATGCGATGGAGCTCCTGCGGACGCGCGTCTCGAAGACCAAGTCGAACGCCGAGTTCCTGATGACGATGGCGATGGGCTGATCCGTCGGAGGAAACCGACCTCTGCGCGCGCTGCGGGGCACGGGCTCCGGGGTACGCGCTCCGGGGTACGCGCTCTGTGGCACGCGCTCCGGGGTGATCCATTTGTCCAAACGGCCCGTTCTCATGCAGGGGGGGCGCTGTCCGGCCGGGGCCGTAGGTAGGATTTAGGTCTGGGCCGCCCTTCGTTGGAACCCCGCCGAACCAGCCACGAATCGAACTCCAGCATGCACCAGCGCTCCACACCCCGAGGTTTCACCATCGTCGAGATGCTCGCCGTCGTCGGCATCATCGCGCTGCTGCTCGCCATCCTGCTGCCGGCGCTGAGCTCGGCGCAGAAGAACGCCCGCTGGGCGAAGAGCCAGACCAACCTCCGCTCGGTCGGACAGTTGCTCGAGCTCTACATCCAGGACAACCGCGACATCATCGCGCCAACGGCGTTCGATTACGCGCCGAACAACTCGACCACCGAGATCGACCGCGCCGGAAAGGTGCGTTCCCCGTCGCCGGTTGGAGCAACGCCCCCGATCGGCGAGCTCTACGCGGGCACTTGGAGCGACATCCTCTGGTCGACCGCGAAGCCCGCATTCGGGCCGGTCTTGAACATCTCCGAGTCCGCGAGCCCCTGGGACTACCGGTTCGATTCTCCCGATGCGGCCCTCTACTCCTCGGGCTGGCTCGGCCCGAACCCCTTCCGCTCCGAGGAAGAACTGCAGAAGCCCGCCGGTGGCGACGGCGCGACGCCGTTCGGGACTGGCGCGCTGACGTCCGAGCGCGGCGACCCGGGCTACTTCGGCGGCAACCCGTTCTTCGACGGGCGCGCGGCGACGGTGGCGCGACCGAACTCTGGCAAGTTCTGGGCCCGCGGCCAGATCAAGCGGCCCTCCGCCTCGATGTACCTGACCGACAGCAATCTCGGCGAGTTGCTCGAGGTCAACAACACGAATTGGAATCCGACCAACCCCGACCTCGACCTCGTCGGCGTCGAATGGCGCTACACGGGCAAGAACTGCATCATGCTGATGCTCGACGGGCACGTGGAGACCCGGGGACAGTGGGACAACCTGAAGGACCTCGAGCTTGAGCTTGGTGTTCGAGTTCTCGGTCTTGACCAGAACGTGTTCTTCCAGTGATCCAGTGGCCGGAGCCATGAGGCGCGAAACCGCCTCCAGAGCGCCGAATCCGCGTGTCCCCCGAATCGCGCCCGCTTCGGTGCCACGGGGGCCCGGACAGAGTCGAGCTGGCCCTCGGCTGGCCCTCGGCTGGCTAACGGCCGCGGCCGCGCTTGAGCGTCCCCGATCGGCAATGGGGTTGCGAAGGCTGCCCGGGCTCTGCTACACTCTTCGTCCCACCGTGCTTCTGGCACGGTTTTTCATCGGGCGACCATCGCCCTCGGCTGGCCTCACCTCGGACGATTCGCGTTCGTCCCGATGTGCGTGTCGGCGCAGCGTCTGGCATGACCAGATCGTGCGCAAGTCGAGTCGATGCAAGACCGATGAACGCACCCGCTCCGACTGCGTGTGCGCACGGGAAAGAGGTCGGACTGCCGTTCGCTTCTTCTCCGATCCGATGCTTCGGATCGAGAAAAGAAGGGGCGCGCAGGGTGGGACAATGGAACCAACGCCACCGTAGCTCAGTGGTAGAGCACACCCTTGGTAAGGGTGAGGTCGAGGGTTCAATCCCCTTCGGTGGCTTTGGCAGCGCCTTGGATGGCGCTGTCGTCAGGTTCACTCGTGTTGGCGTCTCCCATGAAGGGTGCGCCGAATTTCTTTACTTCCGCCCGCTCCTCGTAGCGACGGGCGGGCAGAAGTCTGGAGCGGCGAGAGCCGGAGAATCAAGTCATGGCCAAAGAGAACTTCAATCGTACGAAGCCCCACGTCAACGTCGGCACCATCGGCCACGTCGACCATGGCAAGACCACCCTCACCGCTGCGATCACCGCGGTTCAGGCCGCGCGTGGCTTCAGCAAGCCGGTTTCCTACGACCAGGTCGCCAAGGCGTCCGAGTCGGAAGGCCGCCGCGACCCAACCAAGATCGTGACGATCGCCACGTCGCACGTCGAGTACGAGACGGCCAACCGTCACTACGCGCACGTCGACTGCCCCGGCCACGCCGACTACGTCAAGAACATGATCACCGGCGCTGCGCAGATGGACGGCGCGATCCTCGTCGTCTCCGGCGTTGACGGCGTCATGCCGCAGACCCGCGAGCACATCCTCCTCGGCCGTCAGGTCGGCGTTCCGAAGATCGTCGTCTTCCTCAACAAGTGCGACATCGCCGACGCCGAGCTCCTCGACCTCGTCGAGATGGAGATCCGCGACCTCCTCACGAAGTACGGCTACCCGGGCGACGACACCCCCGTCATCCGCGGCGCGGCCTTCCCGGCGCTCCAGAACCCCGGCGACCCGACCGCGAACAAGTGCATCGCCGACCTCATGGACGCGATCGACACCTTCATCCCCGAGCCGGTTCGTGAGACGGACAAGCCGTTCCTCATGTCGGTCGAAGACGTGTTCTCGATCAAGGGCCGCGGCACCGTCGCGACCGGTCGTATCGAGCGCGGCATGGTGAAGGTCGGCGACACCGTCGAGATCGTCGGTCTCCGTCCCGACGTCAAGACGACCACCGTCACCGGCGTCGAGATGTTCCAGAAGACGCTCGACAGCGGCATGGCGGGCGACAACGTCGGCCTCCTCCTCCGTGGCGTCGAAAAGGACGACATCGAGCGTGGCCAGGTGCTCTGCAAGACCGGCTCGATCAAGCCGCACACCAAGTTCAAGGCTCAGGTCTACGTGCTCACCAAGGACGAAGGCGGCCGTCACACGCCGTTCTTCAAGGGCTACAAGCCGCAGTTCTACTTCCGCACGACCGACATCACGGGCAAGATCGAGGAACTCGTCGGCGCTGAGATGTGCATGCCGGGCGACAACATCCTCATGATCGTCGACCTTGAGGGCAAGGGCGTCGCGATGGAAGCGGGCGTCCGCTTCGCAGTCCGCGAAGGCGGCCGCACCGTGGGTTCGGGTGTCGTCACCGAGATCATGGTCTGACGTGGTTGTACCGTTCCGGCCAAGCACTGGCCGGAACTGTGA
>JBIKXP010000003.1:0-47422 GCA_044355685.1 Phycisphaerales bacterium
AGCGAAAGCGAAGCGAGTCGCGAGCGCTCAAGCTACGCGTCTCCAGCCCGCCGCGATTCACTCGCGGCGAGGCTGACCAGAGCGAGCGAAAGCGAAGCGAGTCGCGAGCGCTCAACTAGTGCCGCACATCCTTCGCGCGGCCGCTCACCATGCGGTCGACCGGCATGAGGATGAGGTTCACGCGCTCGGCGAACAGGCGGCCAAGCCGCTCGATCGAGGCCACCGTTCCAGACGCAACGGCGCCCTGTGCCTTGGCCGACTCGGCGATCTCCTTCGCATCCCACTCCGGATGCCAGTCGAGCCCGAGCACCCAGGGCCCGAGGCCCCACGCGGCGATCTTCGACGCGGGCGTCGACGCGAACGGGCGTCCGCCGTCAGGAAGCTTGCTCACGCACTCGTCGTTCCAGACAGCCTGGTCGCTCGTCCAGCGCTGGCCGGCGAAGATGGGCTCCTCGCGGCCGACGGCATTGAGCTTCACCGCCACGACGCCGCGCTCGGCCGCCGGCGCCACTTCGCCCCCAAGGGCGCGGGCCAAGAGCCGAGAGCCTGCGCCGAGCCCAAGCACCGGCAGTTCGCGCGAGACTGCCTGCCGCACGTAGGCCTCGATGGCGGCCGCAGACGGGCCGGTCGAGGAACCGCCTCCTGAGACAACGACACCGTGGATCTCGTCGAGATCGATCGGCATGGTCTCGGCCTTGTGCGCTTCGACCTGGTGAACCTGCTGGCCAAACTCGCGGAGCGTGCGGCCAAGGAGTCCGGGCGAACCGTCGGCGTCGAGTTCAAAGTAAAGAATCGCCATCGTGAAGTTCTCGATTCAGAGTGCCGGGTGCGCTGGAAATCAGCCGACGGCAACGGGCTTCGCCGCCGAGACCTTGGGGCCGGCGGCCTTGACCGCGTCGGACATCTTGAACTTTGACTCGTTCTCACGGAACTTCATCGCGAGTTCGGTCGCCTTCGCGTCGTAGGCGGTCTTGTCCGCCCAGGTGTTGCGCGGGTTGAGCACCTCGCTCGGAACGCCCTCGACCGCGGTCGGGATCGAGAGCCCGAAGATCGGGTGCGTCTCGAACGACGTCTTCGCGAGCGAACCATCGAGAATGCGCGTGACGAAGGTGCGCGTGTAGGCAAGCTTGAAGCGGTGACCGACGCCGTAGGGCCCGCCGGTCCAGCCCGTGTTCAGAAGCCACACGTTCGCGCCGTGCTTCTTGATGCGCTCGGCGAGCATTTCGGCGTAGACCATGGGTGCGCGCGGCAGGAACGGGCCG
This sequence comes from Phycisphaerales bacterium, assembly GCA_044355685.1. Lineage (GTDB taxonomy): Bacteria > Planctomycetota > Phycisphaerae > Phycisphaerales > SM1A02 > QWPT01. The sequence continues at coordinate 1,263 of JBIKXP010000003.1, forward strand.
CCGAAGCACGGCGAGAAGTTCGGCTGCGGCTCCTTGACGCCTGCCTCGGTTCCCGCAAGCTTCGAGGTGTAGCCGTTCAGGAAGTAGTACATCGCCTGCTCGGGCGAGAGCTTCGACACGGGCGGCAGCACACCGAACGCGTCGGCCGAGAGGAAGACGACGTTCTTCGGGTGACCCGCGACCGACGGGATCTTGGCGTTCGCGATGAACGACACTGGGTAGGTGACGCGCGTATTCTCGGCCTTCTTCGCGCTGTCGTAGTCGGGGACGCGGGTGACCGGGTCCATCACGACGTTCTCGAGCACCGAGCCGAAGCGGATCGCGTTCCAGATCTCGGGTTCGCCCTCCCTCGAGAGCTTGATGCACTTTGCGTAGCAGCCGCCTTCGACGTTGAAGACGCCCGACTCCGACCAGCCGTGCTCGTCGTCGCCGACGAGGTCGCGGTTCGGGTCGGCCGAAAGCGTGGTCTTGCCTGTGCCAGAGAGGCCGAAGAAGAGCGCCACGTTTGCGGGATCGTTGCGGTCGACGTTGCACGAGCAGTGCATCGGGAAGACGCCCATGTCGGGCAGGTCGTAGTTCATCGCGTAGAAGATCGACTTCTTCATCTCGCCGGCGTACTCGGTGCCGACGATGATGACGGTCTTCTTCTCGAGGCTCTGCGCGATGCCGATGTGCGTCTTGAGACCGAACTCAGCCGGGTTCGTGATCTTCATCCCGCAGGCATTGATGATCGTCCAATCGGCCTTGAAGGCGGGCATCTCGGACTCGGGCACGTTGATGAAGAGGGTCTTCGCGAAGAGCGAGTGCCAAGCCTTCTCGGTGAACACGCTCACCTTGAGGCGGAACTTCGGATCGGCGCCGGCGTAGCCATCAAACCGGAAGATGTCGCCCTTCGCGGACAGGTGCTTCAGCGCCGCCGCCTTGAGCTTCTCGAAGTTGTCGGCCGAGATGGGCTGGTTGACCTTGCCCCAGTTGATGTTGCCGTGGATGCCCGCGGTGTCCTCGAGGTACTTGTCGTCGGGACTACGGCCGGTTCGTTCGCCGGTGTCGCACTGGAGTGCGCCGTTCGCGGCCAACTGACCCTCGCCGCGGGCCAGCGCCAGCTCGATCAGACGGGCGGTCGCGAGGTTCGCGTGGATCTTGGCGGGGCCGAAGTCGACAGGATGAGTGGGGAGTGCCATGTCAGTGTTTGAATGGGGTCGGGTTGTCTCGGTCGGGCCCGCGCAGCCTCGGACGGCGGAGCGGGTGCATACATCTCGACCGAACCTGCCGCGAGGCTGCACTTCGCGGGTCGGTCGACAGGGTTGGAACCCGGCGATGGTAGCACATCACCCATTGGGTTCGCCCCTGCCGCCATTGACCGAAAATGGCGTGTGCGCTATTCTGTGACTCGTCACGGAGACCATAGCTCAGTTGGTAGAGCACCGGATTGTGGTTTCGGCTGTCGCGGGTTCGATCCCCGTTGGTCTCCCTTGATTTGAGCGCGCGCAACTGACCTACGGGCCGAGGCTGCGCCTCGGGGCCGTAGGTTCTTGCGCGCTTTGGCGTGTACGACGCGCGCTTTGGCGTGCATGACGCGTTGTGGCGGTCGCCGCTGCGGCGGCTCCCTTGATTTGAGCGCGCGCAACTGACCTACGGGCCGAGGCTGCGCCTCGGGGCCGTAGGTTCTTGCGCGCTTTGGCGTGCATGACGCGTTGTGGCGGGTCAACGCCCCGCTTGTTCTCGCTCGCTACCCTGCACGCATGCGCCTCCACGCCGTGCAGACCGACCCGGTCTGGCTGAATGCAGCCGAGAACCGTCGACGCATCGAATCCATGATTGAGAGACTCGCCCCCGCCAAGGGCGACTTCGTCGTCCTTCCGGAGATGTGCGAGACTGGCTGGACTTCCAACGCCGACGCGCTGCGCGAGGTGCGGGGATCGCAGGACTGGATTGCGGCGCTCGCCCGAACGCATGAAGTGTGGGTCCAGGCAGGATTTGGAGAGCATGTCGACCCCCAGCGGATGGCGAATAGCGTCGCGATCGCGGATCCTCGGGGTGACATCCGGGCGGTCTACCGGAAGAACTTCCTCTTCCCCAGCGAGCGCGCCTCGTTCGTGGTCGGCCAGGAACTTGTCATCGTCGACACCGGCGTGGCAAAGGTCTGTCCACTCATCTGTTACGACCTGCGGTTCCCTGAACTCTGGCGCATCGCGTCACGCGCGGGGGCCGAGATCTTCACGATCGGCGCGGCGTGGCCGACGGTCCGACATGAGCATTGGCGCGCGCTGCTCGTCGCCCGCGCGCTCGAGAACCAAGCGTATGTCGTGGCAGCGAACCGTTGCGGCGCTGATCCAACCCATACGTACGCCGGAGGTTCCACCGTCATCGATGCGCTGGGATTCCGTCAGCAAGAGACGACGTCCGAGGAGTCCGTCGCTTCGGCTGAGTTCGATCGGCCCGCATTCGATGATTGGCGCTCGAAGTTCGGCGCGCTCCGCGATCGACGTGACGAACTTCTCGGAGCAATCTCGGTCCGCATGACGTGACTGGGAGCCGTTGCGGGAATTTTCCAATTTCCTCCCTTCCCCGCTGCACGTCCGTGCACTGGCGCTACATTGCGACCACGTCGGTTGGATCCGACGCAGGGTGCTGATTGATGAACAACGATCGACATGGAGAGTCGTGCGCGCGAGAGGTTGGCGCACGCGTCGACGGAACAGTCTCTGACGCGAACGTCGCTGCAAGTGCTGCGATTTCGAGCGGCTCGCGCCGGCATGCTGCGACGCGCGGCGCGGCGCGCGAGCGCGCGCGCTCCGACTCGGAGGCGACGCTCACGCGCGACTGGAGCGCGTATCGCCGCCAGCTGCTTCGCGCCTTCTTTCACGACGCAGGCCCGCTCGCCTCTCGCTACCGCGTCGGTAGCGATGACATCGTCGCGCACGCCCGCGCGCTGTGCGAACCGCAGCTCGCACGCGGCAACTATCTGAAGCCGATGGCGTGCGTCGCGGATCTCGCCGTCGCGACCGCGTGCTGTCTCGGCCGCGCCAACGCCTGGAACGAACTGTGGATCTTCGCGGAGCCGTCGATGACGCGCGCCGCGTTCTCCCGACTTCCCGAGACGCTCGCACTGACATGGACGCGGCGCTACTGGACGCGACTTGAACGCGCGTCGCGCAGCGGTACCGGCGGACTCGCCCGCTACGACGGCTCTCGCCCGGTCCGGTTGTGGCTCGTCGAGGACCTGATCGGAACCCTTGAGGCGGAACGCGCCGCAGGCCGCCTTCTCGTGCGGCAAGAGCACATCGGGCGACCAATCCCGCTGCGGCTTGTCGGCGAGCAGCTCGCGTAGGTCCTATCCGACGGATCCGCCGATGGCGCCCAGCGAGCCCAGAGGGCCACAACAGGGCCACAACAGGGCCACAACAGGGCCACAACAGGGCCACAAGAGGTCGACAAGACGGTCAGAAACAAAGCGAAAAACGAACCAGACCCGTCCGAGACGGGTCTGGTCGTTGATGCCAACTCCCGGACTTGAACCGGGGACACTCGCATTTTCAATGCGATGCTCTACCAACTGAGCTAAGTTGGCGTACCGCTTGCGCGGCGTGGAAGCGTAGCCGAAACCCCGGAGGTGTCAAGCCGCTTCGCGCCCGAACAGCGCGGCCAAGGCCGTGCCGTCGAGGGCCGACTTGTCCATTCCCCGCATGGGGTACTGGTGGGCAAGAAGGTGCGCCAAGGTCTCGTCGTCGGCGATCTCGAACTGGACGGGCATTCCGAGAACGCGCGTCGCGAATCGGACCGCTCGCGGCAGCAGTTTCCGGCTCGTCGCCGCCACAAGGTAGCCGTCGTCGAGGCGCAGTGGAACGATGCCGAACTGCCACGCCTGCCGACGGACCACGAGCACGCGCGCGTCGTCCTCGACACCTCGGTCGACGTTGAACTCGGTGGCCCGATGGTGGGTCTGCTCGATCCACGCCCGCTCGATCGTGTCGGCGGGGACCTCGAACAATCGCTCGGCGATGGTGCCGAACGGCTCATGGGTTTCGGCTTGCTCCGCAAGCACGGTGTCGACCTGTTCGGTCGTTAGCACCCTCATACGGACAAGCAATTCTCCGATCCGCATTGTTTCGTACTCCTTCCCCCCTGATGTCGACAGCACGCCGCGGCGGCGTTCATGTCATGGCCGAAGTTGGGCGAATCCTGCGGTCACAGGCCCGCGCAGGCCGCACGACGCGACCAGATCAGTCCGGGCCTTGCAGGGCGGAGCACGAAACCCGATAAACCCCGTATGGCAAAGCGCGCCTCAGAGGCAGACACCCTTCGTCCGCTTGTTGCGGAACTTGCCCGGGGGTTTGAACGCTCCGAGCACGCGTGGCGCACGCTCGCCGATCCGCGCCTGCTCCGCCGCTTTCGCCTCGACCTCGATTCGATTCTCGACGCGCTCTCCGCGGGCGAGCTCGCCTCGACGCGGCTCGACGCGGTGAGGACGGCATGCGCGGAGATCATGGTCGCGCAGCGGCTGCTCTCTTCCGAGTGCGCGATCGAGCGCGAGACCGAGACGCCCTCGGGAAAGCGGGTCGACTTCCGTGCCTCGCGAAACGGCGCCGTGCTGCACGTGCACGTGAAGCGCGCGCCGCAACCGACGCTCCGCGATGCAAGCGTCGTGATTCCCCACGCATTCCGCGCCCTCGAGGAGGTGCAACGCGGACTCGTCGTCGCGGTTTCGATCGCGCGCCCGCTGCGGGGCAAGGCGCAGGCGCGGGGCATCGAGGACGCGTGCGGGTTCCTCGAGCAGGCTTCGATCGGCGAGGAACTTGCGATCCACGACGCAGAGGGCCGAACCGCTGCGAGGCTGCGGGCCATCGCTCCTTCGACGGGTCGCAGCGTCGAGCTCGTAGCCGACCTCTCGAGCGCGTTCGACGATCACGTCCCCCGCTTTCAGGCGACGCTGCGAAAGGCGTTGTCGCAGTTCATGCCGCACGGCGAGAACCTGATCGTTGTGTGCGGTGCATCGGGTTCGATCGAGGCGTTCGCGACGGCGCTCCTGGGCTCTCGCATCGAGCGCTGGGACAAGCGCCCGCGCGTCGGAGAGATGGTGGCGTACGGGCGCGGCGGCGATGGCTTCTGGGCCGGAAGCATGCGCAATCAATCGCGCCTTGCGGTCTATTGGCCTATGGCGAAGGCTGCGGGGCCCCTGCTGTTCCTGCGCGAAGGCGCGGTCCGTGCAGGCGGATCGAAAGCAGTCGTGCTCGCGCGCTCGATCTTTGCATGAGGTCGGCGCAGGCGGTCAGTCTTCCGGCTCCAACTCACCAGTCTTCTCGTCGCCGCTCTTCTCGCCGCGCGCCCCGACGTCATCCCCGGCGTCATCATCGACGTCATCCCCGACGTCATCATCGGCGAATTCGACCAAATGTGGAGCCCGGCGCTTGCCGGAGCCCCAATCGCCGCGCTTCGGCCGAGGATCCTCTCCATCGAGGAGGAACTCGCCGAGCGGCAGCAGCGCCTCGATCTGTCGATCGCCGATCTCGGCGACAAGCGTCACCGCATCGCCCTCGTACTCGCGCTCGAGCACGTTGCAGCGCTGCTCGATGGCGTTGACAAGACGCGCGCTTGCGATCGGCACCGTCAGCCGGCGCACGCGGACGCCGCCGGTCAGAAGCGAGCGGACCCGCGCGCGAAGGTCGTCGAATCCGTTGCCGTCGAGCGCGCTGATCGCGATGGCGCCCGGCTCGCGTTCCTGCCACTCCGCCATGGTGCGCAGCGACGCGCGCTCGTCAGGCGGCATGGTCGCGATGCGATCCATCTTGTTCAGAAGCAGGATGCGCGGCTGCGTGTTCGCACCCACCTCATCGAGCACCTCGCGCACGGTCTCGAGCTGCATGGGGGCCGTCCGATCGCTCGCATCGAGCACGATCAGGAGCGCGTGGGCGTGCACCGCGTCCTCAAGGGTGGCGCGGAAGCTCGCCACGAGGTGGTGCGGAAGGTCGCGGATGAAGCCAACCGTGTCCGAAAGCATCACGCCGTTCGCGCCACCGATGCTCCAGCGCTCGACGCGCGTCATCAGCGTGGCGAAGAGCTTGTCGGCGGCGAAGGCGCCGCCGCGGGTGAGCGCATTGAAGAGCGTGCTCTTGCCGGCATTGGTGTAGCCGACGATTCCGACGGTGAAATGCTCGGCTCGGCGCTCGGCGACTTCGCGACGCTTGCGGACGAGCACATCCTCGAGCTCGCGCTTCAGCGCGACCAGCTTGCGTGAGACGATCCGGCGGTCGATCTCGAGCTGCTGCTCGCCGGGACCGCGCGTTCCCACGCCAACCGGCGCGCCACCAGTGACCTGTCCGAGGTGCGACCACATCGCGCGGAGCCGCGGCGCCGTGTACTCGAGCTGCGCGATCTCGACCTGTAGCTGCGCCTCGCGCGTGGTCGCGCGGTTTGCGAAGATATCGAGGATCAGCTCGCTCCGGTCGATCACCTTGACCTTGACTTCCTTCTCGAGCTCCTGAATCTGCGACGGCGCGAGTTCGTTGTCGAAGATCACGACGCGTGCGGCGAGTTCCGCCACGATCGCTGCGAGCTCTTCGACCTTGCCCTTGCCGAGATAGGTGCGTCCGCTCGGGGCCTCGCGATTCTGCATGAGTTCGCCCACGACCCGTGCGCCCGCCGTCTCCGCAAGGGCGCGAAGTTCGGCGAGGGGCTCCTCGAAGTCCATCCGCGATCCGCGGGTGCGAACGCCGACGAGAATCGCCGCCTCGGCCTCTACTGCGATGCCTTCTCGTGGATTCGTGTTCATGCTCGGCGTGACCGGAACTCGCGGCGCGACTGCGCCCTGTCACTGTACGCGCTTCGGAGTCGCGCCGCGTGCGAGGATCGAGACGGCCTCTGCCGGCGTCGCAAGGTCGTCGCCCCGGTCCCCGGAGCGGCGCCGAAGCTGGGCGTACCCGGCGATCATCGCGGCGTTGTCCGCGCAGTAGCGCGGTTCGGGAACGACCAGCTCGAGCGATCGTTCGGTGGCAAATGCGAGCAGCTCGCGGCGCAGCGTCCTGTTGGCGACAACCCCGCCACCCACGAACAAGGCGCGAGGCCGATGGAGGTCCGCGGCGCGGCCGAGCCGATCGACCACCTGGGAGATCGCCGCCCGTTGGAAGCTGGCGGCAAGGTCGGAGCGGCGCGCCGGCGCGAGATCGGCCGACGTTCGCAGGAAGACGCTCGACGCACCGCGCCCCTGCGGCACGCCGCGGACTTCGTAGAGAAGCTTCGTCTTCAGACCAGACAGCGAGAAGTCGAGCGGGTTCTTGAGCTGCGGCAACGCAAACCGGAGTGCGCGCGGGTCGCCGGCTTCGGCCAGCCGCTCGAGGTTCGGGCCCCCAGGATGCGCAAGCTCGAGCATCGCAGCGGCCTTGTCGAGCGCCTCGCCCACGGCATCGTCGATCGTCCGTCCGACAAGACGGCACTCGGACGGTCCTTCGATCACGAAGAGGCTGGTGTGGCCTCCGGAGACGACGAGGCCAAGCGCGGGAAACAGCGTTTCCCTCGCGGCCTCGGGCGCGTCGGGGCCATCGCGGAGAAGCCCGGCGAAGAGATGCGCGGCGACGTGGTCGATCGCATGGAACGGAAGTCCGCGGGCCCACGCGAGGCCCTTCGCCGCGCTCACGCCCACAAGCAGGCTTCCGATGAGGCCCGGCCTGATTCCCGTTGCGATTGCCGAGATCTCGGAAAGCCCCGCGCCCGACTCCGAAAGTGCGCGCTCGATCACCGGCACGATGCGCTCGAGGTGGGCCCTGCTTGCGATCTCCGGTACAACGCCGCCGTACTCCCGGTGCAGTTCATGCTGCGACGCCACCACGTTGGCGCGGACGCAGAGCGTCTCGTCGACCACTGCGGCAGCTGTTTCGTCGCACGAACTTTCGATCGCGAGGATCAGGCCCATTGCGGGTATGGTAGAGCCTGGCGCTGAAGGAACGGACGCCACGCACGCAATGGCCTATCGACCACCCTACATCGACGAACGCGCGATCACGATCGAGGCGCCGCATCCCGCGACCCTTTCGGAGGGCGAACTGCTCTCCCAGTGCGAGATCACGACGGGGCGCGTCTCGGGGCCCGGAGGCCAGCACCGCAATCGAGTCGACACCGCCGTGCGCATCCGTCACCTCCCCACCGAAGTGGAGGCGACCGCCACCGAGCGACGCAGCCAGGCCCAGAACCGACATGTCGCGTTCTTCCGGCTGCGGCTCAAGCTGGCCTGCAAGGTCCGGACCGTGACGAGCCGGGATTCCCACAAGCCGAGCGCGTTATGGCAGCGCCGTCGCCAAGGCGAGAAGATGCCCGTGAACCCCGAGCATGAGGACTTTCCAGCGTTGCTTTCTGAGGCGCTCGATGTCGTCGTCGCGCGTCGCTACGACGTGGCAGGCGCCGCTGGGATCCTCGGCATCACCATGAGCCAGTTGACGCGGCTGATTCGCCAGGAGCGTCATGCGTTCGCCCGCATCAACGAGGGGCGTGAGGCGATCGGACTGTCGAAACTCAAGAGCTGACCTGCGCGCGTCGGAATCCTCGAGCCGACGTGGGACGGCGAGACTCGGCCTTCCGGCTACCATCGCGCCATGGTGCGCTCCTCGAACCCCGATCTCCACGCCCGCGTCCGCGAGCTTGTCGCCGAGGAAACCGATCGCGCGGTGCGGCTGCGCCGGGAACTGCATACGTTTCCGGAGATCTGCTTCGAGGAAGTCCGCACGTGCGGGCGGATCCGCGCGGAACTCGACGCCGCCGAGATCGCGCACGTCGACGGGCTTGCCGGTGGAACGGGGACGATCGCGTTCCTTGCCGGTCGAAGTGCGAAGGCCGTCGGACTGCGAACCGACATCGATGGACTTCCGATCGTCGAGGAGGGAAGCCCCGCGTGGAAGTCGCGCACCGATGGCCGTATGCATGCATGCGGCCACGATGGCCATACGGCGATCCTCGTTGGTGCGGCCCGGGTGCTCAAGCGCCTCTCGATGGAGCGTGAACTTCCGAATGCGGTGCGGTTCCTCTTCCAGCCCGCCGAGGAGGGCGGCGCAGGCGGCCGTCGCATGGTCGAGGATGGCGCTCTCGACGCACGGCCCGAGGGGCCAGCCGTCCGCCGCATCTATGGCCTGCACAACTTCCCCGGCGTGCCCCTCGGAGTGCTGCAGACAAGGCGCGGCGCACTGTTCGCCTCGAGCGACCGCTTCGAGATCGAGATCCGCGGCAAGGCCGCGCACGCTGCGTGGCCGCATCAGGGCAACGACCCGATTCTCGCCGGAAGCGCGATCGTGACGGCGCTGCAGGGAATCGTCGCGCGAGAGCTTGATCCGCTTGATTCGGGCGTCGTCAGCGTGACGATCTTCAAGTCGGGCACCGCGATGAACCAGATCCCCGCGTCCGCGTCGCTGCAAGGGACGGCCCGCGCGCTTCGGGAGGAGACGCGCACCCACATCGAGCGGCGCATCGCGGAGATCGCGCGCGAGGTCGGGCGGGCGCATCGCTGCGAGGTCGACGCGCGCTATCACCGTGGCTATCCGGTGACGCGCAACGACGACGCCAGCGTCGCCGAGTTCGAGCGAATCGTCCGAGAGGAGATCGCATGGCAGCGGCTCGAGCACATGGAAGTGCCGGTGATGGGCGGCGAGGACTTTGCGTTCTACGCCGAGAAGATCCCCGCCTGCTTCTACATCCTCGGGGTGGAGGACGGCACTTGGCGCTCGGCGCATCTCCATCAGCCCACCTACGACTTCAACGACGCGGCGCTTCCCCATGGCATCGAGGCGATGGTCGTGCTTGCGCTGTCGGATCGCGGCTGACGCCGAGCCTGCGGCGACGCGCGCCGAGAACCACTTGAATTTCGGCCGACTTTCCAGAACACTGCTCATCTCGGGCCCGGCCGGGCGTAGAGAACCCCGCTGAGGGTCCGTCCGGGGCGGGCCGCAGCGATGGTGGTGGCGCAGCCGCCATCGCAATCCGTCATGAGTTTGGTGTCTCGCGCGTCCTTGCGCGAACGCACCCGAGTTCGACCGACCGACAACCCGAGATCCACATGCATTCGATCGCCGCTCTGCACGCGCTCTCCGCCGTGCTCGTCACGCCCCTCGACGCAACGCTTTCGCCAGATCTTGCCGCGCGCGGAGTGGCGAAGGACCGATTGCTCGAGACGACGCTGGCGCCGTCGAGGCGGTCTGGCGGCATCGACGTCGCCCTGCCGACGTCACGTCAGCGCGCGCTCGACGCCGGCGAGTTCGCGCTTCTCCAAAGCGGTGTTCCCGCTGCGTCCATTGCCACCGATCTGCCGGGCTTTGGCGCGGTCCGCCTCGAGGTCGTCCGCACCGAGGTCGTCTCTGATGACTTCAGGGTCGAGACCGCTGCAAACGTCCGGGGAACGGTGGTCGCCCGCGCGCTGCCGATCGAACTGCCTGACGTCTACTCAGGGCGCGTCCAGGGCATCGCCGACAGCGACGTCTTCCTCGGTTTCGGTCGCGGCGCCGGCTCCGAGATCATCGCCGGCACCATCCGGATCGGAAGCGACACGTGGTGGATCTCGAGCGGTCCGATCGATGCGAGGAAGCGCGGCCTCCCCCCGATGATCGCGCACTCGAGCACCATGGCGGACCGGCCGCTCGACGGCCTTTCATGCGGCGCCGGCGCGCTGAAGCCGCCCGTGGGCTCGGGCGCAGCCGCCGGAGACGGCGGGGTCGCCGGCCAGTCTGTCTGCCGCGAGTTCCGCCTCGCGATCGAGACGGACACCGAGTTCACCATGGTTGCGCAAGGTGGGAACGTCGTGGCGGCCGCGCAATACGCGCTGCTTCTTCTCGGCGCCGCGAGCCAGGTCTACGACCGCGATGTCGGCGTCCGGCTGCCGGTGAGCTACCTCCGGCTTTGGACAGGCGAGGACATCTGGACCGGTGCCGACATGTTCGAGCAACTCACGCAGTACCGGGACTACTGGGCCGCGAACATGGGTTCGGTGAGTCGCGACCTCGGCCACTATCTCGCGGGACGCGGGCTTGGCGGAGGCGTGGCGTGGCTTGGCGTCGCCTGCACCGACTACAACTGGTCGTACGCGCTCTCGTCTGGCATCGGCTACGGGTTTCCCTACCCGTTGGTGCATCACAGCCACTCGAACTGGGAACCGATGGTCGTGAACCACGAGCTCGGCCACAACTTCGGAGCGCCGCACACGCACGACCACAACCCGCAGGCCGATGGATGCGGCACGAACGACTGCTCCCAGGCCTTCGGCGGAACGATCATGTCGTACTGCCACGGCTGCCCCGGCGGCATGTCGAACGTCGTGATGAAATTCCACAGCTTTTCAGTGGACTCGATGCTTGGCCATCTTGGGAATGTCGGGTGTGTCAACGCGGGCGCGCGCGCCGTCGACGACGCCGCGACCACCTTCGCGGGCGGGCCTGTCGAGATCTCACCGCTCGAGAACGACGCCTTCGTGAACTGCTCCGCTGTCTCGATCCACGCGTTCGAGACTTCAAGCGCGAGCGGCGGCGCCGTCTCTCTTGCAGCAGGCCCGACGACGCGCCTGCGCTACACGCCTCCGGCCGAGTTCAGCGGCACGGATTCGTTCACCTACGCCATTCGCGATAGCCAAGGCGAGTTCTCGACCGCGACCATCTACATCGAGGTTCTTCCGCTTGTGCAGCAGGTGTTCGTCGACGGCGCACAGCCCGGCGTCTTCACCCGCTGGTATGCGCTCGAGGGTGAGACGGGCATGCTTCCGGATTTCAGCGCGATGACGCCCTATGGCACCACCGTGCTTCCCAAGGTCGACATCGCGTCGACCGGCGGCAACTTCTCGACGAGCGGTCGGGCCGACAGCGTGGCCGCTGCGTTCGAGGGCTACCTCTCCGTTCCGTCGACGGGCCTCTGGACGCTCTCGGTTGAATCCGACGATGGGTCGCGGCTCTTCATCGGAGACACGGCCGTCGTGCAGAACGACGGGCTGCACGGCATGGTCGAGCGCTCGGCGCAGGTCGTGCTCGAGGCCGGCATGCATCCGATCCGCATCGAGTTCTTCGAGAACTTCGGCGGCGCCGGCTGCATCGCGCGGTGGTCGGGGCCGGGCACTGCCCGCGCAGCGATTCCTGCGGAAGCGTTGCGTTGGGGAGGAACGCGCATGTCGATCGATCTCGACGGCGATGGCACCGTCGCCTCACCCGACCTCGGCGTCCTTCTCTCGGCGTGGGGCCCGGCGCTCCCCGGAACTCCGGCGGACTTCGATCGCAACGGAAGCGTCGATTCTGCTGATCTCGCCCGAATCCTCAGCGCATGGGGGCAATAATCGACGCCACGGGCCGCGCGCGTTGCCGGTAGGCAGGTGGATCGGCCAAGCACCGCCACTTGCGAGCAGTCGCCCATTCCGCTACATTGCCCGGCTCGACATTTCAAACCGTTCGAACTACCGAACCCCGTCTGCGCGCCAAATCGCAGTCGGGTCCGCAGGAACGAAGGCGGCGTTCGCCCAAAGTCCTGAGTTTGGTGGGAGGTCATCGGAACTATGGCTGCAAAGAAAGTCACAAAGCAGTTCAAGATCATGGCGCCGGGTGGCAAGGCCACTCCCGCCCCGCCGATCGGGCCCGTCCTGGGCGCAAACGGCGTCAACCCCGGACAATTCATCACGAAGTTCAACGACGCGACGCGCGCGCTCAACGGCCGCGTGGTTGGTTGCGTCATCACGGTCTACAGCGACCGTTCATTCGACTTCGAGATCAAGAGCTCGCCCACCTCGGTCCTCATCGCGGCAGCGCTGAAGGTCGAGAAGGGCTCGGGCCGTCCGAACACAGAGAAGATCGGAAAGCTCTCAAAGGCGCAGGTCAAGGCCATCGCCGAAGAGAAGCTCAAGGACCTCAACACCAGCAACATCGAAGCCGCGATGCGCGTCGTCGCCGGCACTGCACGCTCGATGGGCGTGACGGTGGAGGGCTAAACCATGCCAGTGATTTCCAAGCGTCGCAAGGCGAACGTCGCGGCCACTCCCTCGAAGCCCATGTCGGCTCTCGAGGCGATCGCCGCTCTTCGCAAGTTCAAGACCCCGAAGTTCGACCAGACCGTCAACGTCGTCATGCACCTCGGCATCGACCCGAAGCAGGCCGACCAGATCATCCGCGGCTCGATCTCGCTGCCGCACGGAATCGGCAAGTCGGCCCGCGTGGTCTGCTTCTGCCAGTCCGACAAGGTTGCCGCTGCGAAGGCAGCCGGCGCCGTCGAGGCAGGTGCCGAGGACCTCGTCTCCAAGATCGAGGGTGGCTGGATGGACTTCGATGTCGCGGTCGCAAGCCCCGACATGATGCGCGTCGTCTCGAAGCTCGGAAAGGTGCTCGGACCGAAGGGTCTTATGCCCTCGCCGAAGGCCGGAACCGTCGCACCTGACGTCATCGGCGCCGTCAAGGAGTATTCGGCGGGCAAGCAGGAATACCGAAACGACGACGGTGGCAACGTCCACGGCGTCATCGGCAAGCTCAGCTTCGCTGACCAGAGCCTCGTCGAGAACCTCGAGGCGTTCGTCGCCAACATCCAGAAGATCAAGCCCTCGGCTGCCAAGGGCACCTACGTGAAGAAGTGCGTGGTTGCCGCGTGCATGAGCCCCGGCATCCAGATCAACGTCTGACGCAACTCCGAAAGGAACATCATGAGCAAGCCAGTCAAGAACATGATTGCATCGGAGTACGCGCAACGCTTCGACGGCGTCACCGGTGCGGTGGTCGTTGAGATCCGCGGCCTCGACGGCAAGGCCACAACCGACGTGCGCGGAAACCTCCGCGCGAAGGGCATCAAGGTCACCGTCGTCAAGAACGCGCTCGTGCGTCGCTCGCTGAAGGGCGGACCGCTCGCATCGCTCGAGAAGGCCCTGAAGGGCCCCTCCGCGCTCCTTACGGGCGGCGAGAGCGCGGTCATCGTGGCTCGAGAGATCGTCAAGGTCGCCGAGAAGGAGAAGAAGGTCGTGCTCAAGGGCGCGATCTTCGACGGCGAGTACTACGACGGCGACGCCGGCGTGAAGAAGCTCGGCAGCTTCCCGACAAGGGAAGAGGCCCAGGCCAAGGTCGTCACGCTCGTCCTCTCCCCCGCGCGCAACATCATGGGCGTCGTCAAGACGCTCCAGGAGAAGCTCGAGAAGGGCGAGGCGATCGCGAAGATCGCCTGACATCAAGATGGATCTGCGCTGCGGCGCAGATCCGAACGAAGTTTGTAGGCGGATCTGCGCTGCGGCGCAGATCCGACCGCGTGAGTGATGCGGGTCGACTCCTACGAGGGCCTGCGTGCGGCGCGGTGCAGAGCACAGCACAGTTCACTTTGCCCGAGTCCAGTCCGCCACCGACTGGTCCCGTTTGAGACGCAAGTCTCAGGGATGAAAATCTCAGGGATGAAATGCCGCGCGTTGCGGCACCTCTCGGTGGCACGACAGTGGCGCAAGCCACAAGGAATGAAGACATGTCCGACACCAAGACTTTCGACGCGAAGATCAGCTCCCTCGGCGACTCGATCGCCAGCCTCACCATCAAGGAGGCCGTCGAGCTCACCGACTACATGAAGGTCACCTACGGCATCGAGCCCGCCGCTGGCGCGGTCGTCGTCGCCGGTGACGCTGGTGGCGCCGCCGCCAAGCCCGCCGAGAAGACCGAGTTCAACGTCGTCCTCAAGGCCGCCGGCACCAACAAGATCGCCGTCATCAAGGCTGTCCGCGAGGCCACCGGCCTTGGTCTGGCCGAGGCGAAGGCCCTCGTCGACGGCGCTCCCAAGACGGTCAAGGAGAACCTCGGCAAGGAAGACGCGACCAAGCTCGTCGAAGTCCTCAAGGCTGCAGGCGCCGACGCCGCCGCCGAGTGACGCAAGTCCAGTTCCCGCCGGCTTCCCAATGGGCCGAGTGGGGTGCGAATTCGCGCGGTTCTGGTGTCCGGGAGGGTGGCGAAAGCTCCCCTCCCGGACCCGGAATCCGCCCGGTTCGGCCGGAGACATCGCCGCAACCTCCACCGGGAGGCTGCGGGAAGCCCCCGGCGCACTTGTCCTCACAACATTCTCTGTCTACACTCGTGATCTTCTCTGTGGTCTTCAGTCCGAACGCGGCGCTCGATTGCTGAACCCTCGCCAGATCACACTCTGAATCTTCGCACCAGACCGACGTTCACGGTTGGGTGCTGTTTCCTTTGTAGGGGTTTCTCTCATGTCGTCCAAGACGATTCGGGATTTCTCGAAGCGCGGCGATGCGCTCCCAGTCCCTGTCCTCACGCGAGTGCAGGCAGATGCCTACAAGCGCTTCCTGCAGCTTGAGAAGGCCCATGATGCTCGAAATCTGACCTACGGGCTCGAGGCTCTCATGCGGGAAGTGTTCCCGATCGAGAGCTACGACGGCTCGATGAAGCTTGAGTACCAGTACTACAAGCTCGACGAACCTCGCTACACGGCCGACGAGTGCCGCGAGCTCCGCCTTACCTACGGACGCCCCTTCCGCGTTGGCGTCCGGCTGAAGCGCGAGGGAACGAGCGAGATCGCCGAAGAGGAGATCTACCTCGGCGAGATCCCGATCATGATGGGTGGCGGCGAGTTCATCGTGAACGGCGCCGAGCGCTGCATCGTGAGCCAGCTGCACCGTTCGCCTGGCGTCGACTTCTCGATCGTCAGCTCGTTCGGCGACCGGCCTCTGCACCAGGCGCGCATCATTCCCGAGCGTGGTTCTTGGATCGAGCTCGAGGTCACCAAGAAGGACGTCCTGGCGATGCGAATCGACCAGTCGACGAAGCTCGCGGCCACGACCTTCCTGCGTGCGCTTGACGAGCAGTACTCGTCGACCGACCGCCTTCTCGAGATCTTCTACGAGGTCGAGGAGATCAAGGTCGCCAAGCTGAAGCCCGAGCACTATGCGGCCGAGCTCGTCATCGACTCCGACACTGGCGAGGAACTCTGCCGCGTCGGTAGCCAGATCGGCGACATGGTCTCGACCATCCAGGCGTCGAACCTCAAGACGATCCGCGTCATCACCAACGCGAGCGATCCGCTCATCCTCAACACCCTCGCAGAAGAGAAGCTCGACTTCCTCGCGGGAGTGACGGAGCACGAGGCCGCGCTCCTCAAGATCTACGGTCGCCTGCGCCCGGGCAACCCGCCGCAGATCGACAAGGCGAAGGCGCTCTTCCAGGAGAAGTTCTTCGACGAGAACCGCTATCGCCTCGGCCGCGTCGGCCGCTTCCGCATCAACCGGAAGTTCGAGCACGACAAGGAGTACTGCGAGGGCGGCAAGCTCGGACAGCTCCCCGCCGAGACGGTGCAGAAGATCCGCGCCCAGGACTTCCTGGCCGTGATCCGCTACATGCTCGATCTCCGCGGCAAGCGCAACAAGGCGCACGTCGACGACATCGATCACCTCGGCAACCGTCGCCTCCGCACGCTTGACGAACTCGCGACCGAGGAAATGCGCAAGGGCTTCCTCAAGCTCCGCCGCACGGTGCAGGAGCGCATGTCGACCCGCGAGCCGGGTGACATCGCCAAGATCGCCGACCTCGTCAACTCGAAGTCGATCTCGAGCGCCATCGAGTTCTTCTTCGGACGCAGCGAGCTCTCGCAGGTCGTCGACCAGACCAACCCGCTCTCGATGCTCGTCCACGAGCGTCGTCTGTCGGCGCTTGGACCGGGCGGCCTCAACCGCAAGCGCGCCGGCTTCGAAGTGCGCGACGTGCACATCTCCCACTACGGCCGCATCTGCCCGATCGAGACGCCGGAAGGCACCAACATCGGTCTCATCGCGTCGCTCGGCATCTATTCCGAGATCGACGAGTACGGCTTCCTCCTTACGCCCTACCGAAAGGTCAAGGGCGGCAAGGTGCTGCCCGAGATCGAGCGCCTCCGCGCCGACGAGGAGCTGAAGCGCGTCCTCGCGACTTCGGACGTCCTGAAGGCCACCAGCTCGCGCAGCGAGACGATGGCCCTCGAGGGGACCGTCCTTGCGCGCATCGACGGCGATCTCGCCGAGGTTCCTGCCGCGAACGTCGAGTACGTCGACGTCAGCCCGAAGCAGATCGTCGGCGTCTCCGCGTCGCTGATCCCCTTCCTCGAGCACGACGACGCCAACCGCGCGCTCATGGGTTCGAACATGCAGCGGCAGGCGGTGCCGCTGGTGAAGACCGACCCGGCCTGCGTCGCGACTGGCATGGAGAAGGCCGTCGGCATGTTCTCCGGCATGATCGTCACCGCAGCCCGCGGCGGAACGGTCACGTTCGTCGACAGCGAGCGCATCATCATCGACAACGCCGATGAGTACGTGCTGCGCAAGTTCGTCGGCCTCAACGAGCGCACCTGCCAGAACCAGAGGCCGGTGGTTCGCCCCGGCCAGAAGGTGAAGGAAGGCCAGATCATCGCCGACGGCGCGAGCACCAACATGGGTGAGCTCGCCATCGGAAAGAACGTGCTCGTCGCCTTCAACACCTTCGACGGCTACAACTTCGAGGATGCGATCGTCATCAACCAGCGGCTCTTGAAGGACGACGTCTTCACGTCGATCCACATCGAGAGTTTCGAGGTTGAGATTCGCGAGACGAAGCTCGGCCGCGAGGAGTTCACGCGCGACATCCCGAACGTCAGCGAGCGGATGCTCCGCAATCTTGACGACCAGGGAATCATCGCGATCGGCTCGCGCGTCGGCCCAGGCGACATTCTCGTCGGCAAGGTCTCGCCGAAGTCGAAGAGCGAACTCACGCCGGAAGAGAAGCTTCTCCACGCGATCTTCGGCCGCGCGGGCGAGGACGTGAAGAACGATTCGCTCGAGGTTCCCGCCGGAACCGAGGGCGTCGTGATCGGCGCGAAGCGCTTCAGCCGTCGCATGCACCTGAGCGACGAGCAGAAGAAGCAGCTCAAGAAGGACATGGCCGACTACGAGGCCATGATGGATGTCAAGCGCATCGAGCTCTTCCGCAAGATGGTCGGCGAGGTCAACCGCATCCTCGGTGGCGAGATGGTCGACCCCTCGACCCGCCAGAAGGTCGGCGCCAGCGAAGTGCCGGGCGTCATCCTCGAGCAGATCGAGAACTTCAACGAGAAGTGGATGAAGGGCTCGGCCGAGGCGCGCGAGCAGGCCAAGGTCGTGTACGGCCAGTTCTGGCCGCGCATCATTGCGACCAACGCCGAGAAGAATCGCAAGCTCGACCACATGAAGCGCGGCGATGAACTCGCCTCGGGCGTGCTCGAGATGGTGAAGGTCTACCTCGCCACCAAGCGCACCCTCTCGGTGGGCGACAAGATGGCAGGCCGCCACGGCAACAAGGGCGTCATCGCCCGCATCGTGCCCGAGGAGGACATGCCGTACATGGAGGACGGCACCCCTGTCGATGTGCTCCTGAATCCGCTCGGCGTGCCAAGCCGCATGAACGTCGGCCAGATCCTCGAGGTCCACCTCGGGTGGGCTGCGCAGGTGCTCGGCTTCCAGGCCACGACGCCCGTCTTCGACGGCGCGCATGAGAGCGAGATCTTCACCGCCATCGACGAGGCCAACAAGCACGTTGAGAAGCGCCTGAAGGAGTTCACGGAGACCGGCAAGAACGTCGGCGCCCCTCGCGAGCTGCTCGCGAAGATGCCGGCGAACTGCAAGATCCAGCTCTACGACGGCCGCACCGGCGAGCCGTTCCATCAGCGCACGACGGTGGGCTTCATGTACATCCTGAAGCTCCACCACCTCGTCGACGACAAGATCCACGCGCGTTCGACGGGTCCGTACAGCCTGATCACCCAGCAGCCTCTCGGCGGCAAGGCGCGCACCGGCGGCCAGCGCTTCGGCGAGATGGAAGTGTGGGCGCTCGAGGCCTACGGCGCGGCGTACGTGCTGCAGGAACTCCTGACGGTCAAGAGCGACGACGTCGAGGGTCGCACGAAGATCTACGACTCGATGGTGAAGGGCACGAACACCCTCCAGGCGGGCATGCCCGTCGTGTTCGACGTTCTCTGCCATGAGATCAAGGGCCTAGGCATGAACATCCAGCTCGAGAAGCAGACGACCGACGCGAACGTTCTGTTGTGACCGCGGTCCTTCCGCGCCGGCATCTGCCGGCACGGCTCGACCGATGCGTGCACCGTGACGGCTGACAGAGAGAAACACCCCCCGCTGACGCGGGTTCATTTGGAAGGCAACTGCGATGTCCGAGAGCGTCTACGACCGCGTGAACGACTACGGCTCCGTCAAGATCACTCTTGCGAGCCCGAACGACATCCGAAGCTGGAGCTTCGGCGAGGTCAAGAAGCCGGAGACCATCAACTACCGCACCTACCGCCCTGAGAAGGACGGTCTGTTCTGCGAGCGCATCTTCGGTCCTGAGAAGGACTACGAATGCGGCTGCGGCAAGTACAAGGGCACCAAGTACAAGGGCATCATCTGCGACCGGTGCGGCGTCAAGGTCACGCACAGCCGCGTGCGCCGCAAGCGCATGGGCCACATCAATCTGGCCGCGCCGATCGTCCACATCTGGTTCTTCAAGGCGACGCCGTCTCGTCTCGGAAGCCTGCTGCAGATGAAGACCTCGGACCTCGAGAAGATCATCTACTTCCAGGATTACGTCGTCACGAACCCCGGCAACACCGATCTTGACTACAAGAAGGTGCTGACCGAGGACGAGTACCGTCAGGCCGTCGACAAGTATGGCACCGGCGCATTCGACGCCATGATGGGCGCCGACGCGATCCGCGAGCTCCTCCAGCAGCTCGATCTCGAGAGCCTGTCGAAGGAGATCCGTGAGGATCTCGGCACGACGAAGTCGAAGCAGAAGCAGGCCATCCTCTCGAAGCGCCTCAAGATCGTCGAGGCGATCCGCGGCTCGAACAACGAGCCCAAGTGGATGGTGCTCGACGTGATCCCCGTGATCCCGCCGGACCTGCGTCCGCTCGTCCTTCTCGAGAGCGGCAACTTCGCGACCAGCGATCTCAATGATCTCTACCGCCGCATCATCAACCGCAACAACCGCCTCAAGAAGCTCATGGACCTCAATGCGCCCGAGGTCATCGTGCGCAACGAGAAGCGCATGCTGCAGCAGGCGGTCGATGCGCTGTTCGACAACGGCCGCTGCCGGCGTCCGGTCGTCGGTTCCTCGAGCCGTCCGCTCAAGTCGATCACCGACATGATCAAGGGCAAGCAGGGTCGCTTCCGCGAGAACCTGCTCGGCAAGCGCGTCGACTACTCGGCGCGTTCGGTGATCGTCGTCGGTCCCGAGCTCAAGCTCTGGCAGTGCGGCCTTCCGAAGAAGATCGCGCTCGAGCTCTACCAGCCGTTCATCATCCGGAAGCTCAAGGAGCACGGACTCGCCGACACCATCAAGAGCGCCAAGCGCATGCTTGAGCGTCGCGACCCCGAGGTGTGGGACATCCTCGAGCAGGTGATCCAGAACCACCCGGTCATGCTGAACCGCGCGCCGACCCTGCACCGCATGGGTATTCAGGCGTTCGAGCCGGTGCTCGTCGAAGGCAACGCGATCAAGATCCATCCGCTCGTGTGCACGGGCTACAACGCCGACTTCGACGGCGACCAGATGGCGGTCCACCTGCCGCTGTCGGTCGAGGCGCAGGCCGAGACGCACGTCCTGATGATGTCGACGCACAACATCTTCAGCCCTGCGAACGGCAACCCGATCGTCAGCCCGTCGCAGGACATCGTCATGGGCGTCTACTTCCTGACGACCGGCCACGGCGACAACACGAAGGCCGTCCGTCGCTTCAAGGACATGGAGGAGGCGCTTCTCTGCGCGCAGCTCCCCCACGGCGACAAGCGCAAGATCTCGTTCCATGATCCGATCGAGGTTCGCCTCGCGCGCTTCGGCGAGGTCGTCAGCGACCAGAAGAAGGCCGCGGAGCCGATGCCGGCGAACCGCCGCATCGTGACCACGCTCGGGCGCCTGCTTTTCAGCGAGATCCTTCCCGACGGCATGCCGTTCTACAACTGCGCCCTCGGCAAGAAGGGCGCGGCGCGCGTGATCGACGATACCTTCGCCCGCAAGGGCAAGGCTGCGACGATCGACCTGCTCGATGCGATGAAGCAGACCGGCTTCCGCTACTCGACGGTGTCGGGTCTGTCGTTCGCCATCACCGACCTCCGCATCCCGGCTGAGAAGAAGGCGCTCCTCGATGCCACCCAGAAGAAGGTCGACCGCGTCGAGCGCAACTACGAGAACGGCGCGATCACCGAGCGCGAGCGGCACAACCAGCTTCTCGACCTGTGGCAGCAGTGCCGCGCCGAAGTGACGGCGAAGCTCGTCGATACCCTCAAGAAGGATCGTCGCGACGACAACGGCGCTGAGGCCTCGATCGAGGAAGCGAAGGGCTCGAAGTACCTGAACCCGGTGTTCCTCTTCTCCGACTCGGGCGCACGCGGCAACGTCAGCCAGATGCAGCAGCTCGCCGGCATGCGCGGCCTCATGGCTAAGCCGAGCGGCGAGATCATCGAGACGCCGATTCGCGCGAACTTCCGCGAGGGTCTGTCGATGCTCGAGTACTTCAGCTCGACGCACGGCGCCCGCAAGGGTCTGGCGGACACCGCGCTCAAGACCGCCGACTCCGGCTACCTCACGCGCAAGCTCTGCGACGTGGCGCAGTCGGTCGTCGTCCTCGAGGACGACTGCGGCGTGCCGAACGGCATTCCGAAGAAGGCGATCTACAAGGGCGACGAGGTCGACGTGCCGCTGCGCGACATCATCCGCGGCCGTACCAGCGTCGAGACGATCATCAATCCGATCACGGAAGAGACGATCGTTCGTCGCAACGAGGTCATCACCGAGTCGATCGCCCGCAGGATCGAGGAACTCGGCGTCACCAGCATCCACGTCCGATCCCCGCTCACCTGCCAGACCGCCCGCGGCGTCTGCGCGAAGTGCTACGGACAGGACATGTCGACCGGCAAGCCGGTCGAGATCGGCATGGCGGTCGGCATCATCGCCGCGCAGTCGATCGGCGAGCCTGGCACGCAGCTCACGATGCGCACCTTCCACACCGGTGGCGCTGCGACCCGCGCGCTTCTCGAGAACAGCTTCAAGGCTGGCTCGGCCGGTACGGTGCAGTTGCGCGACTGCATGGAGGTCGAGGTCGTCCGTGCCGACGGCAGCAAGACGCTCGTCGCGCTCAAGCGCAACGGCGAACTCGCGATCGTCGACGCCCAGGGCCGTGAACTCGAGAAGTACAAGATCCCCTACGGTGCGGAACTCCGCGTCCGCACGGGCGACGTCGTCAAGAAGGGCGGCGAACTCTGCGAGTGGCAGCCGCACGCGACGCCCATCCTTGCCGAGAAGTCGGGCATCGTGCGCTTCAAGGATCTCGTCGAGGACGTGACGTTCCGCCTCGATGTCAAGAAGGGCGCCGGCGAAGGCGCCGAGATGATCGTCATCGAGCACACGGGCGAGAAGCACCCGCAGATCACCGTCGAAGACGACAATGGCAACATCCTTGACTTCCACCACCTGCCCGCGAAGGCGCGCATCGAGGTGAAGGACGGCCAGCGCATCGCCCAAGGCGAGATGCTTGCCCGTCAGCCGAAGGAAGCGGCCCGCTCGGCCGACATCGTCGGTGGTCTCCCCCGCGTCACCGAGATCTTCGAGGCGCGCATCCCCAAGGATCCGGCGGTCATGGCCGAGATCTCGGGTCGCGTCGAGCTGTACTCGGACAAGCGCAAGGGCAAGATGACCATCCGCGTCGTCAGCGACGCCGGTCTCGAGCACGATCACCACGTGCCGCAGGGCAAGGCGCTTCTCGTCCACACGGGCGACCGCGTCGAGGCAGGCGATCCGCTGACCGAAGGCCCGATGATTCCGGCCGACATCCTGCGCATCAAGGGTGAGGACGCGCTGTACGTCTACATGCTCGACGAGGTGCAGAACGTGTACCGCGCGCAGGGCGTGCCGATCTCCGACAAGCACATCGAGGTCATCCTCCGTCAGATGCTTTCGAAGGTTCGGATCTCGAACCCGGGTGACAGCGAACTGCTGCCGAATGACGTCGTCGACAAGTTCGTCTTCCGCGAGGTCAACGACGCTCTGTCGCGCAAGCTGCGCATCGACGATTGCGGCGGGACGAGCCTGCCGGTCGGCTCGCTCGTCGACCGCGACGAGATCCGCGAGGCGAACGCAGTTGCCGAGGCCGAGGGCAAGCCCGTCTGCAAGACGAAGAAGCCACGCGCCTCAACCGCAAAGACGCTGCTTCTCGGCATCACCAAGGCTTCTCTCCAGGCGGAGAGCTTCCTTTCCGGCGCCAGCTTCCAGGAGACGACGAAGGTGCTCACCGAGGCCGCCCTCGGTGGCAAGTCGGATGAACTCCTCGGTCTCAAGGAGAACGTCCTCCTCGGTCACCTCATCCCCGCCGGCACTGGCTTCGAGGCCTACTCGAAGGCCAAGGTCAAGCGGCTCGTCGAGGAGTCTGCCTACGACGAGGAGGCTGCGGCTGCGATGTACGAGGCCGCGGCCGAAGAGGCCGAGGCCCTGGGCGCCGAGCGCCGTGGTGGCGGGGCCACCACGACCGTCAAGGACCGCCTCGCGAGCGCGCTCGCAGCGGGCCAAGAGGGTGGCGTCATGACCGAGCCGGGCACCGACGAGGTCCCTGGCTGAGCGATCTCGGACGATTCGTCCGCGTGAAGCAACTTTCACCGCAGCCCCGGCGCATGCCGGGGCTGCGTTCGTTCGGGCCTGCGGGGTACACTCACGGGCGCGGAGTGCACACATGCCCTACTACACCAAGCTCGGCCAGCTTCCCACCAAGCGTCACATTCAGTTCCGTCGCCCAGATGGCGGGCTCTATGCAGAAGAAGTGTTTGGCACCGAGGGCTTCGTAGGCCCGACGTCGACGCTCTACCACATCAATCCGCCGACCCAGGTCATTGGCTGGAAGGCGCTGTACTCGACCAAGGTCGAGTATGTCGAGCGCGACACCATGCGCATGCGCCACGTGAAGAGCATGGCGATGAAGTCGAAGGGCGATCCGGTCACCGGACGGACGGTGCTGTTTGGAAACAGCGACGTCGAGATCTCGGTGTGCGCTCCCTCCGAGCCGATGAAGTACCACTTCAAGAATGCGATGGCGGACGAGTGCTTCTTCATCCACTTCGGCTCCGGCGTCGTCTACACCATGTTCGGTGCGCTGAAGTTTGGTCCGAAGGACTACATCGTGATCCCGAAGGGAACGATCTACCGCTTCGTGTTCGACAAGCCGGGCGCCGGCGAGCCGGGGCCGCGCTTTCTCCTGATGGAGAGCGTGAATGGTTCGCACATCCTTCCGCCTCCGCGCTACATGTCGAAGAAGACCGCGCAGTTCCTCGAGCATGCGCCCTACTGCGAGCGCGACCTTCGTCTGCCCGAACTCCCGATGACGTTCGACGAGAAGGGCAAGTTCGAGGTGCGGATCAAGAGCCGCGACAAGGTGCACTCGTACATCTACAACTACCACCCGCTCGACGTCATCGGCTGGGATGGCTGCTACTACCCGTACTGCTTCAACATCGACGACTTCAGCCCGATCGTTGCGAAGCACCACATGCCGCCGCCGACGCACCAGACGTTCGAGGCGCACAACTTCGTCATCTGCTCGTTCTGCCCACGACCGCTCGATTTCCATCCCCAGGCGATCGTGGTTCCCTACAACCACTCGAACCTCGATTCGGACGAAGTGCTCTACTACGTCGAGGGCAACTACAAGGCCCGCCGCGGCATCGAGCAGGGCTCGCTCTCGCTGCATCCGCAGGGAATTCCGCACGGGCCGCACCCGGGCACGGTTGAGGCCTCGATCGGCGCCACGCACACGAACGAACTTGCGGTGATGTGCGACACCTTCGCGCCGCTCTACCCGACGAAGGCTGCGCTTGCCATCGACGACCTGAACTACCCGAAGAGCTGGGAGTCCGGCTGGACCGCGGACGAGCGCGAGGCCCTCGCAACCGCGAGCACGAACGGCCACGCAAACGGCAGCACGCGCAATGGGTCGGTGAAGAAGGCCGCTACGCAGACACGTGCCGGCATCGTCGAGGCGAAGGGTTCGAAGCCAAAGACTGAGTCGAGGAAGGAGTCGACGAAGGAGTCGACGAAGCAGTCGAAGAAGAAGGTGAAGCCAGCGTCGGTGACCGGGAAGCGCGGGCGCTCGCGTGGAGACGCGCCGGTCGATACGTGGTCGTAACGCGTGGTCGTAACGCGTGGTCGTAACGCGTGGTCGTGACACGTGGTCGTGACACGTGGTCGTAACGCGTGGTCGTAATGCGTGGCCTATGTCTGTCTGTGTTGTCGTAAATCGACGTCGCAGCTCAGCCGCTTGTACTTGTACCTTGAAGAGCCTGGAGACCTGTCGATGCGCTCCCGTGTTCACCTGCTTTGCGCCGCGCTCTGCGTCGTGAATGCGCCCCGCCTTTCCGCGAACGACTCGCCTGCCGATCCGCCGAAGGACGCCCAGCCTCCCGTCAGTCAGCCCGCGTCGTCGACGCCACCAAAGCAAGACACCGGCGCCGCGCCAGCAGAGGGCACCAAGAGCGCTGCTCCGCCATCCGAAGGGAAGGACGGCACGGTGCCTGCAACGAAGCCTGCGACGGTGCCGGGACCAAACGACATCCTGCACGCCGGACCACAGAAGGATCTTCCCAGGCGAACGTTTACGCTCTTCGGCGAGTCGTTCGATTGCGAGCTGTGCCTCGAGCCCGCCGCCCGCGACATCGGCATGGCCGCGCGTACCGAGTTCCCCAAGGGTACGGCGATGATCTTCGTGCACCCGCGTCCGCGGATGCTGAACTACTGGATGAAGGACTGCCTGATCGACATGGACATCGTCATGGTCGATCGGAACGGCGTGATCAGCGCGCTGCACGAGGCCGTCCGCGAGAGGTTGCGCACCAAGGACGAGTCGCTTGAGTCGTACCAGGCCCGACTTCCGCTCTACGGAACCCCGACGCCTGCGAAGTATGTGATCGAAGTGCCCCCTGGGACGATCGCCCGCCTCAAGCCGAAGGTCGGTCAGCGCATCGACATCGACTGGAAGTCGCTCGACGCCGCCGCGAAGTGACGGGGCGGGGAAACGTGCCGAGGCGAGCCACGCCCTCGCGTCTTCGCCCTACCGGAAGCCCGGCGCACTGAACCCGCGCTGCAGTTCCGGTGACCCCTTGCCGGCGCCGAACGTGAAGCCTTCCGCCGCCGCGCGCCAGATGCGCACCGTACCGTCGATCGACCCGGTCGCGAGCGTCGAGCCATCCGGTGAAAAGGCAAGTGAAAGGACCGCGTCTCCGTGCCCTCCAAGCGCGAGCACCTGCTGCCCATCGGAGGCGTCGAGGATTCGCACGACAGGGTTCTTCCCACACACGGCGATTCGGCTGCCGTCAGGCGACAGCGCGACTCGAACGCCTTGGTCGGGACACGCCATCTGCCTCCAGAGAACCGCGCCCGCCCCTTCGCGCGAGGTGTCGATCAGAGCGACCTCACCACCGAACATCCCGACGACAACCCGATCAGAGCCGTCGATTGCGGCGATGTCGGTGATCGTTCCCTCGACCTTCCACTGGCGTTTGACGAACGCCTCGTCGCGCCGGAAGCCGTAGAGGGTCAACACGCCGCCGCTACCGGCGAAGAGCTCGCTCCCGCCCTTCCGGGCTGTCAGCGGTCCGAGCCTCGCAGCGTCCTGCTCGATCGACTGCGCCAGCGACCCATCGCGCCGGTAGAAGTCGAGGCTTCGGCTATCGAATCGATGCGCGGCGATCCAGTCTCCGCCGTTCACGAAGTCCATCGCAAAGACTGCGCTCGGCAGATCGTGGCCTGTCACGCTTCCATCGCGAGTAACGAACTTGATTCCACGGTCCGCCGACGCGAGGAGATGCCCGAGCGGGTCCGCGCGGATCGACCAGACGATGCTGGGCCTTCCCTTGGGAACAAGTTCGACCGCCACGGGAGCCTGCGAGCTGTTGAGCTGCCAGAACAAGAGCCGCCCGTCGAGTTGCGGCGCCTCGCCCGCACCCGACACCAGAGTTCCATCGGGAAGGAATGCGAGGCTGTAGACCCACGCACGATGCTCGCGGAGCACGGGCTCCGCGACCTCGCGCGCGATGTCCCAGCTGCGGACGTAGCCATCCTCGCCGACCGCGAGCAGCTCGCCATGCTCGAAGTCGAAGTCGAGGCCGCGTACCTGAAGCTCGGCCCCGACCGCGGTGCCCATGACGGTTCCCGTGTCGACATCCCAAACCCGAATCGCGCCATCCGTTGCGCCGCTCGTGAACTGATAGGGCCCGGGGCCCGCCGCAATGGCGCGCACAGCGCCCACGTGGGCGCTGATGATTCGCATCGGCGAACCGTCGACCGCGTTGAAAGGAGCGATCGCTCCGGAGTAGAGCCCCACAAGCGCGATCGCACCATCCCGTCCGATGCAGCCACCCAGGCGCTCCACGACGCCGCCGCGCAAGTCGAGACGGATCGGGTCGCCCGCCGGCGAGGTCGCGATGCGCGCCTCGGTCGATGCGCGGCAGCCGAACAGAATTCCATTCGAGCCCGGCAGGAACCGGACAAGCCCCTCGCCCGCTCGCGGTCCCTCGATGAGGCGGTCGAACGTCTTGACGAGTTCGCCCGTGCGGGCGTCGAGGACCGAAGTCGCGCCTCCGAAGCCACTCACCGCGATCGCCTTCCCATCCTGCGACCATGCGACTCCGGTCGCGCCGCCGACCCCGGTCTCGAAGCGCCTCAACACGGAGCCATCGTTGCTCGCGTAGACGAGAAGCGCGGGCTCGCTTGCGTCGACCAGAATGAACTCACGGCCATCTGGCGAAAGCGCGATCTCCGAGATGGTCGCCTGACGCCGGAAGAGAAGCTCAGGCGCGCCGAGCGGCTGCTCGATCCGGAATACGGAGCCATCGACGCAGCCGATGATGAGAAAGCCGGAGCCGCGTTGAATGGAGACCGGCATGGCGGGAACCTCGATCACCTCGCTCTCCGCGCCCGCTCGCGCGGCGAGGTAGCGCCACTCCCAACCCTGACGCTCGGGTGGCACCGATGCCAGCGCCCGACGCGCATCGAGCGCTCCGCCACCGCGCAGCGCTGCCTCTGCGTCTCGGATCGCACGCCGGTACTCGAGTCGCTCGCTCGCATCGAGCGCCTGGGCCAGCGCGTCGCCTCTGTTCTCCGATTGCCTCCAGAGATGAATCGTGTATCCGAGGAATCCGACGAGCGCCACGAACACAGCGAGCGTGCCGGCGATGAGCGTCCGGTACCGGCTCGCGAAGCGGCGCGCCCGCTCGACTTGCGAGACGGGGCGCGTCATCGTCGGCTTGCCTTCTTCGAACAGCCGCAGGTCAAGCGCGAGTTCCGCAGCACTTTGGTATCGCTTCGCCGGGTCCTTCTCAAGAAGCCGTGCGACGACCACTTCAAGATCGCCCCGGAGACTTCGATCGACGGTTCCGAGCGACGATGGCACCTCGTCGCGGATGATCGTGGCCGCCTCCGTCAGCGCCCGCGGATCGACCTTGTATGGCAGCTCGCCTACGAGACACTCGTACAGCATCACGCCGATCGAGTAGAGGTCGCTCCTTGTATCGACCGACCGGGTCCCGTCGAACTGTTCGGGGCTCATGTACGGGACGGTGCCGACGACGGAGTTCCCGAGGCTCGGGAGCGACATCGCCGCCATCTCGGAGGCGAGCAGCAATCGGCTTCCGGAGGATGACGCCGACCCTGCCGAGTGGCCGACTCCTTCCGTCACTCCCGAGACGCCGAAGTCAAGCACCTTCACGGCAGCGGTCTTGGAAACAAGCACGTTGCCCGGCTTCAAGTCGCGGTGAATCACCCCCGCCTGATGCGCGTACTGGATGGCGTCCGCGATGGCGGCGAACACCCGCGCGATCTCACGAGGGTCCCTTCGCCGGCCCTTTCCGTCGTCGGACGCCCAGCGATTGAGCGTCTGTCCGGCGACGTACTCCATGACGAAGTACGGCCGCGACGGGACGCTCGAAGTGTCGGTCCCCGAGTCGTAGATGCGGGCGATTCCGGAATGCTCAAGGCGCCCGAGCAGCCGGATCTCGCGGCGAAACCGCTGCAGCGCGCTCGGGTTCCACGCGCCGCTTCCAAGCACCTTGATGGCGACCACTCGGTCTGTCGCTGGCTGCCTCGCGCGCAGCACCACACCGCTCACGCCGAATCCGATGACACCGAGGACCGCGTATCCGCCGATCTGCGTCGGAACGTCGATCTTTGGGTCGGGCTCATCGAGCACGCCCGTCAGGTCAACGATTGTTCGCACTTCCGGAGTTCCCCCGCGGTCGAGCGCCAGCATTTCGCGCAACTCTTCGCGGAGGGACGGGTCCTCGACGGCGGCGACCAACTCGGCCGCGTCCTGCTCGTGCAGATCGCGCGCCCGGTCGAAGAGCTCGGAGAGCCTCTGGAAGCGCTCGCGTTCGTCCATCAACGCACCATCAACCCATGACGGCATCCCTGCCTACGACTCGACGGGGGTTCAGCCATGGCTCCTTCGGGGCCCGACGTGGGGCTCCACAAGAGACACAGGAAACGGAGTCCGAAACCTGAGCCAAACACCCGGGGCGTCCAAAGACGACGCCGAAGCTCAGGCTGAGGCTCAGGCCGAGGCTCAGGCCGAGGCTCAGGCTGAGGGGCGCGCGGCGGCGCCGTCACAGGCCACCGCTGCCGTGAGAGGAGCCCTCGCCGCGCCCGAGTTCCCGGGCAAGCCAAGCCTTGGCAAGCCGCCAGTCGCCCTCGACCGTGGAAAGCGAAACCCCGAGCACCGTTGCGATCTCCTCGTGGGAGAGGCCCCCGTAGACCTTCGCCTCGACCACCTTCGCCTTGCGAGAGTCGAGGGCCTCGAGCTTCCGGAGCCCGTGCTCGATCGCAAGGACGTCGACCGCGTTCACTCCGAGTTCCGGTGCTGCAATCGACGGCTCCAGCGGCATCGCACCCCGACCGCCTCCCCGCTTGAGCGCCGACCGCGCCTCGGCGTGATTCACGAGCACTTGCCGCATGGCGGTTGCGGCAACCGCCATGAAATGCGATCGGTCCTTGAACGAGTCTGGACTCGCACGGGCGAGCTTCAGGAACGCCTCGTTCACCAAGGCGGTGGGTTGGAGCGTGTGCGAGCTGCCCTGACCTCGCATGTAGCTGGCGGCCAGCGCACGCAACTCGTCATACAGCACCTCGACCAGCGAGGCGCTGGGCGGGACTGGATCTTCGCCGGACGAACGTGCCGCCATGGGCGCATCCTACCGACTTGAGGCACGGGGCCCGTCTGGATTCGCAGCGATGATGGCGATGCGACGGCGATGGTTGCGTCAGATCGCCGCCATCACGACGCCGCGGCATTCGCCGAAGCCAATCCGAGGTCGTCCCGGCCGCACGCAGTAGCCGCGCAGGACGACCTCGTCGCCGTCCTGCAGGAACTTGCGCTCGGTGCCGTCGCCGAGGGTGATCGGCTCCGACCCACGCCATGTGCGCTCGAGCATGCAGCCGCGCGACTCTTTCTCGGGGCCCGACACCGTTCCGGATGCGAGAAGGTCGCCCGTCTCCATGCGGCAGCCATTCGAGGCGTGGTGCGCGAGCATCTGAGCCGGAGTCCAGAACATGTCCTTGAACGAGCCTCGGGAGACGAGGGTCGGCTCCACGCCCTTCGCTCGCATTCCCGCGCTTGAGATCCAAACCTCGAGGGTGATGTCGACGTTCCGGTCATCCGGGTCGACGAGATAGGGAAGCGGCGCCGGGTCGTCCTTCGTGCGCGTTGGTCCAGCGACGAGGAAAGGCTCGAGCGCGTCGGTCGTCACGACCCAGTTCGAGACGCTCGTCGCGAAATTCTTCGCGAGGAACGGGCCGAGCGGCTGGTACTCCCACTTCTGCATGTCGCGCGCCGACCAGTCGTTCACGAGGCAGAAGCCGAAGATGTGATGCCAAGCGCGGTGGATGTCGATGCGCGTCCCGAGCTTGTTGCCGGTTCCGACGAAGAAGCCGACCTCGAGTTCGTAGTCGAGGAGACGAGAAGGTCCGAAGCTCGGCGGGCCGTCGTCGCTTGCGACGGTCTGGCCGCACGGACGGACGATCTCGGTGCCGCTGGCGACGATGGTGCTCGAGCGGCCGTGATAGCCGATCGGCACATGCTTCCAGTTGGGAAGAAGCGGATTCGTCGGACGGAACATCGATCCCACGTTCGTCGCGTGGTGAAGCGACGCGTAGAAGTCGGTGTAGTCGCCCACCGAGAACGGCAACTCAGGCGCATGGCCCCCGAGCGAGACGAGAAGCGGCTCGACCTTCGAGCGCACGCCTGGGTCGCCTCCCTCGACGAGCATCGCCGCGATCTCGGCGCGCACCTGCCTGCGCACGCCGGCTGGGAGTTCCGCGAAGAAGTTCAGGAACGGCGCATCCACGGAGCCGACAAGCGACTCATCGGACGAGAGTTCGCTTGAGAACAGTCCCCCTTCGAGAAGCGCCGGCAGCGGAATCGCGTAGTCGCCGATTCGCACCGCGACGGCGCCATCGACGACTCCAAAGGGAAGGTTCTGGATCGGGAAATCGCCGTCGGAGGCGTTCGCGCCAGGAACCCACGAGCGCAGATCGGGGTCGTTCGGGTCAACTTGCATGGGTCGGATCATGGCAGAACCTCCTCCTCGGTCGAAACGAGCCCGAGCGCGCGCAGGTCGGCGAGCGGCTCGTCGAACGAGCACGAACCGAAGCTGTGGGCGAAGCGCTCGCGGGCCTCCGCGATGTCGTCGAAGCGCAGGTGGCGATTGCGCCACGCGAGGCCCGTCGGGCCGAACTCGAAGGCAGCCGCCCGCTCCTCAGAAAGGATGTCCTCGAGTTCCTTCTCACTCATCCTGTCGTCGTTCCACAGCATGCATGCCGCGACGAAGACGTTCAGGAATCCAAACTGCATGCAGCCGACGTCGCTCGCGAGGTGGCGGCACGGATGGTGGAGTCCGGCGGTCGCCTTGAATGGCACCTCCGCTGCGCGGCAGATCTTGAGAAAGCGAGCGACCTGCGCGGGAGTCGGATGCGCGTCGGGCGTCAGCCCACCGGTTCGGATCTTGGCGCCAGTGTCGAGCGAAGCCATCGTTGCGATCAGCCCGCGCGGATCGCCGTCAACCGGGACCTCGAAGTAGGCGAAGATCTCATCGGGAACGTACTCGAGCGCGCGGTCGATCTCGTGCGGGGTCGTGGCCTTGGTCTCGATCGTGTCGATCGCGGCGCGACCGTGGGCCCTGCTGAACTCACGGTCCTCCATGCGGGCGTTGAACCGCTCGATGCGCTCGAGGTCCGCGACGATCTGACGGTCGGAAGCAGGAGCGACGAGCACCGAGAGCGGCCATGGATCGTCGCCCTCTGCGTCGGCGGTCTTCGGGAGGTGTGGATCGGCGCACTCGACGAACTCGGGGAACCGGGTGACCGGAACGATGAGCCGCCCGAGCATCCAGCGGTCGGCCGAACGGCGGTACCGCGCGAAGTTTGCGACCGTGGGCGCCATGTCGAGCTTTGCGGGCGGAAAGAGCCCCGCGTAGTCGAGAATGGAGTCGAGGAGGAGTCGGGCTGCGTGCATGGGTGTTTCGGTGCGGGGCTCGGATGCTGGAAACTGCGGATTGGGTGGCGCGTTCGCCGCTGGATTCGGACTCCGCAGACGCCGGAGTCCAGCCAGCGACCTCGGCACCGGCCCCCGTGCGCCCTCCGGCGGCGCCGGCTCAGCCGCCGACCGCTGGAATGTTCATCGCCTCAGGACTGTCGATTATGACCTATCTCACACTTTCGCGCCTTCCCTCCGAAGGGTACATTTCCCGCGCGTCCGGATAGGTGTCGAGAGATCTGAGGTTCCAATGACAAATCATCTCATTGTCCGTTGCGTCCGCTGCGTTTCCCGCCTCGCGTCCCGCCTCGCGTCCGGCTTCGCGTCCGGCTTCGCGTCCGGCCCCGCGTCCGGCCCCGCGTCTGGTCTCGTCGGCCTGCGTTCTGCTGGGTTGGCACTGAGCCTCCTCTTCGCTGGATCAGCACTGGCCCAGACCGATCAGTCGCCACCCGCCGCCGCCGAACCCGCGACCCCGTCGCGCATCGCCGTCGGCGTGCCTGCGGTGCAGGCCCTGCCAGCGGTCGTCGAGAAGGTCGCGGGATACGGGCAGCAGAACGAACTCGCGCAGATCGTGGAGGGGCTCGATGCGAAGCTTTCGGATGCGCTCCAGAACACGCGGAAGTTCGAGGTTCGCGCCCATGGCGATCTCGCAAAGATCCTGAAGGAGCAAGGCGATCAGGACTCAGGCAACTACGACCTCACCGACCCGAAGCGCGCGAAGCCGTTCAAGCTTGCGGGCATCCCCTACCTCACGGTCGTCCAGATCGACGACTTCCAGGATCAGGTGCAGACGGCGAACTTCGAGGGCGTCGGGCAGAAGGCGACTCGGCGTCAGATTCGCCTGAGCGCGGTGTGCCGGATCTACGACGTGACCAAGGGCACGCTGCTCGAGTCGGCGCGTCTCACACTGACGGATTTCGACTTCAAGAACAACCCGCAGTACGTCGTCGATCAGAAGGGAGGCGACCTCACGGAAGCGGTCATCAACGTGATCGCCGACCGGATGGCCAATCGGATCGCCCAAAGGGTGACCGACGTCATCTTCCCGGCGAAGGTTCTCGTCGTGCGCGATGGGGTCGTCACGCTGAACCGGGGCGAAGGAACCGAGATCGCCGTCGGTGAGATCTGGGAGGCCTTCGCGCAAGGCGAGGAGCTGATCGACCCTGACACCGGCGAAAGTCTCGGATCCGAGGAAGTCGCGATTGGGTTTGTCCGGGTCATCTCGGTGGCGCCGAAGTTCTCGCGCGCCGAGGTGTGCGGCGTCGACCGCGGCGTTGCCAAGAACACGATTCTCCGCAAGACGGCCCGAACAAGCTGCGGGAGCGATGCTCAGGCGCCGCGCATGTTCCTGCCCGCCGCGGTCCTGCCGGAGGAAACGCGAATCCAGCAGGGCGACGCAGCGCCCCCGATCGGCGCAGGACGCAAGCCGACCGACGGCCCCGCTGTCCCCCCGGTCGCCGCCCGCGGCCAGTCGGACGCCACGCCGGAGCGCCGGCCGGTCGCTGCGATCTTCGTCAGGAACCGTGAGCGCCGCATCGATGACGACAAGGTCATGATGTTCGAGGATTATCTCGTCGGCGAGCTCGACGGCGCATGCTTCGCGACGATGAGCCGCGAGGACTCGCTGAATGCGGTGAAGGCCTTCGCGGGCAAAGGTGCGAATGCGGGCTCTGGTTCGATCGACCCTGTGCGTGATCTCGACAAGATCCTCTCGGACAGCACGTCCGCGGTGAGCCTCGCGCAGTCGATGGGGGCCGACTACGTCCTGGTCGCCTCGATCACCGCGCTGTCGGTCGATCGTCGCCGCCTCAACGACCCTGCGCGCGGGGTGCAGTCGGAGGTCGAGAGCTACCGCCTCGACGCGTCGTATCGCATCCTCGGACGAGCCGAGGGCGCGACGATCGCCACAGGCGTCGCGAGCGCAAGCGACTCGGTCCGTCAGACCCCGGATCTGTCGATCGAGCGCGACATCGTGACCGATCTCCTTCGCGAGAGCGCGGGCAAGATGGCGGCCGCGATGAAGAAGCGCTGCGAGAAGAGTGCGCTCCCGGCGCCAGAGTCTCTTGTCGCCGTGCCGCTTGAGATCGATGCCGCGTCCTCGGACTTCACGATCCCGGAGATCGTCAAGGACCAAGAGGGTCGATGGACGATCGCAAGCGGCTCGTTCAAGTTGCAGCCCACGGACTTCCTCGTCGAGATCGACGGGCTGGTGGTCGGCTCGACTCCCAATCCGGTCAAGGCGACGAAGGGGCTCCGTAGGATCCGAGTAAGCCGGCCAGATTTCGAGACCTTCGAGGGCACGATCAACGTTCAGCCTGGCACCGGACCAATCCGCATCGCGATGAAGCTGACCGATGCGGGCCTCGCGCGCGTCGCTGAGATGACGGCGTTCTTCCAAGAGCTGAAGCAGGCGCAGCAACTCGCCGACGCCGAGGTGAAGGTGCTGGAGGGCTACGCGGAGTTCTTCCGCAACTCTAAGTTCGCCATCGACATCAGCAGCGCTGTGAAGAGCGAGTCCAAGTCGGACACCAAGATCGACACCAAGGAAGCACCGGTGTTCAAGAACAACAGCTTCTGGCAGAATCTGCCCTGGGGGTGGTGATGGACGATCGGCTCCAACGAGTCTGCGGTCGATGGGTGTTGGTGGCACTGGCAGCCGCGGCGCTTGCCGGCTGTTCGCATCAATCTCGGATGAAGCCGGTGATTCTCGCCTACGAAAGCGGAAACTACGCGCAGGCAGCGATTGATCTAGAGCCCCTTCTCGCGGACCGAAGGGACAGCGAGAAGGATCGCACGCTGTACGAGCTCGAGGCGGGTGCGGTGTACGCCGCTGCTGGCGACATTCCACGCTCCATCGAGGCGTTTGGCGCAGCGGATGAACGCATGTGGGAGTACCTCGACGACGCTCCCGAGGTGCGGGTGTCCGAGCAGGCCGCCGCGATCCTCACCAATCAGACGATCATCAGGTACACCGGTCGCCCCTACGACCGCATCATGTGCACGACCTATCAGGCGCTCAACCACCTCGAGAGCGGCAACCTCGACGCAGCAGGCGTGTCCCTGAGGCGCGCGCTCGAATGGCAGCGCGACGCGACTGAGAAGTACGCCGCTGAAATCGAGGCGCTCGAGGAGAAGGCGAACGAGACCTCCACTGGCGAGGGCTATGACGCGAACGCCGCGGCCGAGGACCCCGCCGTGAAGGGCGGTCTCGAGTCCGCGTACGGCCCGATCCGCGACATGCAGGGATACTCAAACTTCGCGGTCCCGTACTCGACCTATCTGCAGGCGCTTCAGTTCCAGTGGACCGGACGGACCGAGGCGCTGGGGCAAGCGACCGTCGCGTTTCGCCAAGTTGCCGGCATGCTTCCGGAGGCGGATCGGGCGCACGCCGAGGAGGACGCCCGGATCGCGGAGGCCGCAGCGGCTGGCGCGGCGATTCCTCCGACTGTTCACGTGATCGTCGAGTCCGGCATGGGGCCGTGGCTCGACGAGTTCCGATTGGACATCCCGCTCTTCATCCGCCAGGTTCCATATGTCGGAGTGAACTTCCCGGTGCTGAAGTTCAAAGACGGTGCGCCGAGCTCCTTCACTGTCCGCGCTGGATCCTTCAGCGCGCAGTCGAGCGTCCTCACCGACATGGACCGCGTTGTCGCGGACGACTTCAACCGGCGGCTCCCGGCGATCATCACCATGACCATCGTCTCAAGCGCGACCAAGGCTCTGGCGACGTACGCCGCGCAGCAGGCGTTCGCCGATCAGAACCGCGACATGGCGTGGGTGGCGGCAATCGCAGGTGCGGTCTATCAGATTGGGACGAATAGTGCGGATCAGCGGATCTGGCTCACGCTCCCGAAGCAGGTGCTGTATGCCAGAGTCGCCGCGCCGGCGGACGGGGCGGTCGAGATCGAACTCGGCGATGGTCAGAGAATCGGTCCAATTGCGACGGAATCAAACGGCCAGACGATCGTCCATGTCCGCATCCCAAAGAGCGGCGTGCCGGCCGTCGTGCGTACCATTCGTCGCCCCTCAAGCCAATGACAGGTCGGCCGCGCAGGTGCGCGGTCGGCACAGCCTCCACAACACAGCCTCCCCGACACAGCCTCCCCGACACAGCCTCCACGACACGGCCGTTGCGCCCGGCGTGGGAACTCGAGACAGGAACCCCTCCATGCAGCCCATCAATCACCTCTTCCCTCACGTGACGCGTTCTCTATCGCTTGTCGGCGCGGTCGGCGCCGCGCTGCTCCTTTCGGCGTGCAACACCGCGAACACCACGACGGCCACGGGGACTGCGAACGCGGACGGTTCCGTCCCCTTCAAGCAGATCGTCACCAACGGCTGGCTGAACTACAAGGCGAACATCGTCTCCGTGCGCGAGAGCACGGTCAACGGCGACATGAAGCGCGTCGCCGTCGACGTGTACAGCGATCAACTGACGACGCAACGCTTCAGCTACCGCTTCGACTGGTCTGACTCTGGCGGCATGCCCGTCTCGAGCGCGACGTCATCGCTGACGAGCGTGACGATCAAGCCGAAGGAGACGATCACGTTGACCTCCGTCGCCCCGTCGCCACAGGCGGTGCAGTGGCGACTCACGTTCCTCGATAAGCAGTACTGAGCGCTGTC
Source organism: Phycisphaerales bacterium (assembly GCA_044355685.1). Lineage (GTDB taxonomy): Bacteria > Planctomycetota > Phycisphaerae > Phycisphaerales > SM1A02 > QWPT01. The sequence continues at coordinate 38,397 of JBIKXP010000003.1, forward strand.
GCGTGCGCAGACACGCCGGCGCGTTCCCCGTCGGCATCCCCGTGAGACCCTGCGCACAAGCTCCTCGGCACCTGACTCCCGCCACCACCATCGATCGCCAAACCGCCTCAACCGAGGCATGTCCACAGGCTTCCACATGAACACCCGAACTCTCGCCTTCGCCGTCTCGATTCCGCTCGCCCTCTCCATTGGTCTCGCTGGATGCCAGAAGGCCCAGTACGTCGATCCGAAGGGCAATGACCTCGTCGTCAACGCCGACCGCATGAACATTCAGGACTGGAATCTGCTCGCCGACCAGGTGGTGCAGTCGATGGTGAACTCTGGCGTCCTCGCCCGCCTTCCCAACCAGCCTGCAGGCGTCCTGCTGAATCCGGTCATCAACACGACCACCCAGCAGTTCGATACCGACGGCATCATGAAGAAGATCCGCATCTCGCTCCTGAACACGGGCCGCTGCGAGGTCATCATGACCGCTGGGCCCGGTGGGCGCGCGGAAGACAAGATCGCGCAGGATGCCCAAGCGCTGAAGGACTTCCAGTCCGGCCGCGACAACGAGGTCAATCCGAACAACGTTCCCGACGCGACCCTCACGGCGAAGCTGATCGAGGACCGCGCTCGCTCCGGCAGCACGCGCCAAGTTGCGTACGTTCTGCAGATGAGCCTCACCAACACCTCCACCGGACGCGCGGTGTGGGAGGGCGAGGCGAGCGTCATCAAGCAGGGACAGCGATCGTCGGTCGGCTTCTGACCGCCTGTCCGCAGGAACGTCAACCTTCCAAGGGCGCGGGTGCCCCTCGCTTCGCAGCGCGGGCCTCGCGCTCTTCCTTTGAGAGGAAGGCGTCTGGCAACTCTTTGCCTGCACGCTCGCACACCCACTTCGCAAGCGGAATCGGAGCCGGGTGCTCAACTTCGAGCGCTGCGATGAACGCGTAGGCGGGAAGCGGGTCCTTTGTCGCGGCAAGCGCATCGAGAGCCGCAACCCACTCGGTCCTGCGCTCATCCGTCAGGGCTGTCTCCCACGCGCAGTACTGCGCGAGGTTGTCGCCTTCGAGGATGACCGCGCCGAAGACGGATTCTTGACGCTGGGACGGCAGCGACCAGAACGCGTAGTACGGCGGGTTGTACGGCGCGTAGCGGTACTTGGCTTCGTAGAAGCCACTCTTGAACTCGACGCGCTGCGCCTCCTTGTTCCACACTCCGTTCGTGAAGAACGGCTCGGCACCCGTATCAAGCACGACCTCAGCGTCGGTGACCTTTGGTCGCTCGAGGAGTCGGAAGCCAAACGGCGGCGGGAGCTCGAAGTCCCACTTGCCCGCGATCACGTCGGCCTTCACCGGGTCCGAAATCGCGGGTGAGGCGAGGATCAGATCTCGGTACTCGCGCGAGAGCCTCGTCCACAGCAGGAACTCGAGGCCCATGGGCGCGAAGTCCTTGAGCTTCATGTCCTTCCGAGACGGGTCGAAGCGCACCAGCAGGCGGTTGATCGCGGGCTCGAACACCTCCTCCGAGAGCCACTGTCGCTCGCGCTTGGTGACCATGCCCTTGATGCCCGTCGACTGGACGGCAGCGAGTTCGTCTGCATTCAGCCATCCGCGCTCCGAGAAGAGGATGATGAGCGGCTGGAAGACCGAGATTCGGAACGACTCGTCCGGCGTACGCTGGCCGAAGTCCTCGGAGCGCCGCGGCATGGCGCCGATGCGCTGCGCTTGGGTGACAGCCTGCATGCCCGAGTACATCAGGTAGGCGTCGGCGACCAAGGGAATGGCCTCGCCGTTCCACCACTTCGAGAACTCGGCGCGGGCGACGTCGTCCTTCAACTGGCGCGTCTCGATGAACCGGCCGAAAAGCTGCATCCAGAGGATCCCGCCCTCGACGCGCTCACGCATCGCCGTCCACTCATCGCGTCGATCCGCGAACTGCTCGTAGTAGGCGCGCGTCGAGCCGAGCGTGCTGTCGAGACGCCCGATGGCGCCGCGGTTCCCGATCTCGGACGGCAACATGTCCTCGGCGAACGTGCCTTTGAAGCGGCGACCGAGTTCGGCGTCGTTCTCGGCCTGCGAACCATACGCCTGCTCGACGGCATCGAGCGCCCGCTTGTCCGTCTCGTTGGTGGCGAAAGTACGGGTTGCCTGATCGCCCTGCGCATTGATCTCGACCTTGACCTTGCGGTTCTGGCAGCCGAGACCGAAGAGGACAACAGCGCCGATCGTCGCGGCGAGCGCGGCGCGGCGGATCGGGCCGCTGAAGCTGCAGGAGACGCCGTCTTTGCCTTCGCGGTTCATTCCGGGGATAGTACTCGCGACCGATGCGCACCTCCAAGCAACTTGTCCAGTCTGGGTTCAGTGAGCAGGATCACCGCTGGATCAAGCGCCGCGTGGGCAGGTCGATGGTTCCTGTTTGCGGTGACGAGTGCCCCGCCCGGCTGCTCGGACTCCGGAAGTCGGGTGGTGAGTGACCACGGGCAATGAGGACCGACGCTCGACGGGCTCGGAAGAACCACCCGGGCGCCATGACGCGTTCGCGGCCATGCGGGAACCGAACTACCGGTTCTTCGCGGTAGCCTTCGTGGCTTCCAGCATGGGGCTTCAGATGCTCTCGACGGCGATCGGCTGGGAGATCTACGAGCGGACCGGGAGCGCGCTCATCCTCGGTGCGACGGGGCTCGCGCGGGCGCTTCCGGTCATCGCGCTGACTCTGCCCGCCGGCACGATCGTGGACGGCGGCGATCGAAAGAAGATTCTCGCCGCAACGCAGATCGGCTTCGGAGCCATTGCCATAGCAATGGCCTTCACAAGCATGGCGGCGGCGCCGGTGTGGGTCTTCTTTGTCCTGCTGGTTGCATCAGGCTGCGTGCGGAGCTTCAACGCGCCTGCGCGCGGAGCGCTGCTGCCGTCGCTGCTTCCAATGTCGAAGTTCGAGAACGCCATCGCATGGCAGTCCGGCTTCTTCCAGTTCGCAGCCGTCGCGGGTCCACTGATCGCAGGCGTGCTGATCGCTGCGATCGGAGGCGCGTGGCTTGTGTATCTGGTGACGGCGGCCCTCTGCGTTGGAGCGGGCGTTGCGGCCCTGTTCCTGAATCCGAGGCCGGTGGAGCGCACGGGTGCGCCGCCACGGCTCCGCGACATGTTCGAGGGCGCTCACCACATCTGGCGCGAGAAGACAATCCTGGGCGCGTTGACGCTTGACTTGCTCGCAGTCCTTTTCGGTGGGGCGACCGCCCTGCTTCCTCTCTACGCCAAGGAGATCCTCGACTGCGGGCCCGTCGGACTTGGAGCGCTGCGCGCCGCTCCTTTCGTCGGGGCGTTCTTCATGGCCATCTGGCTCGCGGCACGACCAGGATTCCGTCATGCCGGACGGGCGCTGTTCGGGAGCGTCGCGGCCTTCGGAATCTGCATGATCGTGTTTGGACTGAGCACCTCGCTCTGGCTGTCGCTGATCGCTCTGGCCGTGAGCGGAGCCGTCGACAACATCTCCGTGGTGATCCGCCACGTTCTCGTGCAGATGAAGACTCCGGACGGGCTCCGGGGGCGCACGACCGCAGTCAACAGCGTATTCATCGAGTGTTCGAACGAGATTGGAGCGTTCGAGTCGGGACTCGTCGCGTCGTGGTTTGGCCCGGTCGTCTCGGTCGTCAGCGGTGGCTTCGGAACGCTTGGTGTCGTTGCCATTGTCGCAGTCGCGTTCCCGGCGCTCCGGCGGATGCGGAAGCTCGTCGAGTCGAAGGAAGAGATGCGCAAGGATGTCCGCGAGGCCGAGTTCGAGGAGGAAGAACATCGGCGGCTCGGCCCAGAAGGCTGAGTCGTTGGTTGGCGTGCACAAGCCGGGGCCGGAAATCGGCATCGACGCAGTACCGCGCGTGCATGGCGGACAGGTAAACGCGTGCCTCGCGGAGATCTCGTGCCGCATCTCGTGCGGTATCTCGTGCTGCACCTCGTGCTGCATCTCGTGCTGCATCTCGTGCTGCATCTCGTGCTGCATCTCGTGCGGTATCTCGTGCTGCTTCTCGAGGACGCTTGGCGTGCGTAGAACTTGGCGTGCGCAGAATACGAACCCGGGTTCAAGATCCAGACCGCACCGCCGAAACCGTCGGCTGAAGCTCGGTTCTGTCTGACGGATCCCCGGCCGTCGATCCACGCGACATCCCTGCTGGCGGCGTCGGGTTCAACCCACCGTATCGCGTGGTTGGATCATTCGGGATACAGCTTCGTTTCCCCTCCTTGCCGGCCGGGCGCCCATGCGGATTTCAAGGACCATCAGTCTTGGCCTTCGGCGATCTGTCAGACAGAACCTAGACGAGAAGATCTACTTGCCGGAAGTGTCCGACTGCGAGGAGCTCGGCAACTTGCCTTGCTCGCGCGCGGCATCTGCCGCACTCAGCGACGAAGGCGTGGCGGGGCGTGCTTCCTGAAGCAGCGGATTGTCTGTTCCCCAGACGCTTCCGCACCCGACGGCGAGCCCGCTTGCCAGAGCCAGCAACGCGATGGTCGCCGTCTTGCCAGCCGATGCAGAGGCCGACCCGTCCGGTGACGTCGCGACGCTCGGCCAGAGCGACAAGATCGAGCGTACGATCGACATCTCCGACCGCCCGTTGCGTGCATGACGCAGACTGGTCGGCGAGTCGATCTGTTGGCGGAGGGCGCTGGTGCCGCGGTGCATGCGGAAAGCGTACCCGAGGCTGCGCGCACGTGTCTCGCCTTCGATCTGCGCGGAGAACGATCATCGGTAGTCCCTCGACTGGGTTGTTATGGCGGAGGTTTCCGTGACGAGATGACCGCTGAGATCCCGCGCAGATTGCACCAAGACGTGGACAACGCCATCTCTCCGCTCGACCTTGCCTCCAACGGCAAGAAGCACCGCCCCTCGGACAGACTGCCTGAGCCGCTCGTAGACCTTGGGACGGAAGATTAGATTCGCAACGCCCGATTCATCCTCGATGGTCATGAAGACGATGCCCTTGGCGGTCGAAGGACGCTGTCGGACAAGCACGAGCCCGGCGACACGCACGCGCTTGCCTGTCGGTGCGCGCTGTTCATCGCGGAGATGGCCGCAAGGGATGATGCGCAACTTCTGAAGTTGATCGCGCAGGCAGGCGAGCGGGTGACGCTTCAGCGTCACTCCGGTCGACTCGAAGTCACGGGCGATTGCCGACAGCTCGGTGACAGGAGGAAGAGCGGGCTCCGTCTCGCACGAATCTGCGCCTGCGCATGCGCCTGCGCCCGTGCAGGCGGATCCGGGACGCTGCTCCACTCCGGCGTCGACCGTGTCCGAACGCGTTCCAAACGACCAGAGCGGCCGCTCACGATCTCGGAGCGCCATGATCTGCCAGATCGCCTGCTGTCGATCGAGCGCCATGGAGCCGAACGCATCGGCCGCCGCGAGTTTGCGTAACGTGGCCTGCGACGCCTCCGACGCCTCGGCCAGATCGGCGATGCTGCGAAACGGCCCGTGCCGCACGACGGCCTCGACAACCCGATGCGCCTCTTCCGGATCAAGCCCTCGCACCATGCGAAGCCCGAGCCTGATGGCGGACTGTGAAGGCACAAGAAAATGTTCGGCGCCGTGTCGTGAATCGGAAGGCGGCGAGTCGTTCAGGAAATCCGCCTGCCGAAGTTCAGCGTCCGGTGGATGCCTTGCAGGAGCGGAGGGCGCGCATAGCGGCTCTGGGCGGCGGCCCGGGCGATTGCATCGGGGCGATTCGCGCGTTCCATCATGCCCCTCGATCGCTGCGTGATTGTGCGTGTGGCGAAGGGTGGACACGTCATCGACGCAGGTCCACGCATCCTCGATCATGCTGCGACCTCTCGAGTGGACACGTCGGAGGACCGTGCGCATATGGGCGGAGGGCGACGGACCGACACCGTGCTCGATGGCGCGTGCACGGACGGCGTGCCAGCGAAGCGGGCTGCATCCGGATCGGTCAAGCCGCTCGATTCTGGGTTCGACGCTGGCTCCATCGATCCTGAATACAGCAGCGTCCTGCGCGAGGCGCCTCTCGTCTCCGATGATTGGGGTTCCGAATCCTTCGAACAACGTGCGTGCTGGCGCTGTCGGGGCCGCGATCCAAGGGCTTGGGTCCGGCCCCCGCTCGAGCGTGGAGTCCCAGCGCGAGCAGTGCACGTCGACGCCACGTACCGCAACCCCGTGGTCTTTGGCATCCCGGAGCAGCTGTGCGGGCGCGTAGAAGCCCATGGGCTGGCTGTTGAGAAGCGCTGTGGTAAAGGCGGCCGGATGGTGTCGCTTGAGCCACGCGCTTGCATAGACGAGATGGGCAAAGCTGGCCGCGTGCGACTCGGGGAATCCGTAGCCGGAGAATCCCTTGATCTGCTGGAAGACCTGCTGTGCGAACTCACGCGTGTAGCCGCGGGCGATCATGCCTCCTTCAAGCGCCTCGCCGAACATGGCGATCTTGTTGCCGCTTCGTTTCCATGCCGCGATGGCCCGCCGCAGTTCGTCGGCTTGGCCTGCCGTGAACCCGGCGGCAACGACCGCCAGCGCCATGGCTTGTTCCTGAAAGAGCGGCACGCCGAGCGTCTTGCCGAGAACGGTGCGGATGGCATCGCTTGGATAGACGATCGGTTCCTCTCCATTGCGGCGCCGAAGGTAGGGATGCACCATGTCGCCCTGGATTGGCCCTGGGCGGACGATCGCGACCTCGATGACCAAGTCGTAGAAGCGCCTCGGCTTGAGTCTGGGCAGCATCGACATCTGCGCGCGGGACTCGATCTGGAAGACACCGACGGTGTCTGCCTTGCAGATCATGTCGTAGGCCGCTGGATCCTCGCTCGGGATCGCATGGAACACAAGTGGAGTGGCGTCGACGTGTGCCCCGAGACCGGCGTCCGCGGCGACGGAAACGGCGGGCCTGGATGGCTGCTGGAGCGGACTGACGTCCGCCAGATCGCGCCGGACAGGAGGCGCATCATCGAGGCGCGAATCGACACCGCCTGCGCCCAGCGCCGCTCGGTCGCCATTCACCAGATCGATGCCTTTGCGGAGTGCCGTCAGCATGCCAAGCGACAGCAGGTCGATCTTGAGCATGCCGAGCGCTTCGATGTCGTCCTTGTCCCATTCGATGATGGTGCGATCCTGCATCGCGGCCTGTTCGATCGGCACGATCTCCGAAAGCGGCGAACGTGAGATGACGAACCCACCGACGTGCTGGGAACGATGCCTAGGGAAGCCGAGCAACTCTCCGACAAGCTGCACGAGCGCCCTGACGCGCGGCGCCTCAGGATCGAGGCCCGCCGCGCGAAGCCGCGAGCCCGTCGACTCTGGAAGCCCGTGATCGACGCCGACATCAAAGGATCCGCCGGCGACATCGTCGCGCACCCCGAGGCCGCCGCCCCCCCACCGATCGACCTCATTGGCCAGCCGATCAATCGTATCCGGTGCAAATCCAAGGGCCTTGCCGACATCGCGCACGGCGCTGCGGCCGCGATAGCTGATGACCTCGCAGACAAGCGCCGCCCGGTCGCGCCCATACTTTGCGTAGACATGCTGAATGACCTCCTCGCGCCGCTCGTGCTCGAAATCGATGTCGATGTCGGGCGGCTCGTTCCGTTCGCGGCTGACGAAGCGCTCGAACAGGACGTCGATTCGATCGGGATCGACCGCCGTGACCCCGAGGGCATAGCAGACCGCACTGTTGGCGGCGGCACCGCGGCCTTGGCAAAGGATGCCGCGCGACCGGGCGAACGCGACGATGTCATGAACGGTCAGGAAGTACGGTGCATAGCCAAGATCGTCGATGATGGCGAATTCATGCTCGAACTGACGCGCGACCTTCGCAGGGACGCCGCGCGGGTACCGCTCCCGCGCTCCGCGCCAGACCAATCCACGCAGGTGCTGCATCGGAGGCATCCCTTGCGGCACCACCTCGTCGGGATACTCGTACCGAAGTTCTTCGAGCGAGAAGGCGGCGGCGCGGTCAAGGAATCGCCAGGCCGTCTCGAGTGCGTCGGGACGATCCGCATATCGCCGCATGATGTCGGCCACCGGACGCAGGCGGCGTTCGGCGTGCAGCGCGACCTGGCGCGATGCCCTATCGATGCACACGCCGTCCCTGATGCACGCGAGCGTGTCAAGCAGCGGCTTGCGCACGAGTGCGTGCATGCGGACGTCGCTCGAGGCGACAACCGGCACATCAAGTACGTCGGCCAGCACGCATGATCGTTCCGACTCGGCCGCACTCTCGGGATCATCGACCCTCGTCAGGGCCACGGCAAATCGATCGGGCATCAGGCGCGAAAGCCCTTCCGCGGCCTCGAGCACGCGCTGGCTCGGAAGCTGCGGTGCACAAAGCACGGCGAGAAGTCCATCGCCGCCACGCCTGGGCTCATGCAGCAATTCGACGAGGTCATGGAGCGGAAGCCGCCGTCGCCGGTCCTCCGGGCGCAAGTTCCCGCGAATCCGCGTTTCATCTCCGCTGACTTGGGGAGCCAGTGTTCGCGCCTTTGTAAGCAGGCGACACAGCGCGCCCCAGGACGCCCGATCGGTCGGATAGAGCAGGAGATCGACCGTCTGGCCATCGCCGATCCATACGCCCTTCCCGAGCGCGTGCCCATCGACCGACTGCACCGAGGGTACATCGTCGACCGAGAATCGCATGCGAACCCCATGCGCCAAGCGAAGCCGCTCGCCTGCCTGCGGACCACCTCGATCGCCGACATGGATCTCGCGGGCGGCGACATGTGCCCGTACGGCGCCACCGAAAGTCTCGAAGTCGGTCAAGGCGATGCCGGCGTGGCCAAGCCTGGCCGCTTCGCGGACAAGCTCCTCGGGGTGGCTGGCGCCACTGAGAAAGCTGTGATTGCTGGTAACGGCGATCTCGCCCCAGCATCGCTCAGATGTACGCCGTCTAGGTTCTGTCTGATGGATCGCCGAAGGCCCGAGGGCCGCATCGGCGCCAGGATGGGAAGGAGGGGAAACGAAGTCGTATCCGCAGCGATACGGCGAGTTGAACCCGACGCCGCCAGCCGGGATGCCGTGCGGATTGAAGCCCGGCGAATCCGTCAGACAGAGCCTAG
>JBIKXP010000245.1:0-4482 GCA_044355685.1 Phycisphaerales bacterium
GCACCACGCGCTTCCGCGCGCACGCCCGCGCCGCCGCCAGCAGTTCCGCGGCATCGAGGTCCGCCCCCACCGCTTCGCGCAGCGCCACCATCTCCTTCCGCGGCAGCGCGCTCTTCTTCTTTTTCGGCGGAAACATCGGGTCGATCACGACGGCGTCGGGCGCCTCCGCCGTGCCGGCGCGCGCTCGAAGCCACTCGCGCGCATCGGCGTGCACCACCTTCAGCCGTCCGCCAAGCAGTTCCGAAAGGCGCGGGTCGCGCTCCGCGCGCTCGAGTCCGTCCTTCGCAAGCAGAGACACGAGCGCCGAGCGCTCGATCGCCGTCACTTCGTAGCCCGCCACCGCCAGCAGAAACGCGTCGCCGAGGAAGCCCGCCGTCGCGTCGACCACCGTGCGCGCGTCGGCGACCGCCTTCACGATCGGCATCGCGCGCGCCTCGGCGCGACCGCCCTTCAGCGACATCGCACCGAGATCGCAGCGCGCCCCACGCCCCTCGCGCTCGCCTTCGCGCCGCAGCTCGAGGAACGACGACGGATCGCCCTCCGCGCCCACGCGCGCGACGACGAATCGAGCCGCGGGCGCATCGCCCTCCACGCGTCAGGCCTTCGAAAGACCGTGCTCGAGGTCCTTCCAGAGATCCTCGACATGCTCGACGCCGACCGAGAGCCGCACCAGCGAATCGCTGATGCCGAGTTCGGCGCGCATCGCCTCCGGCACGCTCGCGTGGGTCATGATCGCGGGATGCTCGATCAGGCTCTCGACGCCGCCGAGGCTCTCGGCGAGCGCGAAGAGATGCACGTTCTCAAGGAAACGCCGGCTTTCGCCGAGGCCGCCCTTCAGGAAGATCGTGATCATGCCGCCGAACGCAGGCCTGCCGTCGAAGCGCATCTGCTTCGCGGCCAGCGCATGCTGCGGATGGCTCGCGAGGCCCGGATAGACGACCTTCGACACCTTCGCGTGCTTCTCGAGCCGCGTCGCGATCTCGAGACCGCTCGCGCAGTGTCGCTCCATGCGCACGTGCAGCGTCTTGAGGCCGCGCAGGCCGAGGTATGCGTCGAAGGGGCCCATGACGCTGCCGATTGCGTTCTGCATGAAGCGCAGCTTCTCGGCGATCTCCTTCGAACCCGTGACAAGCGCGCCGCCGACGGTGTCGGAGTGGCCGCCGACGTACTTCGTGGTCGAGTGCATCACGATATCGGCGCCAAGCTCGATCGGCCGCGTCAGCATCGGCGTCGCGAAGGTGTTGTCGACCACCGAGATCGCGCCGGCCTGGCGCGCCAGCGCGCACACCGCCGTGATGTCGACGAGCTTCAGCGTCGGGTTCGTCGGCGTCTCAAGCCAGACCATCTTCGGCTTGTGCTCGCGGATCGCGGCCTCGGCCTTCGCGAGGTCGGAGAGGTCGACGTGCACCACCTTGTAGCCGGCGCTTCGCTTGCGCACGCGGTTCAGCAGGCGGTTCGTGCCGCCGTAGACGTCGTCCATGCAGACAATCGTGTCGCCCGCGTCCATCAGTTCGAGCGCGGTCGCGATCGCCGCGAGGCCCGACGCGAACGCGAATCCGCCGCAGGTGCGCTCATCGGCCTCGGAAAGCCCCGAGCGCTCGAGCGTCGCGATGCAGCGCTCGAACGCGAAGCGCGTCTCGTTGTGGCTGCGCGAATACTCGAAGCCCTTGTGGACGCCGGGAGATTCCTGGATGAACGTCGAGCTCGTGTAGATCGGCGGCATGACGGCGCCGGTCGTCGGATCGGCGTGCTGGCCGCCGTGGATGCAGTCGGTCGCGAGATGCGCGGGAGTGTGTGCCATGTGCGTTGCCTTCGGTCGCGCGTTCAGAGCTGCTTGCGCAGGTAGTTGATGAGGTCGATCTTGGTGATGAGGCCGTAGAAGTGCTTCTCGTCGGCGACGATCGCGACTCGGTCGGCGCGGAAGATGGGAAGCAGGTCGTTCACGCTCGCGGTCGGCCGCACCGTCTCGATCCGGCTCGTCATGTAGTCGCGCACCGGGTGCTTCGCGTAGTCGCGGTCGCGCACGAGCGCCATGAGCACATCGCTCTCGTCGAGGATGCCGACGACCTTGTCCTTCTCATCGAGCACGGCCATCTGCGAGATCGAGTACATGCGCATGCGCTTGATCGCCTGCACGACCGGCAGATCCGGCGTCAGGCAGAAGTCCTCGCGCTCGAGGTGCCGCCGCGCGACGAGGTCGCGCAGGTCGCCGTAGGTCGGCCGCTGGATGAAGCCGTTGTCGACCATCCAGAAGTCGTTGAACATCTTCGAGAGATACTTCGCACCGTTGTCGCAGATGAGCGTGACGACGCGCTTCGGCTCCTTCTGCTCGCGGCAGTAGCGCAGCGCGGCGGCGAAGAGCGTGCCGACCGACGAGCCCGCGAGCACGCCTTCCTTCTTCAGGAGTTCGCGCGCCGTGTGGAACGCCTCGGCATCGGGAATCGCGTACGCCTTGGAGACGAGCTCGAGGTGGCAGATCGATGGAATGAAGTCCTCGCCGATCCCCTCGACGAGCCACGAGCCGGGATCGACCTTCTTGCCCTCGTTGACGAGCGGCGCGAGGATCGATCCGACCGGATCGGCGAGCACCATCTCGCACTTCGGATTGCGTTCCTTCAGGTACTTGCCGACGCCGCTGACGGTGCCGCCCGAGCCGATGCCGGCCACGAAGGCGTCGATCTTCCCCTCCATCTGCTCCCAGATCTCGGGGCCGGTCGTCTCGTAGTGGGCGCGCGGGTTCGCTTCGTTCGTGAATTGGCTCGCGTAGAACGCGTCCGGGTCATCCTTCGCGATCTTCTCGGCGACGTCCTGGTAGTACTCGGGGTGGCCCTTGGCGACGTCCGAGCGCGTGAGCACCACCTCGGCGCCCATCGCGCGCAGGTGCGAGATCTTCTCGTCGCTCATCTTGTCGGGAACGACCACTGTGAGACGGTAGCCCTTCTGCCCCGCGACCAGCGCGAGCGCAAGTCCCGTGTTGCCTGCGGTCGCCTCGACGATGCGGCCGCCCTTCTTCAGCTTGCCCGACTTCTCGGCGTCCTCGATCATCGTCACCGCAATGCGGTCCTTGATCGAGTTCCCGGGGTTCATCGACTCCATCTTCACGAACAGCGTGCAGGGGCCGGTGTCGATGCGGGTGATCTCGAGCATCGGGGTGTTCCCGATCAAGTCGAGGATGTTGCGGTAGACGGGGGCCGTGGGGCGGACGCGAGACATCGCCGGAGTGTACAGAGGCGAACCATCGGCGCGAATCGCGTGGTTGGACCCCGTTGTTTGACCCCGTTGTTTGACCCCGTTGTTTGACCCCGTTGTTTGGCCCCGTTGTTTGACCCCGTGGTTCCCGGTCTCGCCGGGGCGTTGCGCGCGCTGCGCGCGTGTCGGGCCGCCCGTCATGTGCCGCGCGACGCGTTCGGCCGAACCGGCGGATCCGGCGAGTCGCGCCAACCGCCCTCCCGCCACCACGTTCGGGCGGGGTCGACCTTCCAGAGCGCGCGCGAATCGCTCAGGTCGATCTCGAGCAGCGGCTCGTCGCCATGAAGCACGACATCGAGCGACACCGAACGCAGCTCGCCACGGCGGAGCGCCAGCTCGAGCTCGAATTGGCGGCGCACCATCTCCGAGTCGAACGGCAACGCGCCGCTGGTCCGCATCGCCTCGCACTCCCTGCGATAGCCCTCGGCGCCACCGGGCAGTCGCGAACCGATCTGCTCGAGAAGCGCTTCGGCGCCGCCTTGACGGAGCGCCGTCAGCGCGCGCCGGCCGTCGCCGCGACGGTAGAAGCTGAAGCTGCGCGAGAGCGCCTCGACCTGCACGGGGTCGACCGACTGAACCACGCGCGAGGCGCCTCGTCCGCCCACCAGCTCCGCGGCCGCAAGCGCACGCTCGCGCTCGCCGGCGTCGGTCGCAAGCGACGCCATCGCCAGCATCGCGCTTCGCCCAAGCCGCGCTGTATCAAGCGCTCCAGCAAGCCCGAACAACTGGCGCGCGAGAACCCGTTCGTCGTCGGTCCTCGCAAGGTCGGCGACCTCCTCGCCAAGCTCGAGGTAGTCAAGCGGCCGGAGCGGATCGAGCTGCGCGAGTCGCGCGCCCCACGTCGCCTCGAGGTCCGCGCGCGCCTGCGCCGGCGACGAAGCCTCGACAGTCGTAGCGGCGTGGGCGAGTCTCGCCTCGGACGCAGCAAGGCCGACTGCCGAGAGGAGCGTCGAGGCGATCACCAGCGAACGCACGCGCCAGGCGCTTGCGCACGCCGCGCGCGCGCCCTCGAGAAGCGTGGCGATCGATCGACGTTCCGTCATTGCGCATCCCTCGCATTCGCCTCGGGAGCGAGGCCCTCGCCCATGACGGAGACCAGTGCCTCGAGATCACCCGCCACTTGGTCGAGCGCGGTCACAGCGACGCCGCGGGCACGCCCGGCGCGCGTCAGAAGCTCGACGAGCTTCGGCTCGAGGTTCGGTTGACGGGCCGCGCGGATCATCGCGGCGTATT
>JBIKXP010000066.1:0-14586 GCA_044355685.1 Phycisphaerales bacterium
TCTTCTCTCAGGTTCGCATCACGGCACCGGGCGTCGACCCGAGGTGGATCCAGTTCAACCGCTGGGTGTTCGACGGGCCGGACCGCGTGCTGCGCCGCTCGCCCTACGAGCCGCACGTCATGAAGCTTGCCGATGGCCGCGAGGTCGAGCTCCTCTTCTCGCGCCAGCGGCTGCCCCTCGAGACGAAGATCAGCCTCGAGGAGTTCGTGCTGACGGCGCACGTCGGCGGTTTCACCGGCCGGCAGGGCACCATCCGCGACTACACCAGTCGGCTGCGCTTCAAGGACGAGGGCGACGCGGAGTGGTCGGCGCCGCGCGAGGTCAGCGTGAACGACCCGATCGAGCACGACGGCTACTGGTACTTCCAGTCGCAATGGGATCCGCCAGACACCTCCGAGGCGTCGGGCAACACGCCGAGCCTCGGGCTCAACTACACGGTGCTTGGCGTTGGCAATCGCAACGGCGTCTACACGCAGCTTCTTGGCTGCTGCATCGCCGTCATCGGCATGATCTACGCGTTCTACATCAAGCCTGTGATCAAGCGCCGCCGGCAGGATGAAGTCCTCGCCGGCCTCGCGCGCGGCCGCGGAGCGGAAGGAGCAAAGGCATGACTTTCTCGTGGAACACCATCTCCGTCCTCGCCCCGGCGGCGCGCACGGTGCTCGCATCTGCTCTCCTCATTGTCTCGGCGCTCGGCGTCGCGGCGTCGCCCGCGCGGGCGGACGAACCGAAGCCCGCCGGCAGCTTCATGGAGCAGGTCGATCTCCGCCCGCTCGGAACGATCGCCGTCCAGAACGACGGCCGCATCAAGAGCTTCTCGAGCTTCGCGCACGAGATGATGGGCTTCGTCAGCGGCCCCCGCGACATCGGCGGACAGCAACCGCTCTTCACATATCTCGACATGCTCTTCCGGCCCGACGGCTACCGCGACGCCGACGTGATCTTCGTGAAGGGCGGAGGACCGCGCAAGCGCATCATCGAGGCGCTGCTTGCCGCGAACACCGGAACCCCCGAGCAGCAGGCGGAACTCGTCCGCCGCATGAAGGCGTTCGAGGAGAGCGGCCTGATCAGCGAGACGCTGCTCCGCCGCCAGCCCGCGATCGACGTGCTGCGCGAGATGCGCAAGGACCTCATCCGCACCGCAAAGACCGTCGACGCTGTGTCAAGCGCGCTGACGGTGAAGGATCCATCGTTCCTTCTGGCGCAGCTGCGCATCATTCCCCGCGGCGACGGCGCCACCGACAGGCAGTGGCACACGATCTCCGACGTGATGTTCGCCGACGGCGCGAAGGAGCCCGTGCCTGGATCGATGCTGCTCCTCGCCGAGAAGACGGAGCCTCCGGCCGACCTCTCGCCTGAGAAGCGGGCGGCGATCGCCGACGCGTGGCGTGCGCTTGTCAACGGATGGCTGGCCGTGAAGCCCGAGCAGGTGAACGAAGCGGTGCGCCGGCTGGCCGCCGAACTTCCCGCGATCGACCCGGTGAACTATCCCGACCAGACGCGGCTTTCATGGGAATACTGGTATTTCCAGAACGACCACATGACTCGGGTGTGGCTCGTCTACATGGCGGCGTCGGTGATGCTGCTCCTCGGTTTCGTGTGGAAGTGGCCGAAGGCAATGTGGATCGGCTTCGGCATCTTCTGGATCGCCGTGCTGCTCCACACCTTCGCGGTGCTGCTGCGCTGGTACATCGCGGATCGCTGGCCGAACTCCAACATGTTCGAGGCGGTGACCACCAGCGCGTGGTTCGGCTGCCTCGGCGCGATCGTGATCGAGTGGTTCACCCGCAAGACCGCCATGCGCGGGCTGTTCGCGCTCGGTGGCGCGGTGAGCGCCATGGTGGCGATGATGGC
Source organism: Phycisphaerales bacterium (assembly GCA_044355685.1). Taxonomy (GTDB): domain Bacteria; phylum Planctomycetota; class Phycisphaerae; order Phycisphaerales; family SM1A02; genus QWPT01. Next base: position 1,855 of record JBIKXP010000066.1, read on the forward strand.
CGCCCACTTCCTGCCCGTTCAGCTCAACCCGAACATCACGAACATGATGCCGGTGCTGCACGACGTGTGGCTCTACATCCACACCAACGTGATCATCTTCAGCTACGTGCTCATCTTCATGGCCGCGGTCTCGGCGGGCATCTACATCGTGCACCGCGCGTTCGGAGGCGCGGCGACCTACGCGAAGGTCGGCGGCGCCGCGAGTCTGATCGTGGCCGGCCCGCACGGCGAGCAGCGCATGGTCGAGGGCCGCGCTGCGTTCGGCGAGGTGCTCGACGGCGTGACCATGGTGCTCATGGAGGTCTCGTTCGTCCTCCTGTGGGCGGGCATCGTGATGGGCGCGATCTGGGCCGACCACTCCTGGGGCCGGCCATGGGGCTGGGACCCGAAGGAAGTGTTCGCACTGAACACGTTCCTCGTGTTCCTCGTGCTCGTCCATGTGCGCCTGAAGGCGAAGGACAAGGGCATGTGGACCGCGTGGCTTGCGATCATCGGCGCTGCCGTGATGCTCTTCAACTGGATCGTGATCAACTTCGTGATCACGGGCCTGCACAGCTACGCGTGACCGGCGCCTGCACTCTGTGACGACGCACCCCCGCGTCAAAGAGGCGGTGTTTTTCGGTTCCGTACACGCGCTTGGAGATTTTCGCGAAGTCGCGCGCCCTTCACAGAGAGGGCTCGAGCGCCGTCGCGAACCATCCGGGCGCGTCAAGACTCACGGCGGGAGAAAATCTAGGATTCCATATGGAATCTGTTTCGAATTCCTGCGTATGCCGATAGGCTGCTCCTGACGGCTCTGCTGGCCTTCTCTCCCGCCAGCGCTCAACCACGACTCCCCGCCGTTGCATGTCTTCGGGAGTCGAACAATCGATCGCGCGGACTTGCACAAACCACGTTGCATTCGGCTGTTTGTTTCGCCGTGTCCGCTGAGAGGCGATCCATGCGGGTGTATCCCGCAGAAAGGCTGAGTCAACCATGGCTCATCCACTCCGCAAGGGCGGCTCCACGATTCTGGAGCACGCCAGCCTTGGCCTGTCGGCGATCGCGTTGATCGCCGCTCCACTCCACGCCGATTGCACGGAACTGAAATGGCGCGACGGGCTTCAGATCGCCCTCGGCTTCGACGCGCCGCCGGCCGCAGCGGCGTCGATCGACCACGACGGCGACGGCGTGCCCACGCTGTTCGCCGCGGGCGAGGGCGCCGCGTCCGGCATCAGCTACTCGGGCCTCGTCCGCCTTGTCGACGGGCGCTGGCAGCCGTTCGGGCCGTCGTTCACGGGAAGCGTCGCGAAGTTCGAGCGCTTCGATCTCGATGGCGATGGAGTGCCTTCGTTCATTCTGCTTGGGTCGATGCAGCTCGAGGCCGGCGGCCCGCGCTACAGCATCCTCGAATGGACTGGCTCCCTCTGGGTCGGCCACTCGACCGGGGTCAACATTACAAACGCAGTGCTCATCGATGAAAATGGCGCCAAGGGGCCGAGCCTCATCGGAACCGTGTGGTTGGGCTCCCCGTCGTCGTCGCCGCCTGGGCCGCTCGTCCGCTGGACCGCGGCCGGCTGGGCGAACCTGACTCCTGAGTACACGATCACCAACGGGAACACGAACTGGTCCAACATGATCATCGCCGCGCACGACTCCGACGGCGACGGGCGCAGGGAACTCTTCGCCCGCGCAATCGTGAGCCAGTCGGGTGCGTCCATCGCCGCGGGCATGGCGCGCTGGGATGGCGCGGCGTGGTCGTCGGCGATGGGTTCGGCGACGCCGCTCGTCGCCGACACGATCCAGTCGATGTGCTCCGCCGACACGGATGGCGATGGCGTGCCCGAGCTCGTGGCCTCGCGTTTCATCGCGTGGCCGGAAGACTCGGGTCCGCAGGTCGTCGCCTACGACGGCAACGCCTGGCGACCGCTCGGCGAGCGGTTCCTGCGCGTCTTCTCGACGGAGACCTCCGGCGGCGCCGTGACCCTTGTCTCCGCGATCGCCTTCGGTGATGGCGGCGGGTCGTCGTTGGTCGCCGCAGGAGTCTTCGACCGCGTGGGCACCTCGTCTATCGCGAACATTTCGCGTTGGGACGGCAAGGCCTGGACCGAGGTCGGCGGGGGTCTGGTGAATGCCGGCTACTCCTCGCTCGTCGGTCACGACGTCGATGGCGACGGCGCGAACGAACTTGTCGCGTTCGGAAACTTCGTCCGGGCGGGAACCGAGGTCGTGAACCGCGCGGCCGCGTTCAACGGCACGTCGTGGAACGCGATCGGTACATCCGCAGCGACCCTCGGCCTGAACGACGCGGCATCCGCCTCCGTTCTCTTCGACCACGATGGCGACGGCATTCCGTCGTTGATCGTGGGCGGCGTGTTCAGCCGGGCCGGGACTGTGTCTGCCCCGGCGCTCGCCGCCTTTGACGGCGCATCGTGGCAGCCCATCGCGAATCCGTGGACGGGCGGCGTCGATGCGCTGCTCGTCGCCGACCTCGATGGCGACGGCATCCCGTCGCTCTATGGCGCGGGCGACATCGGCGCATCGGACGGCTCGCAGAGCGCCATCCGCACCATCGCGGTGTACATGCCGTCGAAGTCGGGCGGCAGCTGGACACAGCTCGGCGCGTCGTTCAACGCGCAGGTCGAGACGCTCTCGGCGCTCGACCACGACATCGACGGGCAGAAGAGCCTGTTCGCCGGCGGGTACTTCACGCAGTATGCGGGTGCCGCGATCGGCAGGCTCGCACGATGGACAGGTTCGACATGGGCGGGCTTCAACCCGGGCTCGAGCAATTCGGTCAACTCTTCGGTCAACTCTGCGGTGATGTTCGACGACGATGGAAACGGCGTCCCGAGCCTGATCGCCGGGCTCGGCCGATCCGACCCGTCAAGCTTCGGCCAGCGCGTGCGCAAGTGGAACGGCGCTTCGTGGGTGAACCTCGGCAGCATCACCCAGGGCCATGTGTTCAGGCTGCAGGTGTTCGACCATGACGGCGACGGAGTAGAGTCGCTGTTCGCGTTTGGACAGTTCTCTGTGCCCGGTGGCATCGGGCTCGCGCTGCGCTACGAGTCTGGCGCATGGGTTCCGTTCGGGCCATCCGATGTTTCATCCGAGGTCTCATGGGATGCCGGCGTCGGCCTGTTGCGGTTTGACGACGACGGCGATGGCGTCGAGTCGGTCTTCCTCCAGGGCTACGATCCGTTCTCGTACGTCCATGCATCGCTCTATCGGTACGACAACGCGGCGTGGACCGTGGCTGCCGCCTCTCTTGGTGGAGGCGCGGCGACGCTCGGCGTCGTGGCGGACATCGAGGGCGACGGGGCGGAGTCGCTCTATCTCGTCGGATACCTCGCTGCCCGCGATGGCGGCCCTGGCTCGGGCATCGGCATCATCGATCCCTGCGTCGATGCGTGCCCTGCGGACCTCGACGGCAGCGGCTCGGTCGACTCGGCCGACCTCGCGGTCGTGCTGAGCGCGTGGGGCCCGTGCTCGGGCGTCTGCGCGGCCGATCTCGACGAGAGTGGCGAGGTCGACAGCGCCGATCTTGGCGCGCTCCTCGCCGCATGGGGCGGCTGCCCGTAAGCGGGGTATGACGCCTGCCCGTATCTGAAGTGGGCGGGTAGACTTCGGTTCAAATCCGGAGCTACCCGCCCATGTCTACTTTTGCCATCGAGTCCGTTCACGCCCGTCAGATCCTCGACTCCCGCGGCAACCCCACGCTCGAGGCCGAGGTCGTCCTCGAGAACGGCGTCGGTGGCCGCGCGGCGGTGCCCTCTGGCGCGTCGACCGGCGAGCACGAGGCGGTCGAGCTGCGCGATGGCGACAAGACGCGCTGGCTCGGGAAGGGCGTCACCAAGGCGGTCGACCACGTGAACGATGAGATCGCGCCTGCGGTGTTCGGGCTCGACGCGATCGACCAGGAGGGGATCGACACGGTGCTGCTCGAGCTCGACGGCACCGAGAACAAGTCGCGCCTCGGCGCAAACGCCACGCTCGCGGTGTCGATGGCGGTCGCGCACGCGGCTGCTGCGGCGACGCGCCAGCCGCTCTACCGCTACCTCGGCGGCGTGGCGGCGAAGACGCTGCCCGTTCCGATGCTGAATGTGCTCAACGGCGGCAAGCACGCCGACAGCAATGTCGACATGCAGGAGTTCATGCTCCAGCCGTGGGGGTTCTTCGACTTCGAAGAGGCGCTGCGCGCGGGCGTCGAGTGCTACCACGCGCTCAAGAAGGTGCTGCACGACAAGCACCTCTCGACCGCGGTCGGCGATGAGGGCGGCTTCGCGCCGAACCTCAAGTCGAACGAAGAGGCGCTCGAACTCCTCGCGCTTGCGGTCGAAAAGGCGGGCTACAAGCTCGGTGAACAGATCTTCATCGCGCTTGACCCGGCGATGAGCGAACTCTCGAACGAGGCGAAGGCGAAGGGGAAGCAGGGCTACTGCTTCTTCAAGTCGAACCCCGACCGTATCGCCTCGAGCGACGAGATCATCGACATGTGGGCGAGTTGGTGCGCGAAGTTCCCGATTGTCTCGATCGAAGATGGACTCGCGGAGGACGACTGGTCGGGCTGGAAGAAGCTGACCGACCGGCTCGGCGGCAAGATCCAGCTCGTCGGCGACGACCTCTTCGTCACGAACTCGAAGTTCCTCCAGAAGGGGATCGACCAAGGCTGCGGCAACGCGATCCTCGTGAAGGTGAACCAGATTGGGACGCTCAGCGAGACCTTCGCCGCGGTGAACCTCGCGCACCGCTCTGGCTACCGCGCGATCCTGTCGCACCGCTCGGGCGAGACGGAAGACTCGACCATCGCCGACATCGCGGTCGCCACGAATTGCGGCCAGATCAAGACGGGCGCGCCGTGCCGGTCGGACCGCAACGCGAAGTACAACCAGTTGCTGCGGATCGCCGAGGAACTCGGCGCGACCGGGACGCTCGGGAAGCGGAAGTAACTGAGCGGCGACGCTTCGCGTCGCGAATCATCCCGAAAACAGGCGGATCCGAGAACAAGATTCGGGGGCGCGCCGGATTTCGCGCCATTTGGTTCTTGAAAAGCCATATGGCGCAAACTGCGCTATTGCCATATGGCACAAGCGTTTGCGAAGCCTTCATTCCCTCTAGAGCGTGTTATGCACTCCCGCCCCGTCTTGCCGATGACAGTGCATGGCACGGAAGCCGTATCCATCGGACGTCAAGGATGACGAGTGGGAGTTCGTCGCACCGTATCTCGCGCTGATCCGCGAGGATTCATCGCAGCGGGAGCACGATCTCCGCGAGATCTACAACGCTTTCCGCTGGGTCGTGCGCGCGGGTGCCCCGTGGCGCATGATCCCGAACGACCTGCCGCCGTGGGCGGCCGTCTACCAGCAGGTCCAGCGCTGGATCAAGGCCGGCGTCTTCGAGGAGATGGTGCACGACCTGCGGGAAATCCTGCGGATCGCGGCAGGCCGCGAGGCAAACCCGACGGCGGTCGTCATCGACAGCCGCACGCTCCAGAGCACGCCCGAGAGCGGCCACCGCGGCGCGTACGACGGGGCGAAGCGCAAGAAGGGCTCGAAGGTGCACATCGCGGTCGACACGCTCGGGCACCTTCTGGCGCTGCACGTGACGCCCGCCGACAAGCAGGACCGCTCGCAGGTGCGGCGCACCGCGAAGGCCGTGCAGAAGGCGACGGGGCAGAACGTCGAGCTGGCGTACGTCGACCAGGGCTACACGGGCGAGCAGGCGCAGGATGATCTCAAGGTCGGGGCGGAAGACCACGGGATCATGCTGCACGTCGTGAAGCTGTCGGAGGCGAAGCGCGGCTTCGTGCTGCTGCCGCGGCGCTGGGTGGTCGAACGGAGCTTCGCGTGGATGACGCGCTTCCGCAGGCTGGCCAAGGACTTCGAGCGGCTGCCGAAGACGGTCGCGGGGCTTCACTTCGCAGTGTTTGCGTGCATCATGCTTGCGCGGTGTTTTGCAATGAGTGCATAACACGCTCTAGCTGGCCGCCCCCCTCACCACGCCGGAAACCGCGGCGCGCGGCCCTGGAGCACCGCGGCCACGTCCTTCACCACCCAGCTCATGTTGTCCATGGCGGTCATCGTGCGGCTCGCGAGGTGCGGTGCGAGGTACGCGTTCGGCACCTCGAGCAGGGGATAGTCCTCGCCGAACGGCTCCGGTTCGTGGACGTCGAGCATCGCGGCGGCGGCGGGGTTCCGCAGAAGCCACTCGGCCAGCGCCTGCGCGTCGATCACGTTGCCGCGCGCGGTGTTGATGAGGTTCGCATCGGGCCGCATCGACTCGATCAACTCGCGCGACACGAAGCCACGGTTCGACGGACGGCCATCGATGTGGATCGAGATCAGGTCGCTCTCTGCGAACAGCCGTGACAGCGTCACCGGCTCCGCGCCCGCGCGCCGCTCCGCTGGAATCTCCTCGATGTCGTGGTAGATCACCGTGAAGCCGATCGCCCGCGCGACTTCGGCCACGCGCTTCCCGATCCGCCCCAGGCCGAGAATCCCGAGCACAAGCTCGTCCATCTGCCACAGCCCGACCACGTCCTGACGGATCTGGTTCCACTCGTCCTTCTCGACCGCGTCCTCGAGGAAGAGCCGCGGTCGCAGCACGTCGCACATGAGGCAGAGCACGTACTCGACCACCGCCTGCGTGTTCGCGTCGGGGGTCGACATCACCTGCACACCGCGCGCCTTGCACGCAGCGAGATCGATGTTGTCGATTCCGACGCCCGCCCGTCCGACCACCTTGAGCCGCGGTAGATGCGCCAGGAGCGCCGCGTCGACCTTGGTGTAGGTCCGGATCACGAGCGCCTCGATCTCGGGCGCGAGCTCGCCGAACCGATCGTCATGGACGCCGCAGCGCTCGACGTCGAACCGCTCCGCCAGCCAGTCCGCTGCCTCGTCCGCAAGGTGCTCCGTGACCACCACAAGCGGCCGTGGACCGGACGCATCGCGGGCAAGTCGGGTTGTGGGAATCGGCTCCATTTCGGGTGGGATTCGGGGGGTCGCGCAGCGGGAAGGGTCACGATAGGGCTTCTTCGCGGACTTCGCCACACCGCCTGCGCCTCCCGAGACGCGACCACCCGATCAACCCGCACAGACGGACTCCGCCCGGAGATTCCACGGAACTGGGTCGGATGGAGCCTGCGGTTTCTGCCGATCTCGACGGCAAGTCGGAGTTCCTGTGCGGAGTGATCTCGCACGACAGCCGGTGCACGTGACTGCCCGCGCGAGGAGGCGAAGGATATGGACAAGGCATCCCTCATCGGAAGCATCATCGGATTCCTCTGCTGCGCCGTCGTCTGCGTGATGGCGTCGGGCGGCAACCTGATGATGTTCTATTCGCCGAAGGGCTTCATCATGGTGTTCGGCGGCACCGTCTCGGTGATTCTCATGGCGATGCCGCTTGAGAACATCAAGTCGATCCCCGGCTACTGCCGGCGCTTCTTCTTCAACAAGGGCCTGTCGCCGCTCGAGACGGTCAAGATCATGAGCACGCTCTCGGACAAGGCGCGCCGCGACGGCATCCTTGCCCTCGAAGGCGAGATTGAGAAGATCGACGATCCCTTCCTCTCGAAGGGACTCCGCATGGCGGTCGACGGCACCGACGAGGAGATCATCGAGACGACGCTTCGGCTCGAGGTCATGGCGATGCAGGAGCGTCACAAGAACGGCAAGAAGTTCTTCGACCTCATCAAGCTCTACTCGCCCGGCTACGGCCTCGTCGCGACGCTGATCGGACAGGTCGGCATGTTCGGCAACCTCGGCGGCGACATCGCGACGCTCGGATCGATGCTCGCGATCGCGGTCGTCGCGACGATGTACGGCACCGTGCTTGCGAACGCAGTCGCTGGTCCGATGGGCGACAAGCTCGCGACGCGATCGGGCGAGGAGATCCTCTCCCGCGAAATGATGCTGCAGGGCATCCTCTCGATCCAGGCCGGCGACAACCCACGCGCCACCCAGGAGAAGATGCTTGCGTTCATCCCGCAAGGCGTCCGCATGAAGATGAACGTCGCCGCCTGAGTCCACGCAGTGCACGAACACGCATCCGTCGACTTCGGAATCGATCACCAGGAGCCCACCCATGGCTGAGCACAAGGAAAAGGACGGAGGCCACGGCGGTGGCAAGGGTGACGGCCACGGCGGTGGCAAGGGCGACGGCCATGGCGACGGCCACGGAGGCAAGAAGAAGCACAAGAAGCATCACGGCGGCCACGGCGGCGGCCACGAGGAAGGTCACGAGGGTGCGCCCGAGTGGCTGATCTCCTTCGCCGACATGGTCATGCTCATGATGGGGTTCTTCGTCATCATGTTCGCGATGAACGCGCAGCCGAAGGGCGGCAACGCCGGCGGTGGCGGCGAGCAGTCCGAAGGCGTCGCGCCCCAGCCCGACATGATCGACTTCGCGATCGCCGTGCGGAAGGCGTTCCACAATGACGTCGACGTCACGTCGAGCGATCCGCGCGACCAGCTCCTGATCCAGCGCATCCTCCAGTCGCAGCACGGCGGCGCAGGCGAGAGCAAGGACGAGGGCACGAAGGGCAAGGATCAGAACGTCCAGAGCGTGCGCAAGAGCGATCACTTCGGACGCGGCACGAGCGTCATGTTCCCGGCGCGCTCGGCCTCCATCAGCGAATCGGCCGGCAAGACGCTTGCGGAGATCTCGAAGCAGCTCCGCGGCCAGGCGACGGTGATCGAAGTGCGTGGGCACGTGGGCGCCAGTGAAGCCTACGGCGACCCGGAGGCCGCGATGACGCTTGGAGCCGATCGTGCGCTTGCGGCTGCGCGGCGCTTGGCGGCGGGCGGCATCGACTGGTCGCGCCTGCGCGTGATCTCGGCCGGCAGCGGCGAGCGCGTCGAGCCGTTCCCGGAGACCGCGGCCGAGGACGCCAAGAACGCTCGCGTCGAGATTCGCGTGCTCGATGAAGTGGCGCAGCCGCGTGAACCGGCGAAGCAGCCGGCGGAGTCCGGCGTCGCCGGAACCGGCACGCTGGGCGCGAACGCCACTCGCCGCGGCGGCGTCGATCTGGTGCGCGACGGCGACAAGAACAATGGCAAGGCTGCTGCAGCCGGAGTGGAGGGAGAGAAGGCCGGTGACAAGCCGGCTGAGCAGCCAGGCCAGAGGCCAGCGAGCGATTCGCAGACTGGCCCCGGCGGAGGGTCCGGGAAAGATGCTCCGGCGTCTGGCAACTCGCCAGGCGCCGGGGCGCCCTCCGGCGGATCGCCGGCGCCGGGTGGGGCGCGCAGCGACACCCGACGGCCCGCGCAGACAGGCTCAGAGCGATCCGGCGCGGGTTCGCAGACGCAGCGGGCGCCTTGAAGCCGTCCGCGCGCGGACTCGGAGAGCGCCGTGCGTTTCGAGGGTTCTCAACATTCCCGAGCGCGATTGCCGGCTTTCGCGGTTGCAGTCTTTGCCAGCGTTCGGAAGGGTGTTAGGTTTGTGGGCACGTCGCCGACGAATGGAGAGGTCCGGTCGGGCCCCATTCATCCGGGCAGACGGAGGTGCGGCCGTTGGTCGACAGGAGTGCTCGATGCCATCCCGAATGTCGCGTAGTGGTTTCATCGGTGATCTGCGGTTTGTCGCGCTGTCGGCCGTTGTGCTTGCAGGTGCATGCGCCGTCTCCGCAGCGGCAGATGTCTTCAGCGACATTCGCTACACCGATCTCGTCGCACGGCTTGGCGCGAACGCGCCCACTGGCCAGAGCATTCGCATCGGGCAGGTCGAGGCGCCGGAGAACGCGGCGGGCTCGTATGCACCAGACACGCTGCTCGCCGAGTTCTCGGGGACGACCTTCCAACTGATGTCGGGCACCACCGCGGGCGCCAGCTGGCATGGCACCGAAGTCGCGAAGGCGCTCTATGGCAACACGCTGTCGGTCGCGCCGGGCGTCGATTTCGTCCATGTCTGGAACGTGAACTCGTGGCTTGGGAGCGCAGGCCTCGCGACTGGCTCCGGCATTCTTCCGCCCGCGACGCCGGCCGGCGTGCGCGTTCACAACCACTCGTGGATCGGTAGCTACGGGAATCTCGCGCTCGACAACGAGGCGCTGCGGCGAATCGATTTCATCGCCCACCGCGATAGCGTCCTCTTCACCGTCGGCGTCAACAACGGCTCGGGCAGCGCGCCGCAGCCGTTGATGGCCTACGCCTACAACACGCTTGCCGTCGGAATGGCCGACGGCAACCACGCCGCGGCGCCCACGCCGTCGGGGATCGACGGCCCCGGTCGCCGCAAGCCCGAGATCGTCGCGCCTGGACAGTTCACCAGCTTCGCGACACCGGTGGTCGGTGCAGCCTCGGCGCTTCTCTTCGACGCGGCGCTGCGGGTTCCCACCATCAACGCAAACGCCAATGCGAATCGCTCGATCACCGTGAAGGCCGCGCTCATGGCGGGCGCGACCCATCGCCCGGGATGGTCGAATGGCGCGCCGACCTCCGGGGCCAATCGAGGCATCACGACCACGCCGCTCGACCCGATCTATGGCGCGGATCTCCTGAACATCGATCGCGCGCATCAGATCTTCACCGCCGGAGAGCGCGCCGGCACATCGACGGTCCAGCCGACGAACATCCTGCCGAACCTCGGCTGGGATTACATCCCGTCGCCGCCGTCGGGCTCGTCCTTCTACTACACATTCCGGCTCTACGCGCCGGTGGATGAGGTGAGTGTGGTGGCGACGTGGTTCCGCCAGATCGCGACCACGTTCACTTCCTCGACCCTGCAGAACTTTGATCTCCGACTGTGGCGTGTGAACAATGGAACGCTGACGTCGATCTCAGGCGACGCCGGGGCAGGCGTCTACACCTCGGGGAACGTCGAGAGCAACAGCCTCGTCGACAACACCGAGCACCTCTACATCCGTGGCCTGGCTGCCGGCACGTACGTCCTCGAGCTTCGCCGCAACGCCGGGACTCAAGCCACCTTCCCGGTGGTGGTGGCCTGGCACATGCCGCGCACCTCGCCTGCGGCCGACATCGATGGAGACGGCGTGGTCGGTTCGTCCGACCTCGGAATCCTGCTCTCGCAGTGGGGCGGGTCGGGCAGCGCCGATCTTGACGGCGACGGCAGCGTGAACAGCGGCGACCTCGGCATGCTGCTTTCGGCCTGGAGCTGAGCGGCCCGGCGGCGTCACCTGGTTCGAGCCGCTCACGCCCGTTCAAGCCTCGGGCTCACGCCCGTTCAAGCCTCGGGCTCATGGTTCGGGCTCATGGTTCGGGCTCATGGTTCGGGCTCATGGTTCGGGCTCATGGTTCGTCGGGAAGCGTTAGCATCCCGGCCCAATGCGTCCGAACGCACAACGCCTCTGGCTCGTCACCCTGATGATCGTGGTGGGGGTGCCGCTTCTCTACCCGATCTGGCTTGGGGTCGCTGCCGCGTTCGTGGGCGACGACGGCAAGCCGACGCTGCTTCACGTGACGACGGTCTTCCGAGACCCCGTCTTGCGCGACGGCCTCCTGAACGCGTTCGCGATCGCCTGCGGGACCACCACGCTCGCGCTCCTGATCTCGCTTCCGCTCGCGCTGCTGTCGGCGCGCACCACCTTCCCCGGCAAGCCGCTCCTCTCGACGCTCATCCTCGCGCCGATCATCCTTCCGCCCTTCGTGGGCGCGATCGGCATGCGGCAGTTGCTTGGCCGCGAGGGCGCCGTCAACGCGTTCCTGCTCGACGCGAGCGTCATCTCCGATCCGATCGACTTTCTCGGGAAGGGCGGCTTCTTCCTCGTCATCGTGCTCGAGGCAATCGCGCTCTACCCGATCCTCTACCTGAACCTGGTTGCTGCGATCGCGAACCTCGACCCCTCGATGGAAGAGGCGGCGACGAATGTGGGCGCGGGACGCTGGAAGCGCTTCTTCCGCGTCACGCTTCCCCTGATTCGCCCAGGCCTCTTCGCCGGCGGCACCATCGTGTTCGTCTGGAGCTTCACCGAACTCGGCACGCCGCTGATGCTTGAGTTCACCAAGACGACGCCCGTCCAGATCTTCAACGGGATCAAGGAGATGGAGGCCTCGCGGCAGCCCTATGCGCTGACTGCGGTCATGCTGGCGGCGTCGGTGCTCTCCTACACGGTCGGCAAGCTCCTGCTCGGTGGACGCGGCCATGCGATGCTCGCGAAGGCAAGCGCGGGCGCCGGATACAAGAAACTGTCGGGAACGCGGGGCGCGCTCGCTGCTGCGGTGTTCCTGTTCGTCGCGTGCGTTGCCATGCTGCCGCACATCGGCGTGATCGGTACCGCGCTCGCCTCGAACGGACAGTGGTACGGCACGCTTCTTCCAACGAGCCTCACCGAGAGTCACTTCTACGAGGCGATTTCCCATCCGCTCGCTGCGGGCGCGATCCAGAACTCGATCATCTTTGCCGGCATCGCCACGGTGATCGACGTCGTCGTCGGGCTCTTCGTGGCGCGGCTCCTCGTTCGCGGCACCGTGCGCGGTCGCGCGCTGCTCGACGCGTTGGTCATGCTGCCGCTTGCCGTACCAGGGCTTGTGTTTGCCTTCGGCCTGGTGGCCGCCAGCCTGCGCTGGCCCTTCAACGGACGCGCGCCCGATTTCCTCGTCAGCATCTTCTCGATCCTTCCCGAGGGTGCCACGGAGTGGCTGACGAACGCGCCGCTCAAGCCGGTGGGCGATATCCTCGGTCCGACGCCGAATCCCGTGCCGTTCCTCATTCTCGCCTACGCAGTGCGACGGCTCCCGTATGTGGTGCGTTCGGCGGCGGCCGGGCTTGAGCAGACATCGGTGGCGCTTGAGGAAGCGG
>JBIKXP010000246.1:0-4454 GCA_044355685.1 Phycisphaerales bacterium
GAGCGGCGCAAGCGCGCCCCAGCGCTTCGTCCAGAGGTAGTCTCGCACCCCGGTGAGCTCCGCGATGCGGTCGTCGATGTACTCGTCGCTCGTCTCGACGCCCGTGTGGGTGTGGAAACCGGTGCGTCCCTCGAGGAAGAGGCGCCACTGGTCGTCGAACTGCTCGTCGTATGCGACGGGCTGATAGCGCCCGGACAACGCGTCGTCCCAGACCACGAGCCCGTCGTCGAAGTGCGGGTTGCGGCTGCGTTCCTGATTCTCGTGCATGGTGGAGGTCACGCTTCGATGGTAGCGGTGCGCGCGGTCCCGTGGGTACGCGTCGCGTGCTCGATGCGACCGGAGGAGCAGGCAGACCGTTGCGATCGCCGGGGGATTCTCTTACGCTCCAAGGCTCGTGGGGCGCGCGGTCCCGTGGTGGCGATCGGGCGCGAGGCCGTCCGACGCAGCGCACGATCCCGAGTGTTCCCGTCGGAGCGAGCGGAGCGGCCGACGCGATGTCCGCGTCCCGCGCGGGTTCCCGCGCCGGTTCATCGGCGACCTTCCCCGCGTCGTTCCCGTCGAGGCCTCATGCGGACCTGTCGTCCGTACCTTTCCCGAGCAGCGCCGCCATGCAGGCATCACCACCGTTCGCAGTTCTTCGTTCGGTGATGCTCAGGCATCGGGAACTCGTGCTCGAGCTCACCCGCCGCGAGATCGCCGAGCGCTACGCGGGCAGCATGCTCGGCGGTGCATGGACGGTTCTGACGCCGCTCGCGACCATGGCGGTCTACGTCGCACTGTTCGCCTTTGTCTTCCCCGCGCGGCTCGGCGTCGCCGGGTCGCCCTGGTCAGGCGCCGCGCTGATCCTGGCAGGGCTTGTCCCATGGCTTGCGTTCGTCGATGTGGCGACGCGGGCGCCCGGTGTCTTCGTGCAGCAACGGTCCATCGTCCGTCAGGTGGTCTTCCCGATCGAGGTGCTGCCCGCACGCTGCGCCGTCTCGGGCATCGTCACCTGGGGCGTCGGAACCGTCATCGCGCTGGCGGTGGCCTTCTGGGCCGAAGGACCAAAGGCATCGTGGGCGACGCTGCCTCTCCTCTGGGCTCTGCAGCTTCTTGCGATGTTCGGAATCGCCTGCCTGTTGGCGACGCTCGGCGCGTGGGTGCGCGACCTCCGCGAGATCGTCTCGATCGTCTCGAACATCGGCCTCTACATCGCGCCGATCCTCTTGCTCCCCGCGACGCTCGCGAGCCTCCCCGGCTTCGCGCGCTCGATCATCGGGCTCAACCCCTTCAGCCACATGGTGTGGTGCTATCACGATGCGATCGTGCACGGCGGCATCGAGCATCCGGTGTCGTGGATCGTGTTCCCGTGCGGAGCCATTCTGACCTACGCCTGCGGAACGACGGTGTTCGCCCGCGCTCGCGCCAACATCGCGGAGGTGCTGTGATGGATTCCGCCATCGTCGCACGCGGGCTCGCGAAGTCGTTCCGCGTCTACCGTCACCCGAAGGACATGCTGCTCGAGTTCGTGACGCGGCGATCGCGCTACAGCGAGTTTCCGGCCGTGAGCGACATGTCGTTCGAGATTCAGCGCGGCGAGATCGTCGGGATCCTCGGACGCAACGGCGCCGGGAAGAGCACGCTCCTCAAGCTGCTCGCGGGTACGCTCGATCCGACCACGGGAGACGTCTCCGTCCGCGGACGGGTGTCGGCGATCCTCGAGCTCGGCACGGGCTTCCACCCCGACTACTCCGGCCGCGAGAACGCGCTGCTTGGCGCAATCTGCCTCGGCATGAGCCGGCGCGAAGCGCGGCAGCGACTCGACGCGATCATGGATTTCGCCGAGCTCGGCGAGTTCGCCGATCGGCCCTTCCGCACCTATTCGTCGGGCATGCAGGCCCGCCTGACCTTCGCGACGGCGGTCGCTGCGACGCCGGAGGTGCTGATCGTCGACGAGGCGCTCGCCGTTGGCGATGCGCGCTTCCAGCTGCGCTGCTTCGACCGGATCCGCGAGATGCGCGAGGCAGGCTGCACCATTCTCTTCGTTTCGCACTCGGTCGAGCAGGTCACCGGACTTTGCACGCGGGCCATGCTTCTCGAGAAGGGGCGCCTCCTCGAGTTCGGCGACCCGGGTTTCGTCACGCGCGCGTATCACCGACTGCTCTTCGGAGTGAAGGACGCCGCCTCGCCGAACGCTGCGGCGCGGGCCACCTCCGCAACCGACGGCGCGCACGCCATGGGAACGGGAAGTTGGCGCATCCTCTCGGTCGAGCTCCTCGAGGAGCAGCCGGACGGGCGTCTCGCGGCCGTCGAGGTCCTGCGCCCGCGCGCGCGCTACGCGCTGCGTTTCCGCGTGCGCGGCGAAACGGCCGTGCGCGACCTGGTGGCGGGCTTCATCATCCGAAGTCGCCAGGGACTCACGGTGTTCGGGACCGACACCGAAATGGCCCTCGGCGAGGCGCTCGTCGCGGAGCCGGGCGAGGAACTCGAGGTCACGCTGCGGTTCACATGTCACCTCGGCGGAGGCCGCTACTTCGCCAGTTACGGGCTCGCCCACACCGACGGAACCAAGATCGACTTCCGCTACGACGCGCTTGAACTCGCTGTCGCCAGCTCAAAGTCGATCTACGATGCGACGGTCGCAGATCTCGATGCCGTCATCGAGTGCGTCCGTCGTCCGGTCGAGCGGTCGGATCCGGCATGATCGAAGGCGCCGAGAGACGAAGGACGACGGCAGACAACGTGAATCAACGTCGATCAACGCGAAACGAAGCCAATCATGGGACTCAGCCTTCCGCTCATCTCCGCGTTGGCCGGCATCGTGCAGAGCTATCGCGTCGGTGGCGAGCTCCTCGCCCTCGGCGTGCAGACCATCCGCTGCGGGGGCGACCCCGCCACGCAGGCGCTGCGGAGCATGCGCGGCCCATCCGTCGCGGCTTTGCCTGCGCGCTGCGATCATCGCGACGTCTACCGCGGCATCGGCTTCGAGCGTTCGACGAGCATCGATCTCTTCGAGGCGGAGGGACCAGACCGCGTGGTCGATCTCGGCGGACCGATGCCAGCCGACTTTCACGGTGCGTTCGATGCCTATCTCGACGCTGGCACGCTGGAGCATGTCTTCGACGTGCGCGCCTCGCTCTCGGGCCTGATCGCCTGCCTGAAGCCCGGCGGCATCGCGATCCACCTGTCGCCGCTCGCAGGCTTCGAGAACCACGGCTTCTACCAGTTCGGCCCCAAGTTGTTCGCGCGGCTGTACGCAGCCAATGGTTTCAGAGACCTGCAGGCGTGGGCGATCCACCTCGCCGAGGACTGCAATCGTGCGATCGTCGAGCCCATCCTCGACCACGACGCGCCGCTTGACGTCGACCCCGCCGCCTACCACAGCCTCGTCCTCTACAGCGCGCGATTGCGGGAACGCCGTCCCTTCCGCGTGCCCCTCGACACGCATCTGGCCGACTGCGCGGTTCCGCGAGAACTGATGATGCCCCCCGATCAGACCATGCTCGCCGGGCTCGCGCGCTCGGGCTTCACGCGGCGGCAGAAGGAAGGTGCGGTCCGATGACGGCGCTGCGCCCGGGCTTTCTCGCACGGCTCTTCGGCCACACGCAGTCCGCGTCGGCATGGACGATCGAAGGCAGCACGCTGCGCTTCACCGTGGACCACGAAGGCGCGATCGCGCTCAGGGTTCATGACACGCTCGTCACGGTGAAAGAGGGCGTCCGCATCGGCCGCGGGACGCGCTTCCATCTCCTCGGTGGCTCGCTCGAGATCGGGGCCGACGCGGTGCTCGGCGAATCGGTCGACATCCGCGCGGCGGGCGCTGTGACCATTGGCGCGCGCGCGGCCATCGATGACTTCGCGCAACTCCAAGCGGACGGCGTTCCGCTCACGATCGGCGAATCGGTCCGAGTCGGACGCTTCACGCGGCTTTGGTCACACAACGGGCCCGTCGCGCTTGGCGCGGAGACCACGATCGGACCGTCGTGCACGTTCATCGGCACCGGCCGCGGTATCGCGATCGCGCCGCGGTGTGACTTCACCCACGCGGTCACCCTCGACAGCGCAGGGGGGTCGATCGAGATGGCGTCGGGCTCAGGCGTCGGGCCGAACTCGGTTCTCTACGGACACGGTGGACTCCGCATCGGTTCGGGTGTGGCGATCGCCGGGCTGACCATGATCGTGCCAGCGAACCACCGGTACGATCGCTCGGACATCCCGATGCGGCAGCAGGGGATCGACGCATCGCCGATCGAGATCGGCGACCACGTGTGGGTCGGCGCGGGCGTGGTGGTCCTCGCTGGGTCCCGCGTCGGGCTCGGAGCGGTCATCGGTGCCGGGGCCGTGGTTCGCGGCGAGGTCGCGCCGCGGTCGGTCGTTGCGGGAGTCCCGGCACGAGATCTTGCGGGTCGTGGAACCCCTGGGATCCGTCAGGCAGAACCTCGCGTTGCGGCCGACGGCGAGAGTTCGGACAGAAC
>JBIKXP010000247.1:0-4449 GCA_044355685.1 Phycisphaerales bacterium
TGCACCATCTCCTCGAAGACGCCGGCCTTGATCCAGCGCTGCGCCTGCTGGTAGACGGCGGCCCACGGCGGCAGGTCGTTCGGGATCATGCGCCACGGAGCGCCCGCGCGCACGACCCAGCGGAGGGCGTTGTAGATCTCGCGGAGATCGTGCTCCCGCTGCGGCGAATCCTCGCGGATCAGCGCGAGATAGGGTGCGACGAACTCCCACTCGTCATCCTTGACGTCCGATGGATACGGCTTCCGTGCCATGCCCTACCATCGGCAAATGGGGTTGGAGTGCATAACGCGCTCCAGAGGCGATCGCGCGGAGAGGGACGCGCGTCCCGATCAGCCCCACAGTTCGGCGATCGGTACGGCGAACATGCCGTCGCCGAAGCCGACCGTGATCTCTCCGTCGTACAGCACCACTCCGCACGCGAACCGCTTGCCCGTCGCCTCGCGCAGGCGGCGCAAGCCACGGAAGTCTGCGGGGTGCACGGTGGATGACGCCTTGACCTCGACGCCGCTCACGCGCGACCCCGAGTGCTCGATCACGATGTCGACCTCGGCGCCGTCCTTGTCGCGAAAGTGAGAGAAGCCGATCGCGTCGTCGACACCCGATGCTTGCCGCCGCAACTCGCCGAACACGAAGGTCTCGAGCAGTTGGCCGAGCATCTCGCGGTCGTTCCATAGATCCGTCGGCGAGAGGCCGAGCAGCGCGCAGGCAAGGCCGCTGTCGGCCATGTGGAGTTTCGGTGTCTTCACGAGCCGCTTCAGGCGGTTGCTGTGCCATGGCGGGAGCTCCTCGACTACGAAGATGCGCTCGAGGAGCGTGAGATAGTCGCGAATCGTCGGCCGCGACACCTGGAACGGCGCCGCAAGCTCGCTGACATTCATGAGCCGTGCGGTCTGCGACGCCGACAGCCTCAGGAGCTTCGGAATCGCGTGGAGCGAACTGATGCGCGACAGGTCCCGCAGGTCCCGCTGAACCATCGCGTCGACATAATCGGCGTACCACTGCCTTCGCCGTGCCGTCGTCTTTCGTGCGAGGGCGGCGGGGAAGCCGCCGCCGGCGATGCGCACGGCCAGTTCCTCTCCGAGGCGGCGCGAGGATCGCATCATGAAGTCCCCCCGCATGATCGCGCCGAGCAGCTTCGGTTGGCGCCGCTCGATCTCGCACTGGGCCATCGGATGGAGCCGGATCGAACCCATTCGTCCGGCGAGGGAATCCGCCATCCGCGGCAACAGCAGCACGTTCGTCGACCCTGTCAGGAGGAACCTCCCGGGCGTGCGCCGGCGGTCCACCTCGACCTTCAGCGGGAGGAAGAGTTCTGGTGCGCGCTGGACCTCGTCGATGATCGCGCGGTTCGGAAGCCTCGCGACGAAGCCAGCGGGATCATCCTGCGCGGCGCGCCTCGCGGCGTCGTCGTCGAGGTTGAAGTAGTCGAAGCCGAGCCGCTTGCCGACCTGCATCGCAAGGGTGGTCTTGCCGCATTGCCGCGGACCGTGGACGATCACGACGGGTGTGTCGGACAGCGCCTCGGAGAGCGGCTTCGCGGCGAGTCTCGGCAGGTGGGAATCGTCCGGCATACGGCTGATTGTAAGGTTTGTCTGCGGCTATCTGCAAGTTTGGAGTGCGGCTATCTGAAACCGTTTGATGCGGCCTGCCGCAGTCTGCGGGGTCGATGGTGTGTCGGCCGCTCCGTCGATTCGCCGACGGCGTCGGTGCAGTTCGTCCGCTCATTGACGGCGTTGGCGCCCGCGGCCGGCTGTCAGCCGGATGTCGGCGCAGACGCGCTCGCCTCAGGTGTCGTAGGTGCCGTCCCACGGCGGGAAGAACACCAATGTCGCCCCCGGCTCGAGCGTGACGCGCCAGTTTGAGCCCTCGTCCTCGCTGCCGAGCTCATCCGTGTCTTCTTGAACGCCGTCGTCATCCGCGCCGTCGGGAGGGGTCGCAACCAGCCCGAATCTGACGCCACTCCTTTCGGCCACGAATGGCGCGACCTTGATGCGGGCGCGGCGCCGGCGTCCGAGTTCCGAGAGGCGCTTCTCCCAAAGCGCATCGCGGGCGTCCGCGTCGAGATCGCCGGCCGCCTCGATGCGTGCCTCCGCGAGCGAGCCGTCGCGGTTGAAGATGTAGATCGCGATGTACTCGCCTGGCACCCCGGCGTCCTCGGCCGTCCGCTCGATGTCCTGTTGGTCGACCCACGCCGTCGTGGCGAAGTAGCCGCGACCGTCGGCGAGCCGTCCGACATGCTCGAGGTGCGAGTCGTCCGGCGCGAGCGTGATGAGTTCTGGAGCGGTCGCTCGCTTCGCGCGCGAGCGCCGCCGTCGTACGTCCGATGCGCGCGCCGCGTCGTCGCACGCGGGCAGCTGTGACTCCGGAATCTCGCGGACACCGCCAGTTTCCCTACGTACGGCGCCACGGGCGGGTCCCGCGCCGCTGCCCGAAGCTTCGCCGGCGGACTCGCCGTCGAGGTATCTCGCCAGCGCATCCTCGAGATCCGCGAGGAATCGATCTCCATCGAGAGCGATCTTCGACTTCCGGGCCCGTTCGACGATCAGCGTGAACGCGCGCCGGTACTCCTGTGCCCACGCCTTGCGGATCGCTTCCGGCGTTGCGCCCATCCAGACACTGCTCGGCAGGAACACGCTGAGAGTGAACCCGCCATCGCGGCGGTCGAAGCGCCCGAGCTCCGGCTCGTCCCGGCAGTAGCGCATGGAGCCGGGCGTGTCGCCTTGGATGATCTCGTAGATCCAGAGTGCGCGGAACTCTGTGCTTGGCGGCTGTGGAAACTGCTCGCGAAGGAGGTCTCCTAGTCGACTTGTCTCGGAATCCGTCGTCCTTGCAGCCGGCGACCCAAACTGGGTGAAGAACGAGATCCACTCTCCATCCTTCCCTTCTGGTGCGTGTGTCGAGGACGGGTCGGACATGGTCGAGGCCTTGGTGGCGGGTGGAGGACGCTTGGGGAACTCAGAAAGCAGGGGTTGGTCGCTTGTCGCGGTGGCGCGAGAGGATCGGGGGCCCGTCGGCGGTCAGTTGCGGTGTGCGTCGTCCCGCGCCGCACGGACTGCCCGCCTCAGGCTGCGGGCGCGAACTCGGGATTGGATTGCATTCGTCGCCTAGACCTTCATCATCGGCCCTCCGTGGGCTTTCAGTCGCAATCTAGCCGCCGCAGCGCCCCGCCTCCCCTCCGCCGGCGCGTGGGGGGAGACTCGGCGCGGTCGAGGTCGGCCTCAGGTTCCTGCCGGGCGGTTGGATCGGGTTTGCAAGAGGTTTCCGCTTGCAGTAGGCCCGGTAGGCGATGCTCTCTCCGATGTCGGCGCCGACGGATGCGCCAAGGGAGCCAAGCAAGGTCGCTCCGACGACGCCGCCACCCGCGACGGCGCCGATCGCGCCGTAGCCGGCGCCACCGATGCCGCCGCCTATGAGCCGCCCGTACCCCATCGCGCGTGCGCACCGCTGCGCCTCAGGCGATTCGAATGACTGCGCGTGCGCCTCGATCGCGCCAACCTCGTGTGCGAGGAAGACGACGGTTATGGCGAGCCCGATCAGCGAGCCAGTCGTCGCGAATCCCGGCCGTGCGCCAGGCCCACGGTAGTTCCGGTGCCCGGGCTTCTGCCGGCCTGCCCAGGGCTCGCGATTGGCCGGGCCGGGGTTCTTCTCGACGCGCTGGCGCTCGATCTCGAGCGCTTCACGGCGCGGAAGGCGCTGGGGGTCTTGATCAATTCCGATCTCGTCGCTGCCAAACATCTCCCGTGCGATTTGCTCGAGCCGCTTCCAATCTCGTCCGCCCCTCGGATAGCGGGTGTTCACGTCATCGTGGCTGGTGACGCCATGCTTGATGAGGTTGCCCAGTCGATCCACCACTCGATATAGCCACGTGGGACGGTTGTCAGCGCTGTTGCCGCCGTTGGGAACGTAGTCGAGCCCATACGGATCCGTCCCCGCCATCGGGTTTCGGCCGAGGTAGGAGTAGAGGCTCGGGCCGTCCTGATACCCCGCGGGATCACGCTCGAGCCACCTGCACATCCCCGGCGTCGGGTCGTAGTGGCGGAAGCGCACGGTGTACGCGCCGATGTCGCCGTTGAACCTGTACCCGCAGTAGCCGATGTTGAAGTCGGAGCGGGCGTTCGCGGCGCGGGCGAGGTTCGCCGCCGCCGTGGTGTCGCCCGCGGCGGGCTGCGTCGCGCTGCCCGGCGGGCGCGAGCTGGCCTTGCGGCAGCGCGGCGACGTACGCGGTCCCCCCGAACTGCGCGACGTCGCGCGTGCTGATGGTGCCGTCGCGGTCCCAGTCTGCGTCGGGGTTGTAGCCGAGTTGCCCGAGCGTCTTGCCGAGCGCGCCCTGGGCGAGGGTGGTGTCGGTCTTGTCGACCCTGCCGTCGCCGTTGATGTCCTTCGCGGGGAGGTGCCGCGCCTCGCCGTAGGCGTCGTAGGCGACGCGGAAGGCGAGGGTGCCGGTGCGGC
>JBIKXP010000248.1:0-4439 GCA_044355685.1 Phycisphaerales bacterium
CGTCTTTCCGCCTCCTCGCATCGCTCGCAGTCTTCGTGTTCTCGTCCTTCCTCCGTGCCGCCGTGCCTCCGTGAGAAAACCGGAGCCCGATCGGCGCCTCCATCGCAGTACACCCACACGATTTCCTGAAGCGCCCGAAAACAACCGCTCCCGAGGGACCGGCCGAGTTCGGACGACGGTTGCGCGGAGGGGGCGTCAGTGCGCCGAGCCGAGGCCCGCAGCACGCCGCCAGGTCGAGAGCTGGCCGAGATGCATCATGTGATGGCCGCCACAGAGGAAGTTCACAGCGCTGCCGACGGTCGGGAACATCTCCTTGAAGCGGCCCTCGGCTGGGTTCTCGCGGGTGAAGACGGCGTCGTCGACGGTCGGCAGCGCCGCGAGCACGGCGCGCCAGCCCTTGAAGAACGTGTCGCAGATGACGTCCTTCGACGGATAGCGGCCATCCTGCGCGACGCAGGGAGCGCCGTTCTTGAAGTGCTCGTCGCCGAAGGGCATGTCGATCTTGAGGTCGGCGCGGCCGAGCATCTCGAGCACGCGATTCGAGTAAATCGCGAGGTGTCCGACGCAGAACGCAGGGTGATTCATGTCCTTCGTGGGTATCTCGCAGAAGCGCTCGGCGGGGATCGTCTTGACGAGATCCTCTGCGTAGCGGAGCGTGAGGGCGAGGCTGGGGGCGATGAGGGCGCCGGTTCCGGCAGCGATGGCGGTGGTAGTCATGCGCCGAGTGTAGCCGACCCGCGCCATGCACCCGATTCAGAGCCGCCAGGCGATCCACATGACGACCGACGCCACCCCGAGGAGGATGAGCGCCCCGCCGACGAGCCAGCGGTTTCGCTTGTAGTCGGCGAGCCCGCGCGGAGACCCGCCGAGCCCCCCGCGATGCATGCGGTTGAAACCGCTCCACACCTGCGCGAGCGAGTCGAAGAACGCTTCAAGCATGTGGATCAGGCATGTGGATCAAGTGCGTGGATCAAGTGCGTGGATCAGGTGCGTGGATCAGGTGCGTGGATCAGGTGCGTCGACGAGGCACGTGGACGAGGCACGTGGATGAGGCGGCTCCGTGGCCGAGTGGCCTACAGCCCATGCTCCTCGAGCAACTTGCGAAGGCCCTCGACGCCGCCGGCGGCCTTGATCAGGTCGGCAAGTTCGCGGCGCTCGCGGCGGGAACGGTTCTTCCGCCGCCGCGGCTCCGGCATCTCCTTGCGGACTTCTTCATCGATGGCGCTGAAGTCGACCGCACCCTCGTTCCCGGCCTTGCGGATGACCTTGTCGAGTTGGTCGACCGTCCATGCCACGAGCGTGAGCATGCGCGACAACTGCGCGCTCGTCGCGGTGCCGTCCTCGATGGGGACATCGCAGACGACCCGGACCTCTCCATCGGTCTCGTCGAGCACGTAGCTGGCGACGCGGACGCGCCAGTTCGCGGCAAGCATCGCCTCGCACATCGGCCCCCTGTGCGCGAACTCGCGCATCGAGTAGACCTCGGGCACGCAGATCCGAAGCATCCGCCCGTCCTCCTGCAGCATGAGGTGGAGGAGCATGCTGCGCTCGCTGTCATGGGGATCGACGTAATGCTGCGTCGGCACGGCCACCACGACTTCGTTGTGCTCGCGCGAGGCTCGGAAATCGACGCCGATCTCGGCAATCCTTCCCACAAGTTCGGCAAACGTCATCGCCATGTTCCTACCTCCGTCAGGGTGCGCACGCCCGTCGCACGTGGCCGCGTCTCCCGAAGTGTAGCTTCAACCGGCGCGCCTCCAACCGACAGCGCGAAAGTCGCGCGCAAGTCGGCGCGCTCGCCTCCGAACAGGTGGAATTCACGGCGGCGAAGTCCGCGATCGCCCTCGGTAGCGGCGGGGCAGCGGGGCGGCGGGCGGCGGGCCAACACTCGGACCGTCGACCGCGATGCGGGCCGACGTCAGCGACGGAGTTCCGCCGCGTCACACACCGACGAAGCGCGCGATCGTCGCACGGGCGCGCTCGGGATCGGTCGTGCCCGACACGATGGCGAGCGTGCCCGCCGCACCGCTCAGGAGCGTGATCTCAACACCCTTTCCGCCGTCCTGCGGCGCGGCGTCCACTCCGCCGACGACCGACTCCGGACGCAACGCCACCGACACTGAACGCGTATCGCCATGGCGCTCGCAGCGGAGCGTGCCATGCGAACCGAGCCGGGCGGTCAGCCGGGCGATGGCGGCGTCGTCGAGCGGGTCACCTAGCGCGAGTTCAACCGCGTTTCGGCCACAGAGAACGCGCACGCGCTCCCGGCTCGTGATGGGCGCCTCGAGGAACTCGTACTTGCCCACGCCACAGCAGGCGCAACCCGGGTCGCGCGCGGCGTCAAGCGACGCCGTCTCGAACCGCATCGCGTCGAGATCGACGCGGACGATCGACGAGGGCACGTGCACGGCGCCTTCCGCTATCGCGCGGATCGCAAGCGCAGCCTCGAGCGATGCGATGACTCCGGTGGTTGCTGCAAGCACTCCGGCCGTCTCGCACGTTTCCGCCTCGCCGGGAGCCGGAGGCTCGGGCGCGAGGCAACGGAGGCATGGAGTCGAGCGGGCGTGCGGCCACCGCACCAGTCCATCGCGATCGGCGCCGGTGACCGGCAGCAGTAGCGCCGCCATCCCGCGCAGTCCGATCGCACCACCGTAGACGAGCGGCTTGCCGAACTTCACGGCGCAATCGTTGAGGAGATACCGCGTCTCGAAATTGTCGAGGCAGTCGATGATGACGTCGCAATCCTCCGCGTATCGCAGCACAGAGCTAGGAGCGATGTCGTCGACGAATGCGCGCACCACGGTCGATGCATGGACATGTGCCAGCCGCGCCTTCGCGGCCTCGGCCTTGGGGACGCGCCGCCGCGCATCGCTCTCCGAGAAGAGCGTCTGACGGTGCAGGTTCGACCACTCGACGAGGTCCCGGTCGACGATGCTCAGCGACCCGGCGCCGGCGCGCGCGAGCTGCTCGGCGACCACGCTTCCGAGCGCGCCGCATCCGGCAAGCAGGATTCGCGCGCGCCCAAGTCGCGTCTGCCCCTCCGCCCCAAAGCGGGGAAGCTGCATCTGTCGCATGAAGCGCTCGTCGGATCCCGGCATCGGGAGAAGCGTAGCGTCAACCCCGGCCTCCCTTCTGCCGGGACGCAGACGCCCGCCATCGCACTCGGTGAAATGGAGACCCGCCGTGCTCCCGTGTCGTCGAATCCGGCCCATAGACTCCGAAAAGATGGAGGCTCGCGGCGGGTGCGCGCCAATCTGACGCCGGATCCGCAAGCTGCCGCGCGTCTCGGACCCATGCGGGCCATCCAACTCGACATCGCGACCGGGCTCCGTGCGGGTGGCGCGCGGCCAATGGGCTCCTCGACAGAGGTCCATCCGACGCGCCTTCGACGGTCGCCCTTCGCCGTCGCCGCGCCGATCGAGAGTTCGCGGCGCCAGGCGTCAATGGCCCTCGGCGACAGCGTGGCGTTGCTCCTTCCCACGCGCACCCGCGCATCTGCGCTGATCACGATCGCATCGACGCGCTCAATCGAGACCGGACGCAAGGCGTCGAGCGCCTCGTGGAGAAGCGTGCATTCTGAGCCGCTGGCTCGGGCGCGACGCACCGCGACAAGCACGGGATCCTCCGGCGACGCCGACTGCGAGATCCTCCCGGTCGGCGTCCGCGGCGGCTGCGGCGGCCAGCCAGCGCGTGTGAGCCCCTCGCGCATCGCAAGTTCGACAAGCGCCCTGCCCTCCTCGGCGTCGGCAAGCGCCGCCACCTCGAGCATCATCCGCTCGTAGCGCACGCGCCAGACTTCGGCGACCTTGTGCCTTCGCTCGAACTCCTCGATGAACCTTCGGGCGTCGGAGTGAGAGCTCGGTGCAAGACGGCCGGACAACTCGAAACGGCGGGCTCTTCGCTGGAGCTCTGGGTCGATCCCTGGGCTCGGAAGCGGAACGGGTGCGCGGGCCAGGAAGTCGCGCACCGCCTCGGCGGGGAGGCGCGCCGTGGCCGCGAGACGGGAGAGAAGCGCCTCGCGCACGAGGAGCGCGCACGCGCGCTCAAGTTCCTCGTCCGACCACGGGTAGTTCGAGGCGCAGTCGCGCCGCGCCCGTGTCGTGGCGCGGATGTCACCCGCGAGACCCGGTTCATATCCGTGCCGCAGCGCGAGCCATACGGCGCGAGGACGCTCGCGGTGTCCGTGCAGCAGGATCTCAAGCGCGAGCCGCTCGTCGATCTCTTCCGCGAGAGTGGGTGGAATCGAGAGCACCGGAGACACCGCACCGATCCACGCCGCTTCTGCGAGATTTGCAGCGGCATCGCTGGCAAGTCGCTCCGCGAGGGACTCGACTCGCTTTGCGCCGCCAGCCGTGGGTTCGCGCGTCCGCGGCGCGTCCGCAGCCGACTGAGCCACGACCGCCAGCACCGTGACGATCGTGACGATCGCGACGTTCGCG
>JBIKXP010000067.1:0-14497 GCA_044355685.1 Phycisphaerales bacterium
GACGTCGTCGCCGTCTCGATCGTGCGCGAGCTCGGGCCGCTCATCACCGCGATCATCCTGGCCGGACGCTCCGGCAGCGCGTTTGCCGCGGAAATCGGCACGATGAAGGTGACGCAGGAGCTTGACGCCCTGCGCACTTTCGGCATCGATCCGGTTCGCTTCCTGGTGCTTCCGAGGCTCATCGCCACGGTCATCGTCACGCCGATGCTGGCGGTGTGGGCGTCGATTCTCGGCGTCGCGGGCGGCTACGTCATCCTCGTCTCCGAAGGCATCACGCTCTCGCAGTACATCGACCAGGTGCAGTCGGCGCTCACGGTGGGCGGATTCCTGCAAGGGCTTGCGAAGGCCGCGGTGTTCGCGCTGCTCGTCGCGGCGATCGGCTGCCTCGCCGGGCTGCGCACGGGGCAGGGACCCGGCGCGGTCGGACTCAGCACGACGCGGGCGGTCGTGGCTGGAATCGTCGCCATCATCGTCGCGGACAGCGTGCTCGGTTCGTTCTTCTACACGCTCGGGATCTAGCGGCTCGACCTCTCGCACACATGACGCCAACCGTCGCACCAGCCTCCTCCTCATCGGCGCGCGAGACGGCGATCGCGCTGCGCGGCGTCGCGATCGGCTATGGGCGTCCGATCATCGAGGGGCTCGATCTCGACATCCTCAAGGGCGAGATTCTGTTCATCGGCGGCGGGTCCGGCTGCGGAAAGACCACGCTGCTCTCCTGCCTCACCGCGCTCCGGCGCCCGCTCGCCGGCTCGATCACGATGGATGGAATCGACCTCGCGACGGCCGATGACGACGCACTGCGCCCCGTGCGGCAGCGCTTCGGCGTGATGTATCAGCTCGGCGCGCTCTTCGGCGGAAAGACGCTGCTCGAGAACGTCCGGCTTCCGCTCGAGGAGTTCACCGATCTGCCTGATGACGTGATGGACGACATCGCGCGCACGAAGCTCGGCCTCGTCGGACTCGGCGCGCATGCGCTCAAGCAGCCATCGGAGATCTCGGGCGGCATGCAGAAGCGCGCGGCGATCGCGCGCGCGCTTGCGCTCGATCCGCCGATCCTCTTCCTCGACGAGCCGAGCGCTGGCCTCGACCCCGTGACGAGCGCGGACCTCGATGCGATGATCCAGGCACTCAACCGCATGCTGGGAACGACCTTCGTCATCATCTCGCACGAGCTCGCGAGCATCCTCGCCATCGGGCAGCGCTTTGCGATGCTCGACGGTGCGCGCAAGCGCATGGTGGCACTCGGCCCTCCGGCCGAGCTCCGCGACCAGAGCAAAGACGAGTGGGTGCGGCGATTCCTGAACCGCGTTGCGACGCAAGAGACATGACCATGCGGCATCGACGTCCATCGACCACAACGGAAGCCGCGGCGGGCGCCACCGCCGCGCGGACAGGAGTCCATTCATGAGCGCATCGAAGGAACTCAAGGTCGGCATCTTCGTGCTGTCGTCGGTCAGCCTTGTCCTCGGCGGCGTGATCGCCCTCGGCTCGGGCACGCTGTTCAAGAAGACCGCGATCATCGAGACCTCGACGAAGGTGTCGGTGAACGGCCTGCAGGTGGGAAGCCCGGTGAAGTACCGCGGCGTTCCGGTGGGAGAGGTGTCGGCGATCGCCTTCGCCGACCGCTACTACGACGGAACGGGCACGGGCGACGAGGCGTTTGACTTCGACAGCGAGGTGGTGATCCGCATGAAGGTCCGCCTCGACGTGTTCGGACCGGAGCAGACGGATCTCTTCACCAAGGACATCGAGCGCGGCGTTGCAAGCGGCCTGCGGGCGCGACTTGCATCCGCCGGCCTCACCGGCGGCCTCTTCATCGACCTCGATCTCGACCGCGTGGGCGCGGTCGCCGCGCAATTGCCGCCCTACACGCCCGACTATCCGTACGTTCCCAACGCGCCGACGAAGTTCGATCAGATGATCGACCACGTCGGCGTCATCGCGCGGAAGCTCTCCGAGGTCGACTACGTCACCATCGGCGCCAAGCTCGAGAAGACGATCGCGGACGTCAACAGCATCGTGGTCGGCAAGGTCGACCCGATGCTCGGCGAGGCGAAGGACTTCATCGCGGAGCTCCGCGCGTCCAACGCCGAGCTCAACAGCCTGCTCCGGAGCGAGGAGATCGCGCGGACGCTCGCGAACATCGACGCGATCAGCGCCGACGTCCGCGGCATCGTCGGCGACGGTTCGACCGACCTGAAGGCGGGCATCGCCGAATTCCCCAAGCTGATGAAGGGCGCGAGCGACGCGGCGGAGCGGCTTGACGAGATCCTCAAGTCGCGCCGGATCGACGAGATCCTCGCCAGCCTCGAGAAGACATCGGGCGAACTCCCTCCAACGGTCGCCGAGTATCGCGCGGTCGGGCAGCAACTGCAGCAGTTCCTCGCGAGCGAGAGCCACGAGATCCGGCAGTTGATCGAGGCGCTGCGCCAGACGGCGGAGAACCTCGAGCAGGTCACAGGCAGCGCGCGCAACGACCTCGGGCAGACGATCTTCGGCGCGCCGCCGCCGCGCGTGGCGCCCGGCCAGCCCGTTCCGGGAGGTGCGCGATGAGACAGGGCGACCGCACGCCGGGCAGAACCGACACGGAGAACCGCATGTTGCACTCGACACGAATCGCCCTTCTTTCCGGGCTCGTCCTCGCCTCTGCCGTGTCGCTCGGCGGCTGCTCGCTCTTCGACCGCGGCTTCGAGCCGACGGCGATGTACCTGCTCGATCCGCCGCAGCAGTCGCCGATCGAGGGCGCGTCGATCGGATCGGTGCTGGTCACGCGCTTCAGCGCCGTCGCGCCCTTCGATGGCCGCGCGTTCGTCTATCGCAACACCGACGGCACGTGGCGAACCGACGCGTACGCGGGGTTCATGGCGAAGCCGTCGGAGATGATCTCGCAGTCGCTCGCGCGCGCGGTCGAGCGCTCGGGACGCGCCTCGACGGTTGGCGTCGAGAGTGTCGCCATGCGGTTTGACTTCTCGCTCGAGGGCGTGATCGAGTCGTTCTACGCCGACTTCAGCGACGCCGCATCGCCAACGGCCGTGGTAGAACTGCGCGGCTATCTCCTCGATCGGCGCGACGGCGCGCCGCGACTCGTCGCGCAGTTCAAAGGATCGGGACGTGCGCCGATCGCTTCCGCAGAGACGGGTGCCGTGGCCGACGCGCTCTCGGCTGCTGCGGGCGCCGCCATCCACGACTTGCTCTCGCGATTCCCGAAGAACGTGCCCGCAGCGGGCGCTTCCGCGGCGGCGGCAGACCCGTCGTCGGGCGGTTGAGCGGATCGCGAAGGCCGGCGCAATTGCCGGCAAGGGCCTTACGACCGCGCCGTGCGGACGTCCGCCGACGGTTCTCGCGTCTTCGCTTGCACAACATGCAGGACAGACCGCCGTCGACAACCTACGCTGTCCTTTCCATGGCGACTGGCTCGACCACACGCCTCGCGCGACACGACGACGTGCCCGGCTCGCTTGCGCGGCAGGTGCGCGAGCTCGCGGAGCGCGTGCGCGGACTCGGCATCGTGCGCGCCGGGAGTTTCGTGCGGCTCGAGACGACGATCGCGCCGGGTATCGACACGCCGGACTTCCTCGCGTGGCTTCGCAGGGCGCCCGCCGGCACGCGGCGGTACTTCCGCGATCGAAGCACCAAGCTCGAGTTCGCATCGGTGGGGGTGGCCATCGCGGCCGAGTTCGGCGCCCATGCGACCCTCGAGCAGGTTGACGCAGGGAGCGACGTGCGGGCGGCGGCGTGGTTCGTGGCGCTGCCGTTCGATCCGGCTCGTGCGCGCGACCTGGCCTGGACTGCGTTCGCCGATGTCGGCTGCGTGCTTCCCGCGATCGAGCTTCGTCGCGAGCAGATGTCGACGACCCCCGCGACGACCCCAGCGACGACCCTCGCGGTGCACGTCGCGCCGGACACCGATCGGGCGCGGCTGATCGCCGATCTCGAGGCGCTTGCGGCCCGACAGGACACCTGCGTGATCGAGCCCGCGCTCGTGCGCGAGTCGGACGGTGGCGGCGAGTCTGAGTGGATTCGCGCCGTCGAGGGCGGACTCGAGCGGATTCGCGCGGGTTCGCTGCGAAAGATCGTGCTTGCGCGCACGCGGCGCTATGCCGCAAGCGGTGCGCTCGACCCGGTGGCGGTGCTTGGCAGGCTCGCCGCGCGCGAGTTGCGCGGCTTCCGCTTCCTGATCGAGGCTGGGCCGGGCCGCGCGTTCCTCGGCGTCACGCCAGAGCGGCTCGTCTCGCGAAGCGGTCGCATTGCGCGCAGCGAGGCTGTCGCCGGCACACGGCCGCGCGGCGTCGATGGCGTCGCGGATCGCCTCTTGGGCGAGTCGCTTGTCACGAGCGCCAAGGATCGCCGCGAGCACGAGCTGGTGATCGACCGCGTGCGCGATGCGCTCGCGGGCTGCGCGGCGTCGCTGCGCATCGATCCGGAGCCGAGGCTCCTGCGGCTCGCGTACGTGCAGCACCTTGCGACGCGCATCGTCGCCGAACTCCGGCCAGGAACCAGCGACGCCGACCTCGTGCGCATCCTTCATCCCACTCCGGCGGTCGCGGGTGCGCCGGTCGCCGACGCCGTTCGTGCGCTGCGCGAGTTCGAGCCGTTCGATCGCGGCCTCTACGCGGGCCCGATCGGCGTGGCGTCGCGCGATGGCGCGGAGATCGCCGTCGCCATCCGCTCGGCGCGCATCGATGGCGACGCGCTGACCGCGTACGCGGGCGCCGGCATCGTCGAAGGCTCGGATCCACACGAGGAATGGCGCGAGACCGGCCACAAGCTGCTCGCGTTCGAGCGTCTCGCGACCTGATACCTTTCGCGCATGCGCGATGCGCCCAACATCAACCTCGCGTGGACAATGCTCGCGGCCGAGGAGTGCTTTCGCCTCGGCGTACGCCATGCGGTGGTGAGTCCTGGGTCGCGGAGCGCTCCGCTCGCGGTGGCGTTCGGACGGCATGCGGGGATTCGCGTCCACGTCGCGCACGACGAGCGGGGCGGTGCGTTCCTGGCGCTTGGCATCGCGAAGTCGACCGGCATTCCTACGGTCCACGTGATGACGAGCGGAACCGCAGTTGCGAACGTGCTGCCGGCGATGGTCGAGGCGCGCATGACGCGGACGCCGCTCCTCGTGTTCGCGGCCGACCGGCCGCCGGAACTGCGCGACTGCGGCGCAAACCAAGCGATTCCGCAGGCGAACCTGCTCGCCGGCGCTGCACGCTGGTCGGTCGACCTGCCGTGCCCGGGCACCGAGATTCCGGCCGAGTTCGTGCTTTCGACGGTCGATGAGGCCTTCGCGCGCGCGTGCGGACTGGCGGGAGCGCAGGGCGGCGCGGTGCACGTCAACTGGCAGTTCCGCGAGCCGCTCGCGCCCGAGGCGCGCGCGTGGGACATCGGCTGGCTCTGGTCCATCGCGCGCTGGACAAACAGTGTCGCTCCGTGGCGCCTCGCGATGCCGCCGCTTGCGAGCCCCGTCGAGATCGAAGACGCGGTCGTCGTCGCAGGTCGCGCACCGCTTGCAACGCGCCACTCGCTTGCGTCGTGGCGTGGAACGCTCGTTGCCGACATCACGAGCGATCTTGCGTCAGCCGGAACCGCGGGCGCGGATCTCGTGCTGCGCGCGGCGCTTGGCGAAGCTGGCAGGAGCGAGGGGAACCTGGCGCTGCGCGAGGCCTTGCGCGTCAAGTCGCTTGCCGTTGTGGGCGACGCCGTCGTCTCGAAGCGGCTCAACGCGTGGATGGCCGCGCAGCCGTCGGGCGTCACCGTGTTCGGGATGGGCGACCCGCGCGTCGACGCAGCACATCGCGCCGACGCTGTGTACGCGGGTCCGGTCGAGTTCACGGCTGCGAAGCGACTGAAGCCGCACGCGGGCTGGAGCCGTGCCCTTGCGTGCGCGACGCGCGCCGCCGACAAGGCGATCGCCTCCGAGCGAGCGCTGTGCGAACCGACCGCGATCGCCGACGCAACCGCCGTCTGCGCCGGTGCGCGCACGCACGGCACGCTCTTCTACGGCTCGTCGATGCCGATACGCGATGCGGACTTCCTCGCGATCCATCCGCCCGCAGGATGGCACGTCGGCACGAACCGCGGCGCAAGCGGAATCGACGGCCTGATCGCGACCGCCTCGGGCCATGCACTCGGAACAGGCGAGCCCGTGGTCGCCTGCATCGGCGACGTGAGCGTGCTGCACGACCTGAGCAGCCTGTCGCTCGCCGCGCGGGTCGAGACGCCGCTCGTCATCGTCGTCCTCAACAACGATGGCGGCGGCATCTTCCGGTACCTCCCCATCGCGAAGCACGACGACGTCTTTGAGGCGCTCTTCACGACGCCGCACGGCCTCTCGTTCGCGCCGGTCGCGAAGGCGCTCGGCATCGCGGTGGAGTCGCCCGCGACGCGCGCCGCCATGAAGAAGGCGGTGGCGAAGGCGCTGAAGCGCGGCGGCGCCACCGTGATCGAGGTGACCTGCGCGCGCGACTCGAGCGAGGCCTGCCGCGCGCGCGTGGCGAAGGCGGCGGTCGAGGCGCTGGCGCGGGAATTCCGCTGATGCGCGCGGCGCTCGTGCATGGATTCCTCGGTTCGCCCGCCGATTGGGCCGACGTACTCGCGCGGCTTGCGCCCGGCATCGCCTGCGACTGCGTGCCGCTGGTCGAGCTCGGCTGCGCGTCGATCGCAGACGCCGCGCGCGCGCTTCTGGTGCGGCTCGAGCGCGCCCCATGCGACGTGCTCGTCGGCTACTCGATGGGCGGACGCATCGCGCTCGAGCTCGCGGCCACGCGGCCGGAGCTCGCGCCGCGGCTCGTGCTGCTCGGCGCAAGCCCGGGCCTCGAGCATGCGGCCGAGCGCGCGCGACGCGCGGCCGAGGACGACGCACGCGCGGAGGAGATCCTGCGCGACGGACTCGACGCCTTCAGCGAGCGCTGGTACCGGCTGCCGCTCTTCGCCCCGTTCACAGCGCACGCGTCGTTCGCCGATGCGCGCATGCGTCGCGGCCTCGGCGACGCAGCGTTCTGGGCGCGTTGCGTGAAGGGATGCTCTCCGGGACGCGCGGAACCGCGCTGGAGCGCGATTCCTGCGATTGCGGCCCGGACGACGTTCGTCGCGGGTTCGCTCGACGAGCGATATGCTGAGGTCGCGGCGCGTGCACGCGCGCTGGCGCCCGCGCTCCGCGTCGCGACGATTGCAGGCGCCGGGCATGTGCTGCCGCTCGAGGCGCCCGAGGCCTGCGCGCGCATCATCGAAGAATCCCTCTCGCTCAATCCATCGGCCCAAACATGACGACCGCCTACCCAACCGCGAAGCCCACGACCGAGACCACCGAGAAGATCCGCCCCGCGCTCGCGTGGAAAGCGGCACCCGCAGGGCAGGGCTTCGCGGAAGTGAAGTACCACAAGGCCGAGCGCATCGCGAAGATCACGATCAACCGCCCCGAGGTGCGTAATTCGTTCACGCCGCGCACGGTCGAGGAGATGCGCGCGGCGCTTCTTGACGCGAAGCTCGACAAGGAGATCGGCGCCGTCATCCTCTGCGGCGAGGGCGAGCGCGCCTTCTGTGCGGGCGGCGACCAGCGCGTGCGCGGCCACTCGGGCTACCGCTCCGAAGCCGGCAGCGAGATGCTGAACGTGCTCGAGTTCCAGCGCGAGATCCGCACCTGCCCGAAGCCCGTCGTCGCGATGGTGGCGGGCTGGTCGATCGGCGGCGGACATGTCCTCCACATGATGTGCGACCTCACGATCGCCGCGGAAAATGCGCGGTTCGGTCAGGTCGGCCCGCGCATGGGCAGCTTTGACGGCGGCTATGGCGCAAGTTACATGGCGCGCATCATCGGACAGAAGAAGGCCCGCGAGATGTGGTTCCTCTGCCGCAGCTACTCGGCGGAGGAGGCGAAGGAGATGGGACTCGTGAACGTGGTCGTGAGCGTGACCGAGCTTGAGGAAGTGACGGTGCAGTGGTGCCGCGAGATGCTTGCGAACTCGCCGACGGCGATCCGCGCGCTGAAGGCCGCGCTCAACGCCGACTGCGACGGCCAGGCCGGCCTGCAGGAACTCGCGGGCATCGCCACGATGCTCTACTACATGACCGACGAGGCGAAGGAAGGCAAGAACGCGCAGCTCGAGAAGCGCACCGCCGACTTCCGGAAGTTCGCGCCGTGAACGCGGCGGCGGCACGGACATGGATCGCCGCGCTTCGCCCGAAGACGCTCGGCGCCTCGTTCTGCCCCGTGCTGATGGGTGCCGCGCTCGCGTGGCATGACGGCGTGTTCGGGTGGCTTCCGGTGAGCGCTGCGCTCGCGGGCGCGATTTTGCTTCAGATCGCGAGCAACTTCGCGAACGATCTCTTCGATGGCCTTCGCGGCACCGACTCGGGCAATCGGCTCGGTCCGCAGCGCGCCGTCGCGAGCGGATTGATCGCGCCCGCCGCGATGCGGAGCGCGCTTGCGTTGGCGCTCGCGCTCGCCGTCATTCCGGCCGCGTACCTCGCGTGGCATGCCGGCATCGTGTTCGGTGCGATCGGCGCGGCTGGCGCCGTGTGTGCGGTCGGCTACACGGCGCCGCCTCTCTCGCTTGCGTATCGCGGCCTCGGCGACATCTTCGTCTTCGTCTTCTTCGGGCCGCTCGCGGTCGCTGGCACGCGCGCGGCGTGCGACGGCGCGTGGACCGAGACGGCGCTGACCTGCGGGCTTGCGCCAGGCGCGATCGCGGTGTGCCTGCTTGCCACCAACAACCTGCGCGACCGCGCGGGCGACGCTGCGCACGGCAAGAAGACCCTCGCGGTGCGGTTTGGCGCGGGCTTTGCGCGCTCGCTGATCTGCACCATGCATGCGATCGCGCTCGCGCTGCCGATCTTCGCGGCCGAGTTCTACGGCCTGCCGCGCGGAGTCGTGCTCGCATCGCTTGTCTGCGCGTTGATCCCGGCGTCGTTCCACATCGCGCGTGGCCGCGACGGCGCTGCGCTCAACTTCAATCTCGCGATGTTCGGGGTCACGCTCTATCTCTACGGCATCGCGTTCGCCGCGGGCATGGCCATCGACTGGGGGAACCGATGAAGGACGAGTTCGCAGGCGTCGAGATTCTCCGCGTCTTGCTCCCGGTGCGCCCGGAGGCGCGTGGAATCGTCGGCTGCGATGCCCGCGAGGTTGCGTTCGTGCGCATCGCCGACGGACTGCACGCGGGCTTCGGCGAGTGTGCGCCGCTCGCGGGGCTTCACCGCGATTCGCTCGACGAGTGCATCGAGGCGATCGAGCGCTGGTCGGACGGCGAGGTCGAATTCGACGCAATGCCGCCGTGCGCTGCGTTCGCGGCGTCGTGCGCGGTCGAGACCGCGGAAGGCTTTGGAACCCGGTCGGCCGGCCCCGTCGCAGTGGCGGGTTTCTTCGCTGGCGGAGCCGACGAGTTCGACGGCGCCGCGGTGCAGGCGCTCGGCGGCGCGCGCAGCGTGAAGCTCAAGATCGGGCGCGCCGACGACCATGCCGAGCGGGCGCTGATCGCGCGCGTGCTCGATGCTTTGCCGAGCGCACGGCTTCGCCTCGACGGCAACCGGCGTCTCTCCGAGTCGGAGTGCGTTGCGCGCGTGCACGGCTTCGATGCGGAGCGATTCGAGTATCTCGAGGATCCGCTCGTCGATCCCTCGCGACTCGCGGCGCTCTCGGCGCGCACGGGGATCGCCATCGCCCTCGACGAGACCGTCGTCGATGCGTCGCCTGCCGCCGCCGCGCTGCGGGATGAACTCTCGCGACAGGATTGCGTGACGGCGTGGGTGCTGCGGCTCTCGGCGCTCGGTCCGCTTGCGCGGGTGCGTGCGCTTGCCCACGAGGCCGAGGTGCGCGGGGCGCATGCGGTGCTCTCGACCGCGTACGAAAGCTCGTACTGCCTGCGCGTTGCCGCGCATCTGGCGGCGTCGATTCCCAACGCCCGCTGCGCGCACGGACTTGGCACGGCGTGGGTGCTCGCCGAGGACGCCTGCGCGCCGGCGCGCGCGAGCGGAGGATTCCTTGCCTGCGAGCCGCTGCCCGCGCCGTTCGCGGAGGCGTGGGGGTGAGCGGCGGGCCGTTCGTCATCGTCGACGTCGAGTCTGGCGTCGATCCGCGCGAATCGTTCGAACGCGCGTGGGATTCGGGCGCACGCGTGGTTCCGCTGTCGAAGTCGCTGCCAGCCGCGGCGCGTGCGCGGATCGTCGCGCGGCTTGACGCCGTGCGCTGCGCGCGGGCGACGGGCGTGGTGCTGCCGACAAGCGGCTCGAGCGGCGAGCCACGGCTCATCGATCTGTCGCTCGAGGCGATGCAGGCGAGTGCGCGCGCAGGAGCACGCGTGATTCCGTTCGGTCCGGGCGACGTGTGGCACGCGTCGCTCGCGCCGTCGCATGTCGGTGGCGCGATGATCCTGATGCGCGCGCGGTTCCTCGGCGGTGCGGTGCGCTTTGCCGCGCAGCCGCGCACGTGGAGCGATCTCGACGGCTGCACGCATGTGTCGCTGGTCGCGGCGCAGTTGGCGCGGCTCCTTGAAGATCTCGCGCCGGTTCCGTCGTCGCTCAAGGCCGTGATGCTTGGCGGCGGACCGAGCGCGCAGGCCTTGCGCGACGCTGCGATTGCGCGCGGCGTGCCGCTCCACGCGACCTACGGCCTGACGGAGACCTGCTCGCAGGTCGCGACCGGTGCGCTTGTGGGCGGAGACCCGGCAACCGTTGCGGGCGCGGCGCTTCCCGGTGCGTCGATCACGATCGACGCCGTGCGCGGCGAGATCCTCGTCGACGGGCCGATGCTCGCGCGCGGCGAGTTCATCGCTCGGGATGAGGGCGATGCGCTGGTGCCGCTCTCGCGCCCGCTTGCGACGCGCGACGCGGGATTCATCGACGCACAGGGCCGCCTCCATATCGTCGGCCGCCTCGATGCGATGTTCATCTCGGGCGGGAAGAACATTCACCCCGAGACGATCGAACGCGCGCTTTGCCAACTGCCGTTCGTGCGCGCCGCGTGCGTCGTCGGCGTTCCCGACGCGAAGTGGGGCATGCGGCCGGTCGCGTTCGTCGAACTCGCGTCGCCGCCGCCGCGCGCGCTCGACGCGATGCTGGCCGATGCGCTCGAGCGTCACCTTGTGCCCGACGCGTTCTACGCCATGCCTCCCGAAGAGTCCACGCGCATGAAGCCGAGCCGCGCAGCGCTTGCCGCGCGATTCGCGTCAGGCGAGCGGTTCAGCACGGTCTGATTTGTGCGGCTGACGCCGAGAAGGTCTCTCACGGAGGCACGGAGGCACGGAGGCACGGGGGCCAAGCCTTTCAGTCCGCCGCGCCGCGCGTTTGCAGATGAGTGGAAGAATTGAGATTGAGATTGGGATTGCGATTCGGATTCGCTTCCGCGTTCCCGTCACGGTTCTCTTCTTCTCTTCCTTTCCCTTCACTTCTCTTCTTGTCAGATCCTTGTCCGCGCGAGTGACATCGAGCATCCCCTGATCTCCGTGCCTCCGTGAGAGACCTGCCTGGCGCCAGCAGTACGACAAAGGCGCGCGGCGCGTGGATTCCCTCAGCCGAGGCCGCCCACGCGCGACTGCGTCTCGAGCAGCCATTGACGGAATGCGTCGGGCAGATCCACCGATTCGCCGAGCCGTGGATCGATCGCCACGCGCTTCACGCGGGCGCTGATCGCAGGCTCCTTCCCGCGCGCGAAGGCCCACTGCAGCGTGTAGCCGCTGCGGCCGATGTCGATACCCGCGAGTTGCGCCGTCAGCGTGTCGCCGGCGCGGACAGGGAGGCGGTAATCCGCCTCGCAGTGCACGATCGGCGTCGGCGCAAGGCGACCGTTCAGCATCTCGCGGATGCTGAACCCGCCGAGTTCAAGCCAGCGCTCGAAGAGTTCCTGCTCGATCTCGAAGATCCGCGGGTAGAAGATCACGCCCGCCGCATCGGTGTGGGGAAGTCGAACCACCAGATGATCGCTGAAGTCGGCCCGATTCATCCGGGCAGGATATGCGCGACTTCCGATCAATTCTCAGGTACAACACACGCTCGACCCCATTCCGAACGGAGATTCCGCATGCGCTCTTGCCCGCTCTGCCCCGTGCTGTCCGTCGCCGCCCTCGTGGCCGTTCCCGTGGTGCTTCTTGTCGCCGCCGCGCCTGTCCAGGACGCGAAGCCGACCGACAAGAAGGAGTGGGCCGTGCATGATCCGGCGCGTCCGCAGCCTCCGATGGTGGCGACGCCTGCCAGCAAGGCGCCGAGTGACGCCATCGTGCTCTTCGACGGCACCAGCCTCGACAAGTGGACCGGCAACGGCGGCACCGCCGACTGGTTCGTCAAGGACGGCTACTTCGAGGTGAAGCCGGGAAGCGGCAACATCCGCACCAAGGATGGCTTCGGCTCGTGCCAGTTCCACATCGAGTGGATGATTCCCGCCGAGCGCGAGTGCAAGGGGCAGCAGGGCTGCAACAGCGGCCTCTTCTTCATGGACCGCTACGAGCTTCAGATCCTGGGCTCGAACCCGAACCAGACGTATGTCGATGGGATGGCGGGCTCGATGTACGGCCAGCACCCGCCGCTGGTGAACGCGTGCCGACCGAACGGCGAGTGGAACACCTATGACGTGATCTTCCACGCCCCCGTGTTCAAGGCCGATGGTTCGCTCGAGAAGGCGGGTTCCATGACCGTCTTCTTCAACGGTGTGCTTGTGCAGGACAACTCGGCGATCCTTGGCGCGACCGCACACATGGCGAAGGCCCGCTACTCGGCGCACGAGCCGGCTCTTCCGATCGGCCTCCAGGATCACGGCGATCCGATCCGCTTCCGCAACGTCTGGGTTCGCCCGCTGAAGTGAGGCATCGCGAGAGGGGGACTCAGTGGGCTGGTACTTCCGTCGATCTCTTGGCTTCGGGCCTTTCCGCGTGAATCTCTCGCGCAGCGGAGTCGGTTGGTCGCTTGGTGGCCGCGGTTTCCGCAAGGGAGTCGACGCGCGCGGACGGCGCACAACGCATGCGTCCATCCCCGGCACCGGGATTGGCTACCGCAAGGTCGGCGCGCGAGGCTGCCTGTTCGCGCTCGCGGCGGCGTCCCTGTTCGGGGGTGTCGTCGCGTCGATTGCGGCGGCGACGGTGGCCGCGCCTCTCTTCGCCCTTCTGCCGTGACAGTCCGCGCATTTGCGGACGCACGATCACATCTGCCCGTAAATCCTGACGTTGTGTGCGGCTTTGCCGTTCGATGGTGCGAAAACAGGGGGTAGACTCGGGTTCCGTCGCGGCCGTTCTCGATCGGCCGTGACTCGCGAGTCTT
Source organism: Phycisphaerales bacterium (assembly GCA_044355685.1). GTDB lineage: Bacteria > Planctomycetota > Phycisphaerae > Phycisphaerales > SM1A02 > QWPT01. Next base: position 13,240 of record JBIKXP010000067.1, read on the forward strand.
CATTTCTTGAAGTCCTCCGCGGACTTCCACCCCGAGAGAACCCGAAGAACCCGCCTGAAGCCCGTGTCCATCACGCGAGAGCCAGCCAGCGGAAAGCCGACGAAGAGAGAGTCCATCATGAGAGAGTGCATCATTCGAACCTCCGTGCTCTGCGCAGCCACCCTCGCCGCGATCATCGCTTCGCCGCTCGAGGCGCAGTCGACCCGTCCCGGCGTCGGCGCAATTCCGTACTTCTCGCCGCTTCCCGCGGGAACCACGTTCCGCGTGTGGGCGCCGAACGCCACCGCGGTGCGCGTCGCGGGCACCTTCAATAGCTGGAGCGCCACCGCCAACCCGCTCGTGAGCGAGGGCAACGGCTACTGGTCTGCCGATGTTCCGTTCGCCTATCAGAACTCGCAGTACAAGTTCGTGATCACCGGGCCGAACGGCACGATCTGGAAGAACGACGCGCGCGCACGGCGGGTGACGAACTCCGTGGGCAACTCGGTGATCTACAACCCGGCGAACTACCAGTGGACCACGTCGGGCTTCACAACGCCGAACTTCAACGACATGGTGATGTACGAGATGCACATCGGCACCTTCGGCCAGCATCCGTCGCTGCCGGCGCCGATCTCGAAGGCGCGCGAGAAGCTCGACTACCTGAAGGACCTTGGCGTCAACTGCGTCGCGCTGATGCCCTTCGCGGAATTCGCCGGCAATATGTCGTGGGGCTACAACCCGGCGCATCCCTATGCCTTCGAGAGCGCCTACGGCACGCCGGACGACCTGAAGGCCTTCGTCGATGCCGCGCACGCGCGGGGCATCGCGGTGCTCGGCGACATGGTCTACAACCACTTCGGCCCGAGCGACCTCGACATCTGGCAGTACGACGGCTGGAGCCTGAACAACGGCGGCGGCATCTACTTCTATCAGGACTTCCGCGCCAGCACGCCGTGGGGGCCGCGCCCGGACTTCGGTCGCGGAGAGGTGCGCAGCTACATCCGCGACAACATGATGTGGTGGCTCGACGAGTTCCGTCTCGACGGCCACCGCATCGACGGAACCAAGTTCATCCGCCTCGTCGACTTCACCGGCCCCGAGATTCCCGAGGGGTGGTCGCTGCTCCAGTGGCTGAACAACGAGGTGAACGCGGCGAGCCCGTGGAAGATCATGGTTGCCGAGGACATGGACTCGAACAACTGGATCACCCGCACGACGGGGGAGGGCGGCGCGGGCTTCGACTCGCAGTGGGACCCCGGCTTCGTGCACCCGGTGC
>JBIKXP010000249.1:0-4400 GCA_044355685.1 Phycisphaerales bacterium
CGACCTCACGATCGTCAGCTGGGGCGCGAGCGTCATCCAGTGCATGCAGGCGATCGAGAAGAGCGGGAAGTCGATCGAGTTGATCGATCTCCGCACGATCTACCCGTTCGACATCGACGCGATCGAGGCGAGCGTGAAGAAGACCGGCCGCTGCGTGGTCGTCCACGAGGCGCCGCTCACCTGCGGCTTCGGCGCAGAGATCTCGGCGCGCATCATGGAGCGCTGCTTCCTCCAGCTTGAGGCGCCAGTCCAGCGCGTGGCCGGCTTCGACACCACGATGCCGTACTACAAGCTCGAGCTCGACTACTTGCCCGATGCCACCCGCGTCACGCGCGCCATCGAGGACTGCCTCGCGTACTGATTCTGGCTGCGCGCGCTCCGCGATCGCGAAAGTCCGCTGTATCGCTGGGTGCTCGCTTCGGCGGAAGTGTGGCACTTCGACGGCACGCATTGCCGGACACAAGCGCGTCCGAGCATGTCGCTGCATGGGTCAATGATGCGTCGAGTCGCGTGCACGTGGGTGCAGGCCGCGTCATGTGCGCACTTGGGAGTGCAATCCGCGCCTTGGACGCCTCGAGTCGACGCTTCCGAGCGAAGCATACGGAAGCGTCGGCATGCATCCTGCTTCGCAGCGCGTGCGGCGAGATGCACCATGTGTGTCCAGCCGCCGATCGGCTGAAACAACGTCATTTGTGAAAGCTCGTCCTTGAACGCACGGAGATTCCGTTCATTCTGCGAGTCATGTCCGAGCAAGCACGTGAAGAGCCGCACACGAACCGGGCCGACGAAGCGATCGTCCCGTTCACCATGCCGACCGCAAGCCGCGCGTCGCTCTGGCGCGCGCGAAAGCTCTTTGATCTCGCGGTGACGGCATCGGGCGCCGCGCCTGCCAGCGTGGCGCGGGCGATCGGACTCGACATCCGCACCATCGAGCACATGCGCGAACTGCCGACGGTCGGAGCGATCGCGCGCATCGCTTCAGCGCTCGGACTCGACCTCGCGGCCGCAGTCGAAGTCGTCGGTGCTTGCTCGCATGCGGGCCAGCCGGTCGACTCGGCCGACGGCATGCTCAGGCAGCAAGCGCTGCTCCAAGCCGACCTCGACGACGACGCGACCCGGTTGGAGTGGCTGGCGAATGGCCTCGCCGACGATCCCGATCGCCCACAGGACTTCGGCCTCGCCGTGCTGCTTGGTGCACGCGCCGCCGCCGCGCGCGGCCAGGTTGCCGAGGCGATGCAGCGACTGCGATTTTCCCTGCATTTCCCAGCGCATTCCCACTCTCCCTCATGTGTCCCCCTTCTGGTGGAGTGCATGCACATGGAGTCGTTGCTCGGTTCCCCATGGGATCCCTTGCACCCGGATTGGATCAAGCGCGCCGAGGAACTCGGCCGCACCCACTGGGATGGCGCTCGTGCCGCGTGCGACATCGTCGGAGCATCGCCCGCACACGCCGGCGCCATGGCGGTGCGTTCGGTGGCGTGCACACACGTCCGATCGCTGTTCCTCGCGCTCGCTCGCGACAGCGGCCGGACCGCCGAGGCATTCGATGCGCTCCGTGCATGCATCGAGCGGCCAGGCGAGGCGTCGGGTGACGGAGCGTGTCCTCACTCCGTCGCATGGTGTTCATCGCTCGCCGGCATCGCCGCATTGCGCGCGATCGAGACGACGCGACTGTGCGCGCGCGGCGAACGCAACGCCATCGCCCTTCTCGTGCAATCGCAGTTCGCGCTCGATGAAGCCATCGCAGACCGTGGCGCAGCGGAGGTCATGGTGCTTCTGCGACGACGCGCGCGGCTCGCGCTGCACGAGTGGTGCGATCGTGCCCGTCGCGGCGAGCTCCCGAACGCGTTGCTCGACGAGTTGGATGTTCAGGAGGTCAGAACGATCTTTGTCCGCTTCCCGGGGGCACGACGTGGAGCGTTGGCGCAGATCGATCCTCATGATTTCCGTGCGAAGGCAGTTTGATCGCACGACGGCATATGTTTGAATGATTTAGGTTCCATGTGGCGCGCGTCGCGCCGCATCTACGATGGAAGGAGTTGGTCGATGATTGAAGAGCCAAATGTGACCGACGCCGCACGGGAGGCAGTCGCCCGGGAGCGCCTTGAAGAACTCCAAGCGCTCGCCCGCACCTACCGCAACTGGTCGGTGAAGGAGCTTGCGATCGCGTTGGGTCGGCAGCCAGGTCGCCTGGTTCCCGAGAGCGGTATGCCGAAGATCGATCTCGTGGTGGCGTTGGCGAAGGCGCTCGACTGGCCGATCGACGCCGTGGTCGATCACCTTGTGAAGCCCGATGTCGCCGGCAGAAATGGCGGGGGAGTGGTCGCGGCCGAAGCCTCCGCCGACTTCGGCGCGCTCTACAGCGCCAGCTTGCAGCGGCGGCTCGAGCGCGACTACTTCGAGGCGATTCGTCTTGCTGTACGTGCCGGTGCTGTCGCGGACTCGCCGACGCGCCGCGCTGCGGCGTGCGTGATCGAGTCCGACTCCCACGAGGCGAGCGGCTCATACCTCGAGGCCATGCGCTGCCTGCGGACCGCATCGCAGTTCGATGGCGTCGAGCTCTCTTGGCGGCTTCTCGTCGACGCCAAGATCGCGAACGTGATGTTCATGCAGGGAAGCAGGACGCAGGCGATCGGCATCGCGTCTTCGGTGATCGACTATGCGGCCCAGGCCGCGGAGAGCCACGTCGCAAGCCTTGCGAAGGCGCTTGCGCTGTGGGCGCGGGCGCATGCGCTTCGTGCGTCGGTCCCCATTCGGAACTTCGATGCTTGGCGGCCCTTGGCAGTGTCCGCCGAGTCGGACTTTCATGCCGCGATCGTGCTTTCAGATGATCTGCGGGTGTCGAACGTCGGCTACGAGACCCGCAATCTCACCTTCGCATCCTCGATCGATGTCGCGCTGCTCGAGCTGCGCGCGGTGCTGCAGCCGGCCAACGCCGCCGATTGCATGACGCGGCTCCTCGAGATCGTGCGCGAAGGTGGCGACGTCTCGCCCGGCATCGGCGAGCGCAAGGCATGGGCCGCGATCGCCCTTGCGAATACGGCGAAGCGCACCGTCTCGGACGACATGCAGCTGTGGGGCATGCTTGAGCTCTCGTCGGCGGCGCTTCGCGCGCATGCGGCGGCCACCTCGAACTGGTACTTCGCGCACCAGCATCTCGAGCTCGACAGCGAGCGCCGCCGTCGTCTCGGCTCGTTGGCGCATGGCGCGCGAACGCTGGACGCGACCGAGGCGAAGCTGGTCGCGGGCGTGCTCGGGCATGTGCCTGCTGCGCGCGCCCACGCCGAGGACTACTTCGCGCTGTACGCCACGCGGGAGGGTTCGCGACCATGAGAGGCTTGCTTCAACAGTGCTCTGCGGTCGCGGTCATCGTGGCTGCGGTCGCGGTCCCGTCTGGCTTCGGCGACACCGGTTCGCCTCCACCACCCTCCGTGTCGGATGTGGAGGCGATCGAGATCTCGAAGGCGACCCGCCACCACTTCCACGCCGTCGTGCTGCCGCAGTATCGCGAGTGGGTGACGCAGATCGGTACGAAGGACTGCCTGCCGATCTTCAGCTTCTACGTCGCGCAAGCCGGTTACGCGCCGAGCAACCAGTTCATGTTCATTCACCTCTACGCCACGCAGCGTTGATCGGGCAATCGTGAGGGTTCGGCCGCATCACCGGCCTCGGGCAAGCCGTGCGCATGCCTTGTGTCGCGGGCATGACACGAGGTGGTCGTTGTACATGCCGACCGCCTGCATGAAGGCGTAGACGATCACGGGCCCGCAGAAGGTGAAGCCGCGCTTCTTCAGGAGCTTTGCGAGGCGGATGCTCTCGGGGCTTTCCGCGCGGATCTCATCGCGGCGCGCGAGGCGCGTGTCGATCGTACGGTGGCCGACGGCGTCCCAAAGGAAATCGCGGAACGCGCCGTCTCCCGCGTCCATGACCTCAAGCCACGCGCGCGCGTTCTTGACCGCGCCCTCGATCTTGAGCCGCGAGCGGATGATCCCGTCGTCCTTCAGGAGCCGCGCGACATCGCGCTCGGTGAAGCGCGCGATCCGCTCGGGCTCGAATCCCTTGAATGCGCGCTGGAACGCCTCGCGCTTCTTTAGGATCGTGATCCACGAGAGCCCAGCCTGGAAGCCGTCGAGCACGAGCTTCTCGAAGAGCGCGCGGTCATCGACGACCGGCACGCCCCACTCGGTGTCGTGGTATGCGACATAAACCGGGTCGGTGCCGCACCACCAGCAGCGTTCGGAGGGCTTGGCCATGCGCACAGACTACGCAAAAAGGGTCTTCAGGCTTTCGTGTGGGCGATGGCACCGTCGGCCCTCGCCGGGCGGCGTGCGGCTGACGGTCTCGAGGTCTCTCACGGAGGCACAGAGGCACAGAGGCGCAGCGGCCGTGGAGAACAAACT
>JBIKXP010000250.1:0-4387 GCA_044355685.1 Phycisphaerales bacterium
CCGGAACCCGCCTGGACCCCTCGGCCCACGCGCCCGCTCCCCGAGAAGACGGCCGAGTTTGCGGACCACTGGTCGTACCAGCGGATCGGGAACCCGACGCCGCCCAGCGTCCGCCGGGCAGACTGGGTTCGCAACGAGATCGACGCATTCATCCTCGCCAGGCTCGAGGAGGAGGGCCTTGCGCCCGCGCCGGAGGCCGACCGCCGCACGCTGCTTCGACGCGCCCATCTGGCGCTGATCGGCGTGCCGCCGACGGCGGACGAGCTCGATCGCTTTGAGCGCGATCGCGCGTCCGACGCCTACGAGCGGCGCATCGATGCCCTGCTTTCCTCGCCGATGTACGGCGAGCGCTGGGGCCGCCATTGGCTCGATGTCGCGCGCTACGCCGACTCGAACGGCGTCGACGAGAACATCGCCTACGCGAATGCATTCCGCTACCGCGACTACGTGATCGACGCCTTCAACCGCGATCTCTCGTTCGACCAGTTCATCGTGGAGCAGCTGGCGGGCGACCTCTTGCCCGAGCCGCCGAGCCCGACGAGCGAGGACGACGCGCGCACGCGCGGGCGAATTGCGGCGCTCGGGTTCCTCGCGCTCGGACCGAAGATGCTCGCGGAGCCGGACAAGGAGAAGGAACGCGTCGACGTGATCGACGAGCAGATCGACGTGGTGACGAAGGCGTTCCTCGGGCAGACGATCGCGTGTGCGCGCTGCCACGACCACAAGTTCGACCCGGTGTCGCAGGAAGACTACTTCGCGCTCTCGGGCGTGTTGCGAAGCGTCACCACCTTCGACAACATCGCGACCGTCGGCCGCGTGGCCCAGCGCCCGATGGCGACCGCCGCGGAAGTGCAGCGCACGGAGGACTGGCGCGCGACCGCGCGCGAACTCGATGCGGCGCGCGAGTCCGCACGCGTGGCGCTCGAGGCACAGCGCCGCGCACAGGCGCGCGAGCGGCTTGTCGCTGCGCTCCTCGACGAACGCCCCGACGCGATGCAGCGGCTGGTTGTCGAGGGCGCGCGAGCCGCCCGCGCCGAGACGCCCGGACGCGCCGCATTTGCGGCGGCGCAGGCCGCGCGCGACGCGCACGAGCGGGCGAAGCCGGCGGAGCTTCCACGCGCGCTCGTCGTGAAGGAGACGAAGGTCGACGAGACGCCGCTTCACGATCGCGGCGACCACACGCAGCCGAAGGGCGACAAGATCGCCCGCGCGGTGCCGGCCGTGCTCGAGCGCGTGATCCCGGGGCCCACCTTCCCCGACAACGCAAGCGGTCGCCTCGAGCTCGCGCGGTGGATCGCGAACCCGGAGAACCCGCTGACGGCGCGCGTGATGGTGAACCGCGTGTGGAACTGGCACTTCGGCACGGGACTCGTCGACACCCCAAGCAACTTCGGCGTGCTCGGAAGCGCGCCCACCCATCCAGAACTCCTCGATTACCTCGCGCGACGCTTCGCGCACGAGGGCTGGAGCATCAAGGAAATCCATCGCCTGCTGATGACGAGCGCGACCTACCGGCAGGCGAGCGCTGTCGCGGAGCCACTGCCGGCCTTCGACCCAGACAACCGGCTCCTGTCGCGTTTCCCGCGCCGACGGGTCGAGGTCGAGGTCATCCGCGACTCCGTGCTCGCGGTGTCCGGCGCGCTCGACAGCTCGATGGGCGGATCGCTGCTCTCGACCGGCGACCACGACTACGTGACGAACGACCAGTCCGGCAACGCGGCGCGCTACGACACGAACCGCCGAACCGTCTACCTGCCGGTGATCCGCAACGCGATGTTCGGCATGTTCGGCGCCTTCGACTACCCCGACTCGAGCATGCCGATCGACTGCCGATCGCGCACCGTGGTGGCGCCGCAGTCGCTCTTCTTCATGAACGCGCCGTTCGTCGAGGACGCCGCACAGCGCATCGCGTCCGAACTCGCGCGCACCTTGCCCGACCTCGATGCGCGCGTGCGCGGCGCTTTCCGCGCCACGCTCTCGCGTGAACCGGACGAACGCGAGCGCGAGCATTCGCGCGTCTTCCTCTCCGACCTCGAGCGCTCGGGTATGGCGCGCGACGCGGCGCTTGCCCGTCTCTGCCATGCGCTGCTCTCGACCAATGAATTCGTGATCATGGAGTGACCGTCCGATGCTGTGCAACCACCGCCACAATCCGATGTCGCGCCGCGAGGCGCTCGCAGGACTCTGCGCGGGCTTCGGCTCGATCGCGCTCGCGGGGCTACTTGCGCGGCAGACGAACGCAAGCCAGGGCGTCATGGCGGCGCCGCACTTCCGCCCGCGCGCGAAGCGCGTGATCTTCCTCTTCATGCATGGCGGGCCCTCGCAGGTCGATACGTTCGACTACAAGCCGCTCCTCGCGCGCGACAGCGGCAAGCCGCTGCCCTTCGCGAAGCCGCGCGTCCAGTTCGCGGAGACGGGAAACCTGCTTGCGAGCCCGTGGAAGTTCCGCCAGTACGGCCAGTCGGGCGCGTGGGTGAGCGACCTCTTCCCGCATGTCGCCGGCGTGGCCGACGACCTCTGCTTCATCAAGAGCCTGCATGGGTCGAACCCCGCGCACGGCGGCGCGCTTCTCAAGATCCACACCGGCACCGACACGTTCATCCGGCCGTCGATGGGCTCGTGGGTGTCGTACGGACTCGGCACTGAGAACGACGATCTCCCGGCGTTCATCACCATCTGCCCGACGCTTGGCCACGGCGGCGTGAACAACTTCTCGAGTTCGTTCCTGCCGGCTTGGACGCACGGCACGCCGATCGGCCACGCCGGCATTCCGGCGTCGCAGGCGGAAATCGAGCACATGACCGCGGGGCTCCCCCGCGACGTGCAGCGCCGGCAGCTCGATTTCCTGCAGGAGTTGAATGCGCGCCACACGGAGCGGATCGGCGCCGATCTCGCGCGCGATTCATTCCTCGAGGGTCGCATCGCGAGCTTCGAGCTTGCCTACCGCATGCAGGCCACGGCTCCGGCCGTGATGGATCTCGCGGGCGAGAGCGAGGCGACGAAAAGCCTCTACGGGATCGACGAGAAGAAGACGGAGAACTTCGGGCGTCAGTGCCTGCTTGCGCGGCGATTCGCGCAGGCCGGCGTGCGCTTCATCCAGTGCACGCACAGCTACAAGTGGGACCAGCACGGCGACCTCCGCAATGGCCACGCGACGAATGCCGCGGAGGTCGACAAGCCGATCGCGGGTCTCATCCGCGACCTCAAGAGCCACGGCCTGCTCGAGGACACGCTTGTCCTCTGGGGCGGCGAGTTCGGCCGCACGCCGACAGCGCAGGGCGGCGACGGTCGCGATCACAATCCGCACGGCTTCACCATGTTCATGGCTGGCGGCGGCGTGAAGCCTGGGTTCAGCTACGGTGAAACCGACGACTACGGCTACTACGCAGCGGTCGACAAGTGCGATGTCCACGATCTGCACGCGACGATCCTCGCGCTGATGGGCATCGACCATGAGTTGCTCACATACCACTATGGCGGCCGCGACCATCGCCTGACCGACGTGCACGGCAAGATCGTCCGCAAGATCTTCGCCTGAGCTCGGGCGCAGCACTCACACGTGTCGCGGCGACGGGACGAGCGCGTTTGCGACAAGCAGTCCTGCGGCGATCGCGGCGGCCGCCGACAGCGCTCCGACCGCTGTGCTGATGCCACCGACGGTGTCGCTGGCGAGAAGGCCCTGCACGCCGCGGAATCCGATGCTGCCGGGGAGGAGAAGCGCGAGGCCGGGAAGCACGATCGCAAGCGTGGGACGGCGGCGCCAGCGCGCGTAGAGGCTGCCGACGACGCCGACGAACATCGCTGCGAAGAACGGCGCGAACTCGGGCCCGACGACCGCGCGCGACGCTTGCGCCGCGCTCCAGCCAAGAACGCACGACAGAAGCACGATCGGCGCGCGCCGTGGCCGCGCATGCAGGGCAATGGCAAGGCCGGCCGCGATCAGCGCGATCGCGAGCGCCGTGCCGAGGTCGAGCGAATGTCCGCCGGGCTGCACTGGGCGCAGCGCCTCCGGCGGCACAAGTCCGAGCGCCGGAATGAGGCGCTCGCCGATGGCGACGCCAAGACCGAGCACGACGAGCGTCGTGACAGCGCCGACGAGCCGCGCGCTGCCCGAGGCGAGGTTTCGCGTCGAAAGCTCGCTCACGGCGGTCGCCAGCGTGAGGCCCGGTAGAAGCGCGACGAGCCCTGCGAGCGAGACGACCGGAAGCGATGCGTTCAGTCCAAACCGGGCGGCGAAGACGACGACGATCGCAGCCACCACCGACGCGATGAGCGCGCCTCCGAACTCGGACAACAGCTCGCGCTCGCGCCTGCCGCGCGCGAAGCCGATCGCGACGCCGACGACAAGCCCGACCGGGAGCGCGGCGATCATTTCAGCCGCTCCGCC
>JBIKXP010000251.1:0-4378 GCA_044355685.1 Phycisphaerales bacterium
CCCGGATTGTCTTTCGACCCATCCGCGGTCGTGGTTGCGGGAAGGATGCCCTTGCGCGCGCGATCCGTCCGATCAGCGATCAGCGATCAGCCGAACGTCCGAGTCGGCGGAGGAACTCCCCGCGCTCCTCTTCGGACAAAGCGTAGGGGTGTGCGCCGAGGTTGCCGCCCCGGACCCGCGACTTCCACTGATCGGCCATGTCCGCAAGCTGCCGGCCGAGCTCCACGATCGGGAGGGCGAACGGCGGCTGCCGCTCGGTCAGGCCGAGAAGGTCGTGGAGGACAACCACCTGCCCGTGGCAGACTGGGCCCGCACCGCAGCCAATGACCGGAACCCTCGACCGACTGACGATCTCCTCGGTGACCTCGACGGGAGTCGCCTCGACGAGCAGCATGGTGGCGCCCGCCTCGAGCATGGCGTCGGCATCCGCGATGATCCGCAGCGCGTCGTCTGCGGTCTTGCCGGCGGCCGCATAGCCGCCGACCTGCTTCGCATGCTGCGGTCGCGAACCGATGTGCGCGACAACCGGAATCCCGGCCCGCGACATCTGACGCACGAGCGGCGCGAACGAGGCGTCGACCTCGAGCTTGACGCAGTCCGCCATCCCCTCCGTCATGAAGCGGCCGGCGTTGCGGACCCCTTCCGCGTCGCTCGCCTGGTAGCTCAGGAACGGCATGTCGGCCATCACGAGGGTTCGGGGCGCGCCGCGGCGGACCGCTGCCGTGAGGGCGATGAGGAAATCGAGTGGCGCGTGCAGCGTGTTCGGGAATCCGAGCACGACCTCTGCGGCGGTGTCGCCGACGAGGAGGACCGGGACTCCCGCCCGCTCGAGCCAGCGCGCTGTGGTGGCGTCGTAGCAGGTCAGGGCTGCGAAGGACTTCCGTTCGCGCATGGCGCGTTGCAGGGACCGGATGGTGACCGGCGCCACCGTGGGGTCGGGACCGGCCCAGGATGCGGCCTCGGTGGGCTTGACTTCGGCGTTCACTGGAGGTCGTCCCGCGCTCATGGAGGGGGATGATAGCCGGGCAGCGGCGGACGACTGCAGCGCGGCCGACACACACCTTCATCCACGCCAGAGCGAGCCGCAGCAGCGGCGAGCGCTCAAACCCGGCTGGGCACGATGTTGTCCCGACCGCAGACCACCCAGTCGGCGATCTCGATCGCTTCCTGGAAGCTCTCGCGCGCCGCCTCAAGGTCGAAGCACGGCGTGAACACCTGCCCCGTCGAGAGATGCTCTGCTGTGGGAATCGCGTCGCCCGCGATCAGCGTCGTCGCACCCACGCCCGGAAGCAGAAGGCCGGTCAAGCCCGGCGTCACGCCGTACAGCGGAAACAAGTCGACCCCAGGCGCCAGACGGTCGTCCGCGGCCACCGTGCGCTGGACGATCGCGACTTCCTGGCCGAGCGTCTTCACCAAGTCCTCGTCGCCGGCGGCGTGCGCTTCCTTGATCGACTCGATCAGCTGGACGCCGATCGCCTCGCGCTCCCGCTCGCCGACGAGCCACGTCGCCCGCTCGAACGCCAGCAGTCCGCGGCGATGGATCGGGTTCAAGCAGGTGAGAAACACATGCGTGATGTCGTCCGGTCCAAGCCCCGAGCGCTCGAGGAGCCTGGGGATGAGGACGGATGTCGGCAGCGACGGATCGACGAGGATCCGCGCCTTGCCGGAGACGACGAGCGACGTGGTCGCATGGGGCGGACGAACGGTCCCACGCTCGCCCCAGTGGGGGTTTGCGGCCATCGTTCCAATGGAAATCACGCGGAATTCAGCAGCCATGACGGTTGGGGCCTCGGCATTTGCCTGTCGGGGGAATCACTCCATCGGGAGATTCACTCCATCGGGGGAATCACTCCACGAGTCCATCCACCGCAAGCCGCCCGAGCGGGTTCGAGCGGTCGCCGCGCTTCCTGCGCAGCGCATCGATCACGAGGGGCGGCACCAGCGTCGAGAGCGAATCGATTGACCCACCGAGCGCCGCGATCTGCTTGATGAGGCTCGAACTCGTGTAGGCGAAGTTCTCGCCGGTCACGATGAAGACGGTCTCGATGCCGGCGACCTGCCGGTTGGTGATGGCCAGCTGGCACTCGCCCGCGAGGTCGGTGATGTTGCGGATGCCGCGCACGATGGCGCACGCGCCGACGGAGCGCGCGTAGTCGACGGTCAGGCCCGTGTAGTGCTCGACGCGGATGCGCGCTCCGCGTGGCTCGGCAGCGGTCATGTCGGCCACGAGCTGCCGCGCCAGCGACAGGCGCTCGTCGAAGGTGAACAGCGCCTCCTTGTTGGGGTTCCGGCCAATCGCGAGGATCACCTCGTCGAACAGCTTCCTCGTCCGCGCAAGGACGTCGAGATGCCCGAGCGTGATCGGGTCGAACGAACCGGTGTAGATCGCAAGATGGCTGCCCACGCGGGCATCGTACGGGACAGCAGCGTCGATGTCCGGCGTCGCCGGCCCGGGGACTCCGTCACAGGCCGCGCAGACGGAACAGAATGCACGAAACCCGGCAGAAACCGCGGGAAACCGGCCCCACGTCGTTGCGCAGCGCCTGGTTGAATCGGACATTTATCCCGGCTTCGATCGCGTAAGGGACTCCGCGACGAAGACTGACGAATCCGCGACGCCTCGCTCGTCCGGAATTCGGAATTGGATCGGCCCCGCATCGGATTGCCTCCCCGAGCGGGGCTCCAACACACTCCGGGCGACTCTCACGATGAGAGGACCGCTCGAACAAACTGGCGCACCACTGGCCTCAACGCCCGTGGTGCGCCTTTCTCGTGGTGCGCCTTTCTCGTGGTGCGCCTTTCTCGTGGTGCGCCTTTCTCGTGGTGGAAGTCGCACATTGCGATTCGACGTACCGCGGCCGATCGGCCGCGCCGGCGGCATGCCGTCAGGAAGCCTTCACGTCAGCCTTCACGCCAGCCCCCACGCCTGCTTTGCGAAGCCCCGCACCCTCGAGGAGCGTGCGGAAGTTCTCGCCAAACACGAAGTTCTCCTCGGGAAACTCGGTTCCCGCGCGGTTCTGGTCGAGATGGCTGAACATGAGCTCGATCCGGCCGACCGGCGCCCACGCGTTGTCGACGAACGAGTAGCGCTCGACGATTCCGATGGTGCTCGCGCCCATGTCGTCCATGCGCTCGAGGGTCGCGTCGTAGCGGATCGTCTCGCCGGGATTCACGTCGCGCTCGATGACGGCCGAAACGACCTTCGCGAGCACGACCTTCTCGCGGAAGTCATGCACGCTTCCGACGAGGATTCCGGCGGTCTGCGCCATCCCCTCGAGGATGAGCGAGTTCGGCATGACCGGACACGCTGGCAGCGCGCCCTCGGCCGCGAAATGCTGATGCAGATGCTCTTCCGCAAGCGAGACGTTCTTCACCGCAACCAGACGCTTGCGCGGCTCGAACGCGGTCACCTTGTCAATCCACATCCAGCGCATCGATCGTCCTCACTCTAGAGAGAGCGCCAGTGGGCGCAACCGCCGAGAACCTGTCCTAGGTTCTGCCCGAAAGTCCCTCCTAGCCTCGAGCGGCTGCGACCGCTCAGATCTTCCGCTCCACGAAGTCGCACAGGCTCTTGACGGTGAAGTAGTTCGGCAGCTTCGTGATCTGCGGGTCCTTCTCGAACTCGCTCACGTCGACGTGCGGAACCTTCTCCTTCATGAGCGCGATGCCCTTCGCCGTGACCTTCCCGCTCTCGACGAGCGAGGGATCGGTCATGAGGTTCTCCGGGAAGAGCTCGCCCTGCGCGATCTTGAACGGCTTCTCCGGCGTCGAGAACTTCTTCTCGAGGCGGAACACGATGTCGAGGTAGTCGATGCTCTCCGCGCCGAGGTCGCCCTTGAGGGTGGCGGTCGGAACGACATCGTCCTCATCCACGCCCAGGGCGTCGACAAGAACATCCTTCACATCGGCTTCGATATCGGCTCGGCTCTTGGCCATACAGGTCTCCATGGCGGGGTGATTTCGGGCGAAACCGCCCCCAACGCTCAAAAACTCTAGAAGATCCCCCGCTGGTGGCGCGGGGGCTCGCGGTCAATTCCGCAAGGCGCGGAGTATAAGTCGCCCCGAGACGGCTGTCTCTGCCGCCGCCGGATCGGCGCCGCCCCGCAGGACGCTCCCTTGGGCCTTGAAGACGGCCGAGCCGTCCTCCCGCACCTTGTCGAGGGTGACCTCGACCTTCAGCGTCTCCCCCGGCCGGACGAAACTGCCGTAGCGGAGCGCCTTGACCTCGCCGAGAACCATGCGCTGCATGCCGCGCTTCTCGAGTACGGCCCGGGCGGCCTGGGTCAGCGCCTCCACCATGAAGACCCCGGGAAGGACAGGGAACCCCGGGAAGTGGTCCTGCAGGTACTCCTCGGCCGCGGTCACGTTCTTGACCGCG
>JBIKXP010000252.1:0-4331 GCA_044355685.1 Phycisphaerales bacterium
AGCCCCGAGCCGACGCGGCAGGACCAGGGCCGATCGGTGGTCGGCAAACCGAAGGAACTTGGTGGACTCGGCGGCCGCGGCCGCGTGCTCGCGACCGGCGTTGCGACGGTCCTTGAGTCGATCCTCGATGACTCGATGATGGAGCTCGAGACGGCGCGCATCGCGATGGTCGGCTTCGGTCCGGCCGGAAGCGCCGTCGCCAAGGAACTCGCAGCGCGCGGCGCCCGCTTGACGGCCGTTCTCTGTTCGAGCGCGGCGGTGGTCGACGCTGGCGGCATCGACGTGATCGCCCTCGAGCAGCACCGCGCGGAAACCGGCGGAATCGAGGACTTCCGCGCGGCGACCGCGGTGCTCGAACGCGACTTCTGGGAAGCGCCGTTCGACATCCTCGTCCTGTGCGCCGACGACGGCGCCCTCGACGCGAATCGGGCCTCGCTGTGCCGCGCGCGCGTCGTGGTCGAGGCGGGGTCGGCCAATGTGACCGCCGAAGCAGAGGAGATCCTCATTCGGCAGGGCGTCGAGGTCGTGCCCGACCTGATGTGCGGCGCCGCGATGGAAGTCGCAAGCGCGCTCGAGTGGCGTGCCGCCCGGCAGGACATCTCGATGCGCCGCGAGGAAGTCGATGGCCATGTCGAGCGGCGGCTGACACAGGCGACGCGCCGGGTGCGCGCTGCGCGCAATCGACACGAATGCGATCTCCGCACGGCCGCATACTGCGCGGCGCTCGAGCGGATCGGCAAGATCTACGAACTTCGCGGCGTGTTCCCGTGATCGAGGCGCCTGTCGTGCAGCGGACTTCAGTCCGCTGAACGGGGGATGTCGGAGTCGATGGCTCATTCCCTTCGTTCAGCAGACCGGAGCCTGCCCGCGCCGATGAGCCATGCTCGCCGCTCGTGAACCACTGTTCGCGCTATCCACTACACTCGCCGCATGACGATCTTTGCGAAGATCCTGAGCGGCGAGATTCCCTGCCATCGAGTCTACGAGGACGACCATGTGCTCGCCTTCCTCGACATCGGTCCGCTGTCGGATGGACATCTCCTCGTGATTCCGAAGGAGGCGAAGGCGCATCTGCACGAGCTCTCTGACGAGAGTGCCGCCGCGCTTGGCCGCGTGCTTCCGCGCCTCGCGCGTGCCGTGATGGCGGCGACGGGCGCGAACGCCTACAACGTGCTCCAGAACAACGGCGCCGTCGCCCACCAGGCGGTCATGCACGTCCACTTCCACATCATTCCGAAGCTCGGGCAAGCGGGCCTTGGCGTTGGATGGAATGCAGGCAAGCTCGATCCAGCCCGCGCGCGCGAACTTGTCCAGGCCATGCAGGCGGCGCTTCCACGATGACGACCATGAACCACAACCGCGGCTGGAACGCCATGGCGCTTCCCGCGCTGTTCGACGCGCTTTGTCGCGCGGACGCAGAGGAATCGGTGACGCGCGCCCTTCGCGAGGACCTCGGCGACGCCGGCGACATCACAAGCCGCGCGTGCTTCGGCCCGGACGACCACGGCCGCGCCAAGATCGTGAGCCGTGCAGAGGGCGTGCTGGCGGGAATCCGCGTCGCCGAGATTGTGGCGCTGCGCGGCGGACTCTCGATCCGCGTGCATGTCGAGGATGGCGCGCGCATTGGCCGCGGAACGCCGGTCGCGACCATCGAGGGGCCGCTGCTTGCGCTGCTTGCGCACGAGCGGACGATGCTCAACTACCTCACGCTCCTCTCGGGTACAGCGACCGCCGCCGCGCAGTTCGTCGACGCGGTGCGGGGCACGAAGGCTGCGATCTGCGATACGCGCAAGACGATTCCTGGACTGCGCACGCTGCAGAAGTACGCGGCGCGCTGCGGCGGCGCGACGCTTCATCGCATCGGCCTCTTCGACGCCGCGCTCTTCAAGGACAATCATCTCGCCGGATTTGGCGGCGATTCGCTGGCCGTACGTGCGCGCGAGGCGGCGACCCGCGCGCGGGCATCGGGCTCGGCTGCGTTCGTCGAGTGCGAG
Source organism: Phycisphaerales bacterium (assembly GCA_044355685.1). Lineage (GTDB taxonomy): Bacteria > Planctomycetota > Phycisphaerae > Phycisphaerales > SM1A02 > QWPT01. The sequence goes on from JBIKXP010000252.1 coordinate 1,995, forward strand.
GTCGACACGCTCGCGCAGCTCGATGAGCTGCTTGCGATCGAGGAAGGCGTGCTCGACCTGATTCTGCTCGACAACATGGATCCCGGTTCGCTTGGAGAGGCCGTGCGGCGCCGCGATGCGCGTGCGCCGTGGATCACGCTGGAGGCGTCCGGCGGCGTGCGGCTTGACACCGTGCGCCGAATTGCGGCAAGCGGAGTCGATCGCATCTCGGTCGGTGCGATCACGCACTCTGCGACGGCGCTCGATCTCGGGCTCGACCTTGTCGCGGGCGGGTCCGCGCGATGAGTGCGGTCGAGCCCGTCGCCTTCGCGGAGTGGCAGGGGCGCCTGTCGGCCGAGTGCATGCGACTTGGGCAGATCCGCAGCGCGGTCGCGCTTGCGGAGACGTCGTCGACGCAGGACGCGCAGGAGACGCGCGCCGCGCGAGCTGGAACCTTGGTGACGGCGTGGCGGCAGACCGCAGGTCGAGGGCGATTCGGGCGCAACTGGGCCGACACTCAGACGGCGGGCGTCGCTGCGAGCTTCGTGGTCGAGGCGCAGGCGGGCGAGCGGCTCGCGCTCATCGGTGCGGTGGCGGCTGCGGACGCGTGCGACGCTGCGCTCGGATCTTCCCGCGAGTCCTCCCGCGAGTCCGGACAGCGTGCTTCGGTCGGAATCAAGTGGCCGAATGACACCGTGGTGGACGGGAAGAAGCTCGCTGGGGTCCTCATCGAGCGTCGTGGCGATGTGGCGGTGATCGGGATCGGCATCAACGTGTCACAGGATCGCTTCGAGGGCGAACTCGCACACCGCGCGACAAGCCTTGCCATCCTGGGCGCGCGTGTGGATCGCATCGATGTGTTGACCGCGCTTCTGCGCGCGCTCGACGTTGCGCTGACGGCGACCGACGACGACCTTGTCGCGCGGTTCCATGCCCGCGACGCGCTGCGGGGAACGCGCGCCTTGTTCGCCACGCCGGAGGGCCCGCTCGAGGGCGAGGTGGTGTCGATCGACCCGATGCACGGACTCATGGTCCGCACCGACGCCGGGGAACGATTCTTGCCCGCAGCCTCGACGAGCGTCGCAGAATGGGGCAGGGCGCGGGTCCAGTCCCCCTGATGGCCTGGTCGCGCCCCTGGTTGGTCAAGTGCGGGCGGTTTGCGCGCCGATATCACCGACGATGATGGCTGCCCCGTTCATCCTCACGCTTGCGCTTGCGGCTGCGCCCCAGACCGTCACGCCGGTCTCGCCCGCGCCCGCTGCACCGTTGAACGCAGCTGGAAGCGCCGGTGGAAGCACCGGTGGAAGCACCAGTGGAAGCGCCTCGCGTGTCGATGCCGCGCAGCCGACCGTGCGGAGGTCGACCGGGCCGGTCCGGCATGTCGGCGGCGACGCCGAGGCGGGGCCGCTTCGCGATGAACTCGAGACCGTCGATGCCGGCACTGAGGATGTGGGCCCGCTCGGAACGAGCCTCCGCCAGACCGCGTACGACCCACGCCTTCCCGCTGGATTCAGCCGCGTCTATCGCGTGCCCGGCGACGCGCGCAAGTTCATGCGCGGAAATGGTGCGCTCTTTGCGATCTTTCCCGCGAGCGTCTACCGAAGAACCTCGCGGGGCGGAGTGCCGGTGACGCCGCCGGGAACGGTGTATCGCATCGGCATGCCGGGCGACCTTCATCTTGCGCCTGAAGCGCACGCCGAGCGCGAACTGGCGCCGCTGCAGCGCGACACTCGCATCGACGGCCGCATCGAGCCAACGCAGGTTGCCGAGACTGCACTGGTGCAGTCGCGCATCGATGCGCGCGCGCCGCAGACGACCGCAGCAATCGTCGCACGCACCGGTCGAGCCGGTCCGCAGCGGGTTCCCGCTGCCGAATCGCGCGAGGAACAGGCCGCCGACCTGCGCGAAGCTCCCGTTGAATCAAGCGGCGCCGCGGCCGATCCCTACGCGCACCTTGCGTTCGGGGCCCCGCGCGTCGAGCGCGAGTGAACACGCCGCGTGCGGACAGCACGACCTACGCACGCCAGCCGCGGTCCTTCTTCTTCTCGCCCTCGCGCTTCTTCGCATCGAGCCGGCGTTCCTTCGATCCGCGCGTGGGCTTGGTTTTCTTGCGGATCTTCGGCCTCTTCGCGGCCATCGACACCAGCGTCTTGAGGCGCGTGAGGCACGCCTCGCGGTTGTCCGCCTGCGAGCGGGTCGAGTGATCGCTGAGAAGAAGCGCTTCCGCCGCACCCTCGCCGACGACGTGCGAGCCGGCGATCCCGCGCAGTCGCGCGAAGCCCGCCTCGTCGAGGCCAACGATGTCGGCAAGCAGCACGCGCAGCTGCGCCTTCGTGCTTGTCTTGTTGACGTGCTGGC
>JBIKXP010000068.1:0-14140 GCA_044355685.1 Phycisphaerales bacterium
AGAAGTACCGACCGGGATTCAACTGGTTCGCGCCGATGCCGCCGACCTCCGCCGCGAGGTGCATCACGATGTCGGGACGCATCGTCGCGAACATGCGCTCGACGTCGTGCTCGCGCGTCAGGTCGAATTCACGCCGCCTCGGCACAAGCACATCCGCGACGCCTCGGGCACGCAGCGCCCCGACCACCTCATGGCCGAGGAAACCGGCGCCGCCGGTGACAACGACACGGGCGCCAACGAGGGAAGATCGGGCGTCTTGATCGGGCATGAAGGACCGGTCTGATATCGGCATCCGGCCCTCCAGAAGTGAGCCAAATCGGGTGTCGCGCGCCGCGGGGTGTCGGCTCTCGTACCATCAAGGCCGATCACGCAGGAACGGCGCGATGCTGGACACGCTTCCAAGCGTAGCCGGAGCGGCCCACCCCCCTCGCCAGCCCGCGCCGAAGATTCCGACGCCGCCCCCTTGCGCTTCGGTCAACCAAGCCTGTACCAATGCCCTTTGGACCCCGCATGACCAACAAGCGCGCCCTCATCACCGGAATCACAGGTCAAGACGGCAGTTATCTCGCCGAGCTGCTTCTCGCCAAGGGCTACGAGGTCCACGGTGTGATTCGGCGAAGTTCGTCCTTCAACACGGGTCGAATTGACCATCTCTACGCCGATCCGCACAACTCGGGCACTCGGCTCCGGCTCCACTACGGGGACCTTGCCGACGGCAACTGCCTGACCCGGATCATGGAGATCGCCCAGCCTGACGAGGTCTACAACCTCGGCGCGCAGAGCCACGTGCGCGTCTCGTTCGATCAGCCGGTGTTCACTGCGGACGTCGATGCGACGGGCGTGCTGAAGCTGCTCGAGGCCGTGCGCAACTTCGAGCAGGCCGCCAAGCGCACGGTGCGCTTCTACCAGGCGTCGTCGAGCGAGATGTTCGGACAGGTGCGCGAGGTGCCCCAGCGCGAGACCACGCCATTCTGGCCGCGCTCACCGTACGGCTGCGCGAAGGTGTTCGGCCACTGCATCACGGTGAACTACCGCGAGAGCTACGGCATGCACGCGTCGTGCGGCATTCTCTTCAACCATGAGAGCCCTCGGCGTGGCGAGACGTTCGTGACGCGCAAGATCACGCGCGCCGTCGGCCGCATCAAGCTCGGCCTTCAGAAGAAGCTGTATCTCGGAAACCTCGATGCGCTCCGCGACTGGGGTTTCGCGGGCGACTACGTCGAGGCGATGTGGCTGATGCTGCAGCAGGAGAAGCCGGACGACTACGTCGTCGCGACCGGAAAGATGATCTCGGTTCGGCAGTTCTGCGAACTCGCGTTCGGCGAGCTCGGACTCGACTACAAGGACTTTGTCGAGATCGATCCGAGGTACTTCCGTCCGGCCGAAGTCGAGCAGCTGCTGGGCGACGCGACCAAGGCGCGCACCATGCTCGGCTGGGAGCCGCGCACGACGGTCGAGGACCTCGCCCGCATGATGGTCGCGCACGACCTCGAAGCGGCGCGACAAGAGCAGACGCTCCGGAACGCCGGACACAGCGTCTGATCGCGCGCGACTCATCCGTCGATCGGAACATCGCGCGGCTCTCGACTATCCCCGACGGCTCTCCGCCGGCACGGGCGCGATATCCGAGTTGTCGGCGTCATCGCCCCCATCCGCGTGCTGGGCCGCGTATGCATCGTGCTCGATGTCTCCGTCGTCGCCCGACTCAGCCTGCTCACGCCACTCCCACTCCGCGTCGCGGTCGATCGGGAGCAGCGCGTAGCCGATCAGCCGTCCGAAGAACCACACGCCGAGGAATGCCGAGAGCAAGTTGAACATGAAGAGGCCGATGTCGCCGCGAGGCATGCCGATCACCTGACCAAGCGCGCTGCCGAACATCGCGACGGCCACCGGATCGTTCGTCGACCACACGGTCCGGCTGTCCATGTAGCGGAACGCAAATGCAAGCAGCACCGCGTACAGCGGCGTCGAGAAGAGCGCGATGTCATGCCAGAGGTGCCCGACGAGCCCCGGTCCCCAGCTGTGTCCTTCCGAGACGCCGGTGATGCCCGCCTCGTCGACTGCGATCATGCCGAGGCCGACGGGCTTGTCGGGCCAGTAGTCGCGCGGGACCGGCATCGTCGTCAGATAGAGAAACGAGTGCAACGGCGTGTAACCGCCCGCGCTCAGGCGCTCGTCGATGATCCACATGCTGATGCCGCCCGCGAATTGGCCACTGAGCGACGCGATCGTCATCTCCTCCAGTGCCTTCGGATCGATCTCGAAGAAGCGCTGCACCTGCTGCGCGAGCGAACGGTCGACATTCTCGCCGCTGACGCGCGATGCGGAGAAGACGGTGAAGCCGGCCAGCGCGACCGTAAGCGCGAGCGTCGCGCGCGGCAAGAGGCGCGTCACCGGCATCTTGCACCACTTCTCCTGATACAGGCCCCACGCGACCGCGAGCATCAGTCCGAGCAGTTCGCGCCGGCCGAACGCTCCGACGAGGAGCGCGGCACCGCCGGCGCCGCACGCCACGAGCAGGTTCAGCAGGACGACGATGTTCCACGACGAGCGCGCCCACGCGATCGCGATGAGGATCGCGCCACCGCAGATGCATCCTGCCGCGATCTGCGGAAGAAGGACCGCCACGTAGGGAATGCGCTCGCCGCCGAAGCGCAGCGCGCAGCCGATGCCGGTGAGCACAAGGCCTGCGATGACGAGTCGGGTCTTCGACGAGACCCGGATCCGCGTGCGCCTGACGGCGAATCGCTCGACCCACTCCGCGCGTCGATAGGTCGAGAGGAAAATGACGATGAACACCGTCAGCACCAGGCAGAACAGGCCGCCGGGAACCAGATAGCTCGGTACCTCGGCGCCGATCTCCGTGAAGCCAGAGAGCAGCGTGAGCGATCCGGAGACGGTCTGGAACAGAATGAGCCCGCCGATGAAGAGATTCCGGATCGACACCAACTGACACCGCCCCGCGATGGCGTCCGCGCGAATGATCAGCACCAGCACGATGCTGAGGGCGATGAGATAGATTCCGAGCAGCGCTGACACGGGGTGCCTTCCGGGAGCCTGGCGGTCCTTGCCGCCGCTGGTCTTTCGATATCGGCCTTATATCGGCGCGTCCGGGCGAAACGATGAGCCGAACATACGACCGCTGCGAATTGGACGATCACGGCATGGTTCCCTGCTCTCACCGCCACGACAGCGGCTGGACGCGGACCCGCGCCTCATTCAGGGATTGCCGATCAGGCTCCTTGCGCGGACGTACGCCGCTTCCGCCTGAAGAGCGAGCGCCTCCCAGCCCAGCGTCGAACGCACCCATGCCTGTCCCTGCATTCCGAGCGCGCGTCCGGCATCCGGACGGCTGGCCACCTCGAGCAGCGCGTCGCCGAACGCTTCATCGGTGTCCTCGACCATCCGGAGCGCACCTGCATGCTCCGATCCATCGAGCTTGCACTCGCGTGTGGTCACGACGGGCTTTCCGGAGGCGAGCGCCTCAACGACGGTGATGCCGAAGCCCTCGAATCTCGGACGGTGCGCAAAGATCGTGCAGGCGGCGAAGGCGTCGAGCTTGTCGGCGCCATAGAGCGCGCCCGGGAAGTGCACGTGTTCCCGCAGACGCAGCTCGCCCGCGAGCGCCTCGAGTTCCGCCAGCTGGCACTCTTCTGGCCCCACGACCACAAGCTCAAGCCCGAGTCCGCGCGATCGCGCATGCGCGTAACTGCGGATCAGCTTGTCGATGCCCTTGATCGGATGCAGACGGCCAACGAAGAGGATGAATCCCCTGTCACCGATGGCCGGATACCGCGTTCGGAAGAGCCCCTTCTCCGGCCGCGCGTAGTCGTCGACCGAGATGCCGTTGGGAAGCACCGACGACGGTCGCCGGAACGTGCGGCTGATGTGGTCCGCCTCCTCGCGGTTCAGCGCGAAGAGTTCGCCCGCGCCCGAGATGATCCCTGGGAACACCGTCAGATACACAAGCTTCTTGAGCCGCTTCTGCGCGAGCACGAATGGATGCAGCATCCCGTGCGTCGAGAGCACGTATGGAATGCCCCGCTTGCGGCAATGCGAGGCCATCTGGCGCACGAGCGCCTCCCACATGCAGTGGATGTGCACGACGTCGGGACGCAGGCGATCCACCGCCGCGCGCGCGCCGGCCGCGCCGCCTGTCGTGAGTTCGTCGAGCACGATGTACTCGATGTCGAGTCCGCGCCAACGCTCCGCAAGAAGCGCGCGCTGTTCGGGCTTCCGCGGTGCGTGCATGCAGAGCAGCGCGACCTTCCGGCCCATGAGGGCCTGCTGACGCACGAGCTCGATGGCGACCGTCGGCGGACCACCACTCTCTGGATACAGGTTGTCGATCACATGCAGGATCATGGCGAAGACTTCCGACGTCTGATGAAGCGGTCGAGAATATCCTTCATATCGGCCCGGGTGCTCTCGCGCATCCATGCACATCCGAAGATCGCGACAAGCGCTGCAATCGGAGCGATGACACAGATCGTCAGCGCGTCCGCGACCGTTTCTGGCATGAGTCCGCGAAGCCCGATCCACGTTGCGACGAGCGCCGCAATGACCGGAAGCGTCACCAGCCAAGGCTCGAGGAAGATGCGGAGGCACTCGCCGAAGCCGAGCTTCGCCGGACGGCCTCCGACGTACACGGCGATCGGGCAGAACGCAGCCCACACGACGGCGCTTGCGACGCCGAGCGCGAGCGCCTTTCCGGCGTTCTCATCGGTCGGTATGCCGATCGATGACGCAAGCGCCAGCGCCGTCGGTCCGCCAAACTGCACCGCAAGAGTGAATGCAACGACTGCGGTCACAAGCTGCGCGAGCTGGCAGACGAGGTATGCACGGAACCTGCCCTGCGCCTTCAGCAGCGCGATCGCGGGCGCGGAGACGAAGACAAACGCCTGCGCGACGCTCAGCACGGCGAAGATCGCGATGGATCCGGTCCACTTCGGTGGGAACAGGAGATGGAAGACGGGCACCGCAATGGCGGCCTGCACAAGCGACAGTGGAACCGCGATCGCCGACAGCAGCCGCGTGGCCCTGAGGAATCCACCGATTTGCCGCCCCGCGTCCTCGCGAACATGCGCGAAGATCGGCTGCAGCACCGATCCGATCTGCCCAGCGATCACGGTGTTCGCCTGGATGGCGTAGGTCGCTGCCAGCACGAAGAGTCCGACCTCCGTCTCGTTCGTGGCGAATCCAAGCACCACGATCTCGAGCGCGAGGAGGATGTTGTTCACGTACTGGCCGAGGCCCGCGACCATGAAGCGGCGCGTGATGGGCCGGACTTCCTCGCGATGCACCGTCAGATCGACCCGCGCGCGCACGCGACGCCAGTAGAAGAATCCGCGGAACGCGAGCGCCGCGATCGGTGGGACCGTCAGCGAGAGCGGACCAGCGCCGAGATATGCCATCACCAGCGAACCGATCGTGGCCGCGAGCATCACGCTGCCGTCGATGATCGCGATCCGCCGATACTCGAGGTCCATGCGGATGCGGGCGTTCGCAACCGCGAGCACCGCATCGGCGAGGGGCCTTGTCGCGGCCACCACGATGAGAAGCGCGAGGCCCGCGCGCCCGTCGATCTGCTCGAATGGAATGGCGAGGCCCGCAAGGACCGCGAACATGATGATCGCCGCGATCCACATCACGAGGTTCGCAGCGCCGGCGACGCGGTCGAATCGCCGCTGCTCCGCGAGCAGCACGTCGCCCATCACCGGCGTCGGCACGATGAACACGAACACGACGGCGTTGACCACGAAGAAGGCGATGCCGTAGTCGTCCGGAGACAGCATCCGGGCGAGCAGCAGCCCCGCGAGCACGGTGGCAAGCTTGTTGAGGACCGTCTGGGCCGTCATCCACGCGGAGCCATGGGCGGCGGCGGAGGCGTAGCCCCGCGGCCTCTCCCCGCCCTCTTTGGCGGAATCCGGATCCATCGACTTCAGGCGCGGACGAGCCGCGCCCCCATCTCGCCCTCGAAGGGCCGGAGCGCGTCACGGGTGTCGACGCAGAGCTTCGCGTTCTTCGCGATCACGCCATAGTCGACCTTCGAGTGGGCGGTCGAGATGAGCACGCAGTCGTAGGACGCGATGGTCTTCGCGTCATAGGAAACGGACGTCATCTTGAGGTCATGCTTGCGGCCAGCCCACGTCGCGGGAACAAGCGGGTCGTAGTAGTCGACCTGTGCGCCATGGTGCTTGCAGAGCTCGATGAGTTCGAACGACGGGCTCTCGCGCACATCGTCGATGTCGGCCTTGTAGGCGAGCCCGACCACGAGGATCTTCGATCCCTTCATGGGCTTTCCGTGGTCGTTGAGCGCACGAACGGTGCGATCGACCACGTAGTGCGGCATGGAGGTGTTGATCTCGCCTGCGAGCTCGATGAAGCGGGTCGAGTGGCCGTACTCGCGCGCCTTCCACGTCAAGTAGAAGGGATCGATCGGGATGCAGTGGCCACCGAGACCAGGGCCCGGGAAGAACGGCATGAAGCCGAACGGCTTCGTGCTGGCCGCGCGGACGACTTCCCACACGTCGATGTCCATCGCGTCGAGCACGACCTTCATCTCGTTCACAAGCGCGATGTTGACCGCGCGGAAGATGTTCTCGAGGAGCTTGGCGCTCTCCGCGACCTCGGCGCTCGAGACCGGCACCACCGTCGTCACGCCCTTGCGGTAAACCGCGGCCGCGAGTTCCGTCGAGACGGCATCAAGGCCGCCCACGAGCTTCGGAATCGTGCTCGTCGAGTGCGACTTGCGGCCCGGATCCTCGCGCTCGGGGCTGAACGCACCGAACACGTCGCGGCCGATCGCGAGAGTCTTTGCGCGATCGCCTGCGGCCTCCATGATCGCGGGCATCATGTCGTCGCGCGTCGTGCGCGGATAGGTCGTCGACTCAAGGATGACAAGCTGTCCGGCCCGCAGCGTCTTGCCGATCGCCTTGGCGGTGTCGAGGATGTAGGAGATGTCCGGCTCCCAGTGCTTGCCGAGCGGCGTCGGCACGCAGACGATGATGACATCCGCCTCGCTGAGACGGCTGAAGTCCGTCGTCCCCTCGAACCGCTTCGAGTCGCGGAGCGTGGTGATGAGCTCCGCGCCGAGATGCACGAGGTAGTTGCGGCCGGCCTTGATCGCATCGATCTTCGACTGATCGATGTCGAATCCAAGGATCGGCAAGCCGCCCTGGTGGAGGGCATGCGCCAGCGGCAAGCCGACATATCCGAGCCCGATCACGCCGACCTTGGCCTGGCAGTTGGTGATGCGGGCGAGGAGATCGGCTGCGACAGGGTTCATGGCGGATGACATGGCGGATGACATGGTGGCACCGGGTGGAATGCGGGTCTACGGCTGTAGGTGACCGATTGATCGGTCGAATCGGGTCATTTGCAACGGATTTGTCAGCCCTGCACTGCAAGCCGGGGCTTCTGCTCGGCTTCGGGCCTCGCCGTCGGGAGCGCAGTCGGGGTCTCGCGCAGGCCGCTGGCGGAGTGGTTCTCGCGCGAGAGCGCGTCCATGCACATCGTCCAGGTCTCGCGCTCGTAGCGAAGGATGCGAAGCACGTCGTCGACGGCGGTGATGTCGCGAGTCGAACTGGCCTTCACAAGTGACGTGTAGAGAAAGGTGTAGACGGCGGCGACGTTCTTGCAGAGTTCAGGAGCAAACTCTGGGCGAAGCGAGCTCACGAGCTCGAGCAGGATCGCCTGCGCGCGACTGGTGCCGTTGTAGGCGACTTCATAGTCGCGCGTCTCGTATCCACGCCGTGCCTGCTCCGTGAAGCGAATGGCTCCGTCGATCAGCATGAGCCGCAACTCGGCCGGCTTCGCGGTCATGACCTTGGTACGGAGGTAAGCGTCAGGTGCACTCTGAGACATCTGGTACATCGCTTGTCAGATCGGCCGGTTCATGCCTCAACTTTGGTCACGGCGCAACGGCTTCTAGAAACTCATCGCAGGCAGCGAGGAGAGCGCAGACTGCTGGGACTGCACGCGGGCGATCGCCCGTTCCATGGCTGCGAACTGCCGCTCATAGCGCGTGCGCTTCGCCTCGATGCGGGAATCGACCGCGGAAATGCGCTTGTTGAGGGCCTCGATCTGCTTCTGGAAGTTGCGGTCGGCCTGGGTCACGGTGCCGTCCACGGTGTTCGTGATCCGCTGCAGCAGCTGGTCGACCGTGTCGCCGAAGCCGAGCTTGCTGTACGTCGTGCGGGTCTCCCCCGCGACGGTCACCCCGGGGACGGGTGAAGTCGATGTGACCGCCTGGACCTCGAAGGCGGAAAATGCCTCGGCCACGGCAGCCGGATTTGCATCGAGTTGCGCGCGGAGCCGGTCCTCGTCCATGACGAGCAGGCTCTTCGCACCCACCCTGATGCCGAGCTGAGAGAGCGTCGTGATCGACCCCTCGACGCCGCGGGCACGACTCTGCACCGTGGTCAGCAACTGCTGTCGCACGGTCGAGACGGTCGAGTTGCCGAACAGCGGCCCCTTCACACGGGTGTTCGAGTCGTACTTGTCGTAGTCGGAGATCTTCGTGATCACATCGTTGATCGACTTCACCCAGGCCTGCACCGCGGCAACCATGCCATTCCGGTCCTCGGCGACCTCGACGGTGGCGGAGCCTGTCTTCTTCACGGTGACCTGGAGTCCCGAAAGGATGTCTTCGAACGTGTTCGTGCTGCTCGTGAAGATGAAGGGGCTTTCCGATGCGAGCCCGCCTCCGAGCACGATCGCGGCGTCGCGACCTTCCGACGTACGCGCAAAGCCGAGGTCGGTCCCCTCGGAATCAATCAGCATCTGGCCCCTGCTGCCGGCGACCTGCGACGTGAGGCTCAGTCGGAACGGGTTCGCGCCAGTGCCCGCGTTGATGACCGAGGCGTTGATCCCAATGTTCGCCGACTTGATCTTCGCGATCATGTCGTTGAGGGTGTCGGTCGCTGCAAACGAAACCGTTCGCTCGAACGAGCCGTCGATGTCGTCGCCCGGGCTCGCGGCGGTCTTCACGAGGCCGAGCGAACGCGCGACGGTGCCGCTGGTGTCCTTGACGGTCATGCCCTGCGTCGCGGTGCCCGTGTTCGTATCGACAAGGAGTATGCCGTCGCCGGTCTCGTTGATTCGCGCCTCGACGAAGAGACCACGCGAATTGATCTCGCTGATGACGTCGTAGACCGTGAGATCGCTCGAGTCGATGTCGATCGTGCCGCTGACTCCCGCCGAGTCAGTGATCGTGAACGTGCCGTTGCCGGTTCCACGACCGAAGTTCAGGCTCGCAAGCGATGTCGCCATCGAGACGTACTGGCGGTCGAGATCCAAGCCCCTCAACTGCGACGCCGTTGCGTTGCCCATGATCCCAAGCTGCTTTGCTCCAGGGCCGCTCAAGGCGATGTCGCCCGTTCCGCCACTCGAGTCGCTTGCCACGATCGATCGCCCGTTTGGGCCAAGCGAAAGCGTCACCGACACGTTGTTTGCTGCGGCTTCGGCGTTGATGCCACGCAGCAGCGCGTCAAGCGTGTCGTAGGCGGAGAAATTCGAGAACGTGAAGCCGTTTCCACTCCGGTCGGTCACGTTCATGACGCCCGGAATGACGCCCTTGCCTCCATTTAGGTTTGCGGTGCGCACGGTGCTGACGCCCGCCGAGATCCTTGAGCCCTCGACCGAGCCGGTGCCTGTCAGGCCGAGGATCCCCAGATCACGGGCGGTTCGCTCGCCGACGGCGGTTCCATAGCTCGAGCCATCGACCGTTCCGGCAAGTACGGCGATGTTCTGACCATCGGTCGACACGAGTCGCAACCCAGTTCCCGCCGTATTGATCTCGACACGAACCTTGCCGTTCGTCTGCTCGAAGATTCGACCGGCGACATCTTGGATCGACGCCGCGCGAGGCTTCGAGACGCGGTTCGGGATCGATCCGCCCGTGATCGTGGATGGTCCGGTCGTGATCGCGCCGGTGAAGATGCCGAGGTCCTTGGCGGCCTTGTCGCCGTTCGGGCCCGCGGCGAGCACCTTCAAGGGGTTCGCGCCTCCCAAGGTGTCTGCGAGATTGAAGCCGGTTCCATCTCCACGCAAGGACAACACGACCGCACTGCCGCTGCCAAGCACTTGCGTGAGGCGTGCATTGACACGGCTGACAAGTTCGCCAACCGTCGTGACGGCGGGGCTGGTCACCTCGCCGTCGACGACCACAGCGCCGAGATTGATGCCCACGCTGACGCCGGACGAGGTGACGATGGTGAAGTCGTCGGCGTCGGTGTTGTTGATCCGCACGCCAACGCCGTTGTTGAGATCGCTCAGCTTCGATGTCGCGGTGATCGGAAGATTGGTGCGTCCAAGATCGATGTCGTACGTCGTGGCGCCGTTGGTGATGCGGAAGTCGGTGGTGGCATCGCGAACCAGTACGCCGTTGCCATCGTTGAGGTCCGCAAGCGTGGATTCCATGCTCAGCGTGCCGAGTTCAGCCCCGCTGATGACGGACGACGCGACCGACCTGGCGATGCCGAGCCGCGTTCCGATCGTTCCACCGCCGACGTTCGTCACGCTGAACTGTCCGCTTCCTCCGGTTGAATCACGGAGTACAAGCGCTTCGTTCTCAATGCTCGCGACCACGGAGATCGACTCGCTCTCGTTGATCTTCGTCACGATGTCGTCGAGCGTCACCGCAGACGACAGATCGATGGTCGCCGATTGGCCGGCGCGGTCCGTCACCTTGATCGAGCCTTGGCCGACGCCCTGCCCTCCTCGGATCGAATTGAGGGTCTGCGAGCGTGCGATCGCCGCGTCTCCGAACTCGACGGTCATGGAGGTGACGCCGAGCGGCGAGACGTCGCGGCTGGCGAAGCCGCGCGAAAGTACCTGACTTGTCGACGAGAGACGGCTGACGTTGAACGCGTAGTTGCCGGAGGGCGTCCCGGCCTTCGCCGTCGCCGTGAGCACGGCCTCATCGTTCGACTTCGTGGTCATCTGGTCGAACACACGGCCGAGCCGGAACTTCGTCGATGCCGATCGAACCGCCAGCAAGCGGGCGTTCACGTCGAGGAGCGCCGTCTTCGAACCCTGCGTGCGGGTGATCTGCGTCTGGAATGGCGTCTTGGCACGGGCATCGATCGCGAGCAACTGCTCGATGATCGCGCTTGTGTTGATGCCGCTGGCAAGCCCGACGCCTGATGAGATTCCCGACATGGCTACCTCCGCCTTGCGAGCGGCGTGATGCAAGGCGCATGCCAGCGCCAGCGCTCACGCTGCGTCATTCATCGGCAGATTGGACGGCAAGCCTTGGGCGGTGCCCGAGAGCGAGGCAAAGTGCGCAGGTTTGGCGCAGTTCCAACGCGGACGGTCGAGCCCTCGCCTGCGCAGTTCGAGCATGTCGCCGGCCCAGTTCAGCAGAATCCGCTGGAACTTGCGCTCGGCAAGGGCAACCTCGCCTCCACACTCGCGCGGATCGACGTGCTGATTTGCGTGGTTCGGGTCAGTCATTCCGACTCCTCTCGGCCCGGTCGAAGCGCGGGTGCGCTCGACCGGTGAGGTCGACATCGGCAGAGCTTCACCCTCGCTGTATCTCTCCCTGCCAGAACCCGCGACGTTGGCCAAAGTCGGCTTCGTCGATGTTGGCCGGTCCGAGCAAGACCAACGGAGTGACTGGTCGAGAGCGCACTGTGGGCAGTGCCTTCAACCAAATCGCACCATAAGTGTCGCTTTCGTATTCACATACGGCTTGGGTCAAATCCAAGTCGCTGCATCAGGCCATCGAACTGGTCAAGGCTGTAGAAGTCAAGAACGAGTCGTCCTGACCCTTTCTTACGGCCGAGTTGAATGGCGACTCGAGTTCCAAGATGCTCCGCGAGCTTGCGCTCGAGATCGGCAGCGTTTGCGCTTCGAGGAGACTTATCCGTCCGAGATGGTACGGCCCCGGCCACGGTGGTCCCATCCGGATGCTGGACATGCTGTATCCGACGCTCAAGTTCGCGAACAGACCAATCCTGCTTGATTGCGCGTTCAGCCATTGAACGGCGTACGGAGAGATCCGGCAGCGCAAGCAGTGCCTTCCCGTGGCCCTGGGACAAAGCACCAGATCGAATGAGTTGTGCGGATGCAGTATCGAGGTCGCTAAGTCGTAGAAGGTTCGTGACGGAGGCACGGTCGAGGCCTACACGATCTGCGATGACCTGGTGAGTCAGACCGAAGTCCGTTGCCAAGCGACGGAGCGCAATTGCACGATCCATCGGATTGAGATCCTCGCGCTGGACGTTCTCAATGAGCGCGAACTCCGCGGAAGCCTGATCGTCGAGATCGCGAACGATCGCGGGAATCAAGCTCAGCCCCAAAAGCTTCGCAGCGCGCCATCGCCGCTCGCCAGCGATCAGTTCGTAGCCTGTTTTCGTCGGCCGAACCACGATCGGCTGCATGAGGCCAGCCTGCCGAATAGAACTGGCAAGCCCACGAATCGAGTCCTCATTGAAGTCTGTTCGAGGCTGCCGCTGGTTCGGCTTGATATGTTCCACGTGGATCTCGACGATGCCTCGTGGAGTCCTCCCGTCCTGCCGGTCGGGCGCGACAAGAGGTGCGCTTCGACTTTCGGAACCGTACTGCGCGGCTACGCCCTCAGGCGCGGCGTCGACTTGCGGCCCTTCCGAACCCTGCGCGGTCGGTATTTGCTCCTGCATCGATCTCGGAGTGGCGTCATCATCGGGCGATGCGGAAGCGCCTTGAAAACCAGGCTGGACCGCTGGAATGCGGATCTGGACAGGGGAGCCCAACAAAGCACTGAGCCCTCTTCCAAGCTTCTTCGCCGATGACTTTCCTGCCAAACTCGAGTTTTGTGACTCAGACATACTGCCTCCTGATGGACATTTCCGAACTGGAAATCGCGCGGCGTCAAACCGCCGCGAGCCGCATCATAACTCCGGTACTAGATCCGCCTTGGGAGCTGCGTCCATTTGCAGTTGAATGATGTTCCACGCGGAACATCCGCCCACTACGGTGTTCCACGGGGAACAGAATGATGTTCCACGGGGAACATGGTTATAGGACGCTTATCGTTCAAGTATGGGCTCGGAGCGCTCATCACCCCACCCCAACGAACAGAAGTCGCTGCGGCTGTTGCTCTCGGTCTTTGTGTGCGCGCTGATCGCCCATGGTGCTGCGATCTGGTGCGGCTGGATCTGGGACGACGACTCGTACGTCACGGCAAACTCAATTGTTCACTCTCCTGATGGTTGGTTGACGCTGTGGATTCCCGGCTCGACTCCGCAGTACTACCCGCTGGTGTTCCTCGGCTTCTGGATCGAGCACGCGATCTTCGGGCTCGAGCCACTGTGGTTCCACCTGATCAACGTTCTCATGCACGCGTCCAGCGCGGCGCTGCTCTTTACGATCCTGCGGCGGCTTGAAGTGCGGCATGCGTTCTGGATCGCCGCGATCTTCGCGGTGCATCCCATGGGCGTCGAGAGCGTTGCCTGGGTGACCGAGCGAAAGAACGTCCAGTCCATGCTCTTCGCGCTGCTTGCCATCCGTTCGTTCCTTCCGATTGCAACGGAGGAGCGGGGAACCGGCGCAGCCTCGTGGTTGAAGTCGTTCGCCTTCTTCATCGCCGCGCTGCTTTCGAAGACGACCGCGGTGTTCGTCGCTCCGTGCCTTGTCTTAATCTTGCTCTGGAGACGACGATGCATCGACAGCAGATTTGCAGCGCGCCTCGCGCCGTTCTTCATCATGGGTGCAACGCTTGGTCTCTTCACGGCCTCGCTCGAGAAGACGCACGTAGGCGCCGTGGGAAGCGATTTCGCGATCTCTCCGCTTGATCGACTGCAACTGTCGGGAGTGATCGCGGCCTTCTACGTGAAGTCGTTTGTGATGCCGGTCGAACAGACCTTCATCTATCCACGTTTCGCGCCAGACTCGACCGATCTCGCACGATGGGTTCCAACGCTGGCCCTCTCGGGCGCGCTTGGCGGTGCGGTGTGGTTGTGGCGACGATCGCGTGCACCGCTTCTCATCATGCTGTGGGGTGGAGCCGCGCTGTTTCCGGCCCTTGGATTCTTCGACGTCTGGCCGTTCCGATTTTCGTACGTCGCCGATCACTTTGCATACGCCGCCATGCCGTGTCTTGCGACAGCGCTCGTCGGCTCCATCGCCACGATTCCAGCCGCAGCGCGGGCGGGCC
>JBIKXP010000253.1:0-4312 GCA_044355685.1 Phycisphaerales bacterium
CCGGGCCGTGATCCGACCAAGCGCGGAGAAGATCGGGTCCTGT
This sequence comes from Phycisphaerales bacterium, assembly GCA_044355685.1. GTDB lineage: Bacteria > Planctomycetota > Phycisphaerae > Phycisphaerales > SM1A02 > QWPT01. The sequence continues at coordinate 44 of JBIKXP010000253.1, forward strand.
CGCGCGCGCCGGGTCCGCTCCTCCTCATAGGTCGACTCCCACGCATGGTCCTCCGCGAGCGCCTCGTAGGCAGGCGGGTTCGGTAGGAACACGAATCCCGTCTCGCTGCATTGCACGAGTCGCCAGCCGTCGCGCTCGAACGGTGTGGAGTCGACCGGAGCGTCTCGACCGAGGATCGGGTTGAAGGCGAACTTCACGGAGCGAAGTTTACCTCTCGGGCCCGTGGTGGGATCACGCGCCCTTTGGCCGCGGGCGTCGATCGCCCCACTCGGTTCGTTCCGGGCCGCTCAGGTCAGGCGCATGCGCGCCACGAGCTCCGCGCGGTTCCGCACGCCGAGCTTGGCGTAGATGCGCTTTGTCGTCGATGCGATGGTGTTGACCGTGAGGCCGACCGACTTCGCGATCTCGGGCCGAGAATCGCCGGCGGCGAGGCGCCGCGCCACATCGGCCTCCTTCGCGGTGAGTACGGTGCTTGCCGATCGGGCGGCGCGGTCGGACTCCTTCGAGATCGACGTCTTGTCCCAGATTTCGAGATGGGGCATCGGCGGCTCGTACTCGTAGAGTGCCGCGAGGTCGAATGCCAAGTGGTAGGGAGCCTCGCCCTCGGGCAGGTCGCTGTCTGGGAGCTTGCCGGCGGCGCGTGTCTGCGCGCGGCGATCCGCGGCGTCGAGGATGTCGTACATCCCTCGTGCGAGACGGCCGATCGCGGTGTACTCGTCGTCGGTCAGCGTGATGGTGGCGAAGCCGTTGTAATAGCGGCGCTTCCGCGATCCCCACGGCATCTTCTCGTGCCGATCGAGCAGCTCTCGGCTGTAGGAGCGGTGTTGAGCCAAGTACCGCTTGACGAGCTCGCCCTGGGTCGGGGAGTCTGGGTCCCACATCAGCGAGACATCGAGCGCGACCGCCTGGTACGCCACGTGCCGTCGCGACCGGCTTGCCTTGAGGCGCACCACGAGCCCGGACTCCACGAGTTGATCGAGCGATCGCTGCACCTCAGGCAGTTCGCACCGCCAGGCGGTGGCGAGATCTCCGGGCGTGAGTTCGCGCTGAGACCGGCGCAGGATCTCCCAGCGTTGGAGAAGGACGAGATCCAGGATGATCGCTTGCAGCGCAGGCGATTCGAGCGAGAGGACTGTTTGCTTTGGCATGGACGGAGAGGCGATACAAACACTGAACAATGACGATACGAACACGATGCAGTCACGACCCAATCACGACCCAGTCACGACCCAATCACGATAGGAGAAGGACGAGATCGTCCTTGCGCGCTTCGTCAGATCCGCGCGATTCTCCACTCCGAGTTTCCCGTAGAACCGCTTGCAGTGGGTGAGTACGGGGTTGATGCCAAACACTTGCAGCGTCGGCCGATCCCGGGGTTTGCGATCCCGGGGTTTGTGATCCCGGGGTTTGTGATCCCGGGGTTTGCGATCCCGGGGTTTGCGATCCCGGGGTTTGCGATCCCGGGGTTTGCGATCCCGGGGTTTGCGACGACGTGCCGAGCCGCATTGTCGTCGACGTCGAGCATGAGCGGCGGCGATGACTGGGCAGATGCGGTCTTGCTGCTTCGAATCTTCATCAGTCCTTCATCCGCGAGGTGAACTCGGCGCGATTGCGCACGCCGAGCTTTGCGTAGATTCTCTTCGTGGCCGTGGCGATCGTATTCGCGGTCACGCCGAGTGACTTGGCGACCTCGGGCCGCGACCCACCCGCCGCCAGACGCCGAGCGATGTCGAGCTCGCGGTCGGTCAGCACGCGCGCAGGCGCGTGGGCGAGATACTTGAGTTCGCGCTCAACCGACTGCTTCTCCCACACGCCGAGGTCGGACCAAGGAAGATCAGGCGTCTTGAGCGGGCGGAACTCGAGCGCGATGTGATAGGGATGCTCGTCCTCCGTCTGCGCGCCCGTCGCATCTTCCGCGCTGTGAAGCGCCCGAGCCCGCGCGCGTTCGTCGATCGCGGTGATCTGGTGCCATGCGGTTCGCAGCGCCTTCATCACTTCGGCGGCCTCGCTCGGCGTGAGCATGTAGGACTGGTGGCCGCGGAAGCGCGCCTGTCCCTGAAGGATCCGCGCGTCGAGATCGTCGTTTCGGTCGATGACGCCACGGCTATGGTCCCGGATCCTTCTCCGCTGCTGGAGCAGAAAGCTGAAATGGGCGTCATTCGAGCGGTCCCATTGGACGACGACGCGCTCGGAGGCGCTTCGATAGGTGATCTGGCGCTGGCGCGCACTGGCCTTGACGCGAACCGCGAGCCCCGCGGCAACAAGCTTGTCGAGCGTCGCCTGTGCGACGCTGTCCGACACGCCGCAGCGCTCGGCGAGTTCATGGACTGTGAGCGGGCAAGACGAGCGGCGCAACACCTCCCAGCGCTGCATGCCCGACTCGTCGGCCATCGCGGCCATCACGCCGGGCGAGTCGAGGCTGAGCACCGTGGGAGTCATAGACGCACAGGATACCCTCCGTTCACGACGGCGATTGTCTTCACTATTGCCGATCGCCGCGCACGCGCGCGGTTCGTTCACGTGGCTCCGCCCATGTTGGGTCGGGAGGGCGACGGGCCCGGCCGGATGATCGGGGTGCCACGCAGGGATGCCGAAAACTCTGCTCTGTTTCGCACGCCGAGCTTCGAGTAGATCCGCTTGGTGCTTGACGCGACGGTGTTCACGCTGATCCCAAGCGACTTCGCGACCTCTGGCCGTGACTTGCCGTTCGCGAGAAGCTGCGCAACCTCCGCCTCGCGATCGGAGAGCCCCGCGGCTGGATTCGCATAGGTCGTCTTGACGAGCTCCGCCGCCGCCACCGTGAAACTGTCGATGCGCTCGGTGAAGGCGATCTGCGGAAACGGAAGTTCTCCCTCGTGGACGGCGGCCAGCAGCACGCTGCAGTGATACGGAATCGACGGGCCTGTGCTTCCGCCAGGCGCGGGGTCAACGGTCATCTGCGCGCCACGGCGACGGAGCGCTCGGGCGGTGCAGTCGTTCATCAGGCTTACGGCCCGATGGAAAAGCGCGGTCACTTCACGCGCCTCCTCTTGCGTCAGCAACGGCGATCGGGCCGCCTCGAAGCGGAGTGTCGGAAAGCCCGGCTTGGGCGGGCAGTCGGGAATGCGGTCGATGACCTCGCGGCTGCGACGGCGCTGCCGAACCTGTTCGCCGCGCGTAAGTTCATGCTGGTCGGGCGACTCCCGCGTCCACACCACGACGACCGCTTGCTTCGCCTCGTAGGCGACGCGCCGGTTGGCCGCGGACGCCTTGTGCCGCATGGCGAAACCGCCCGCCACGAGGAGATCAAGCGATTCCTGCACTGCCTCAAGCGGCGCGTTGCACGCAGCGGCCAGTTCGGCCGCAGACCGCGGCGCCATTGCCCGACGCAGCACTTCCCAACGCTGCTGGGTGGTGAAGTCGCGCATGACGCGCATGACCTCGGGCTGGGCAAGATCAAGGATGACAGGTTGCTTTGCGACAGCAGATTTCGGCATGAACCCCCCCGATCAGAGGCAGAAAATGACTATATCCCGCAGCCTCCACCTTGCAAGCAATCTTCGCTGACTTCGAAAGGCACCGGTCCGCATGCCCCCGATTGGGGTGCAATTGAGTACCCCCAGTTGCAGAGGCCTCTCGGGCGCGAAGAGGCCCGAGGGGAAGCATGGCGCAGGGGTTCGGCACGGGACAACGTTCGACCGCCGCAGGAACGAACGCAGTGCCTCGGTGTATCACTGCGGATTCCCCCTCGGCACCGCGCCTTGCCAGCGGCGACGACGCCTCTGCGGGCGTGAGCACTCTTCCGACTCGCACCGCTTGGGCGTGGCCGAAACTCGCCGTCGGCCCGACAGCGCCGAGACGATCTCGGACATGGGTCCGGCGCCGCATCGCGAGAATGCCCCAGGCGTGTCGCGGGGCGGAGGGACAGGCGGTTCTGGGAACGTGGCCGTGGCAGTGTCGGAAATCGGGTCGACTCCTAAAGGACATCGGCCGGCTGGCAGGTGGCGTCGAGCCACGCACCGTGGCCAAACGGCGATTCCCGTCGCCCGTGCTAGGTTCTGTCTGACGGATCGGCCGGGCTTCAATCCGCGCGGCATCCCGGCTGGCCATGATTCGTCTTCGTCGGGTTCAACCCACCGTATCGCGTGGTTGGACCAATGGGGATACAGCTCCGTTTCGCCTCCTTGCCATCCGGGCGCCGCGCGATTCTTTGGCCTTCGGTGATCCGTCAGGCAGAACCTAGGTTCTGTCTGACGGATCCCCGGACGTCGAATCGCGCGGCATCCCGGC
>JBIKXP010000069.1:0-14102 GCA_044355685.1 Phycisphaerales bacterium
TACCACTTCACCCAGTGGTTCATCTTGCCTTCCTCGACATTGCCGACAGCGTGGTCGACGAACTTGAGGCCGCAGGGGTTCGCCTTGTTGTAGGCGTTGAGCGCGAAGTTCTCGACCTTCCTGTAGCCCGGCATGAAGAGGCCGCCGGCCTTGATCGCGGGGAGCGAGTACGACCCCGTGCGCGACACGAAGGTGTGGATCGCGCGGCCGTAGGTCTTGATGCCCGCGAAGGTGACCGAGCCGTTGGCGTCGGACCAGGTCTTCGGCTCGTACGCGCTCTCGCCACCGTTCTTGATCGCCTGCTTCCACGCCTTCTCGGCGTCGAAGACGGTGAGGGCGATGTCCTTCACGCCGTCGCCATAGCGGGCTGACTCGTTGGCGGCGATGCCATCCTTCGTCAGCGCGCTCTCGAGCACGATGCGGATGTTCCCCTGGGTGAGCAGGTACATCGCGCGGTCGCGGCTACCGGTCGTGAGGTCTGCGATCTGCTCCACCTGGAAGCCGAACGCGCTCGCATAGAAGAAGGCAGCCTGCTTCGCGTTTCCGACGTAGAAGCGGACATGATCCACGTCGATCAGCTGCAGGGGGTCGGTGCTCGTCGCGGCGGAGGCCGAGGGGCTGAGGGTCGTCATGGCGCGATGATAGTGCGGCCCACCGATGGCGCTCAAGCCCAGTGCGCAAAGCGCTGCTACGCTCCCCCCATGCAAGGTACAGATCGACCCGACTACTCGCCCGAGAACAGATCCCAGCGCGCGGGCAAGGTCATCGCCGTCGTGACGCTCGCGATGCTTGTCTTCGGTGGCCTGGCCACGTTTGCCGTCGTCTTGACACGCGGGCGCTCGGGAATCCAGACCCCGCCTCAGATCATCAGCCCCTCGCCAGGATACGGCCGCAGCGGGGAGGCGCCGTCCGCGGCACCCGCGGCACCCGCGGCGCCCGCGGCAGGAGGGGCTCAGTAACGGAGCAGACTCTCGACGCGGATGCCGCCGAGACTCGCCCGGCCGGAAAGGAACGCCAGCTCGATGAGGACGCTCGCCCCGACGACGGTCGCGCCAAGGCCGCCTTCGCCGATGAGTTTGACGCTCGCTGCAAGCGTGCCACCCGTCGCGAGAAGGTCGTCGACAAGCAGCACCCGCATGCCCGGCTTGACGGCGTCGACGTGGATGTGCAGCGCGTCGCTGCCGTATTCGAGGGCATACTCGATCGACCGCGTCTTATAGGGAAGTTTGCCCGGCTTGCGCACGGGTACGAACCCTGCGCTCAGCGCCGTGGCCACCGCCGTCCCGAAGATGAAGCCGCGGCTTTCGGGGCCGACCACGACGTCGACGCCCGCGCCGCGAAACGGGTTCGCCATGAGTTCGACCGCGAGCGCCAGCCCGGCGGGATCGGCCAAGAGGGGCGTGACGTCCTTGAAGACGATGCCGGGCTTTGGGAAATCGGGGACGTCGCGGATGAGCCGCTCGAGCTCTGCAAGCATGCGCGGAAGGTAGCGGATCCATGCAAACGGCGCGTCGGCCATGGGTATCATTGCAGCATGAAAGACGCCGGTGAACGCCCACAGAAGAAGGCCCCGAGGGATCTCGTGATGGAGGTCGTGGAACCGATCGGCAAGCGCGTCCTCATCCGCAAGGACGAGGACAAGAAGATCACGAAGGTCGGGCTGCATCTTCCCGACAAGATCGAGATCCCGACATTGACCGGGCGCGTGGTCACCGTGAGCGCCGAGGTCGAGCGCGACGAGAACTACCCGATTCGCCAGTACGACCGCGTGCTGTTCAATCCGAAGCATGCGATCCCGGTTGATTTCGAGGGCGACAACCGCCTCTTCGTGATCCCTGTGGAAGACGTGGTCGCCGTGTTCCGCCGGGAGCCGTCTTGAGCGTAGGCGCCGGCGCGCCAAGCCCAGACGCGGGAGGCGCGCCGCGCTCGGTCGAGTGCTTCGTCCGTGCGCAGGGCGATCGGCTTCGTGCGCGCATCCGCGTGCCTGGTTCGAAGAGCCTGACCAATCGGCATCTCGTCATCGCGGCGCTCGCGGAAGGCGCGACGCGCTTGGGCGGCGTGCTGCGCTCGGACGACTGCGACCGACTCGCTGCGGCGCTCTCGGCCATGGGTGCGCGGTTCACGTGGGACGCCCACGATCCGACGGTGGTTGAGGTCCGTGGCGTGGGTGGCAAGCCGCATTCGGCGACGCGCATCGATCTCGGAGATGGCGGCACGCCGACGCGGTTCATGCTGGCGGTGGCGGCGCTCGCGCGCGGCGAGACGGAAGTCGACGGCAGCGCGCGCATGCGCGAGCGTCCGATCGACGAGGGCGTCGACCTCCTTCGCGCGCTCGGCGCGACTGCCTCGTTCCCGCGGGCAGCCCGCGCGCTGCCCGTCGTCATCGGCGGGCCCGCGTCCGGAATGCTCGAAGGCGGTGCCATCGAGGTGGGTCGCACGGCTTCGAGCCAGTTCATCTCCGCGTTGATGCTGGTCGCGCCGTGGACCGCGCGCGGCATCGACATCCGCTTCGTCGACGAACCGACGAGCGCCGGGTACCTCGCGCTTTCGATTGCAGCGCTCGCAGCGCACGGCGTCGAGGTCGCGACCGAGTACGCGCCGGTCGCGCTCGGCCGCGCGGCGCCTGGCGCCGGCCTTCGCCGCATTGCCATCGCGCCACAGGCCGTGCGTGGCGCACGCATCGACGTCGAGCCCGATGCGTCAAGCGCGGTGTACCCAGCGGCACTCGCTGCCATCATGGGCGGCGAGGTCGAGCTCGTCGGCTGCGCGCGTCGCTCGCTGCAACCCGACTCGTGGTTCCTCGACGACCTTGCGCTCCGCGGGGTCGAGGTCGAAGAGTTGGCTGACGCGGCAGGCCTGCCAAGCGTGCGCGTGCGCTCGTCGGGAGTCCTTCGCGCCCATGACGCCGATTACAGCCGCGCACCCGACGCTGCGGTCATGGCGATGGTCGTTGCCGCCTGCGCCGATGGACCGAGCCGATTCACCGGCCTTGGCACGCTGCCGGTGAAGGAGTCGGACCGGATCGCGACCGTCGCCGCAGGGCTTCGGGCGCTCGGTGCGTGCGTCGACACGGGGAGCGACTGGGCGACCATCCATCCGCTGCCGGCGCAGCGAACCTCCGCGGTGATCGCCGCCTCTTCCGACCACCGCATTGCGATGGCGTTTGCCATCCTCGGGGCTGCGCGCGGCGGCGTCTCGATCGACGACCCCGGCGTTGTCTCCAAGAGCTGGCCGGACTTCTGGACGGCACTCGACTTGCTTGGCGGGCAGGTTTGCCGTCAGAATGGCGGCAGATGAGGAATCAGGCCTTCTGGCATTTCGCACGCAGGATGCTCCGACGGCGGGGCCTGGCGGTCGGCACGATCGTCTTCTCGCTGATTTCGGCCGGCGGCCTGGCGTCCGGACTCATCACCATCGGGCCGCTCCTCGAGCTGATTCTCGGGAACGACCCCCAGGTCAACCTCGCATCGATCACGGCGGATCTCCTCGCGCGCCATCCGAACGTCGCGCGCTATGTGCCAGACGCGCTCGTCTCGCTGATTCCGTCCGACCGCCTCGCCGGGGTCGGGGTCATCCTCGGCGGACTGCTTCTGCTCACGCTGTTCGGCGCATTCGCGAACTTCCTGCACCAGTATTGCTCGCTGACGCTCTCGATGGTGACCGCAAGCGACATCCGGCTCGAGACCTTCCGCCACGCGCTGCGGCTTCCACTGTCGCCCGTCCTGCGCCGTGGTCCGGCCGAGCTCGTCTCGCGCGTCATCCGCGACACGGCGGAACTCGAGCGCGGTTTCTCGGCGCTCACGAGCAAGACGCTCGCGCAGCTGACGAAGGGCCTTGCCGCGTTCTGTGCCGCGGTGTGGTTCGACTGGCGGCTGACGCTTGTCGCGATCGTCGTGGCGCCGATCATCGGGATCGTCCTGCGGAAGTTCGGCAAGCGCATCGTGCGGGGCAGCCGCAACACGCTGAAGGCCTACGAGGATCTCCTCCGCACATCGAACGAAGCGCTTCAGGGCCTCCGTGGCATCAAGGCGGCGACGGCCGAGCGCGTCGCCCGAAGGCGCTTCGGGGCAGCCAACAAGTCTGTCGTGCGCGAGGATCGCCGCGTGCGCCTTGCCCGCGCGATCTCCGCGCCGCTGATCGAGTTCATGGCCCTCGTCGTGGTGATGGTGCTTGCGCTTCTCGCAGCGCGCGAGATCCTCCATGGCCGCATGCGCTTCGACCACTTCCTCATGGCGCTCGCGTCGCTGGGAGTCGCGGGCGGCAGCATGAAGCCGCTCACGGGACTGCTGAACGACATCCAGGCGGCGTCCGCGCCTGCCGAGCGCATTCTCGAGATCCTCGCGATCCCGGCCGAAGGCGTGCGCGAGCGTGAACTTCCCGCGCTCGCGCGGCACCGTGCGTCGATCGAGTTCTCCGGAGTTCGCTTCCGCTACGAGGGCGCCGACCGCGATGCGCTCCGTGGCGTCGACCTGCGCATCAACCACGGCGAGTTCGTGGCGATCGTCGGTCCGAACGGCTGCGGCAAGACGACGCTCGCGAGCCTCTTGGTGCGGTTGTTCGATCCGACGGAAGGTTCGGTGCGCATCGACGGATTCGACGTCTCGGGCGTCTCGCTCACGTCGTTGCGCAAGCAGATTGGCGTGGTGCCGCAGGAGCCCATGCTGCTGCGCGCGACGATTCGCGAGAACGTCGCGCTCGGCGTCGACGGAGTCGGCGACGCACAGCTCGCCGACGCGCTGCAGCGGGCGCACGCCGCCGACTTCATCGCGTTGCTGCCCGCCGGCGTCGACACCATGCTTGGCGAGGGTGGCTCCGGGCTCTCGGGCGGACAGCGGCAGCGGCTTGCGATTGCGCGGGCCTTGTTGCGCGACCCGGCGGTGCTGATCCTCGACGAGGCGACGAGCCAGGTCGATGCCGAGAGCGAGGCGCAGATCGCGTCCGCCATCGACGAGTTCCGGGCCGGACGCACGCTCATCGCCATCGCGCATCGACTGTCCACCGTGCGCTCGGCTGATCGAATCGTCGTCATGGAGAACGGGGTGGTGCTCGACGCCGGTCCCCACGCCGAGCTTCTCTCGCGCTGCGACCTCTACCGTCGGCTCGTGCAGACGCAACTCGTCGGATAGGTCTCGCCCGCTGGATCGCAGCTGAAACATCCGTGCGGCGGCCTGATACATTGAGAGTTCATCTTGCGCCGCGCGGCGCCGAAGCACCGTCCACCATGGGACTCCAGTCGTTTCTTCGCTCTCTTGTCGGCGCCGCCTCCACCGAGGAGGTCGATGCCGTCGGACGCTCGGCGGCGAGCGCGCGTGAGGCGAAGGCCTCGGTCGAGGAGATGAAGTCGCTGGCAGCCCGCACGCGCGAGGAGTGCGAGAGCTCGGTGCTCGCAGTGCGCGAGGAGCTGAATCGGCTCTCGGCGCGGGTCGAGTCGATGCCCGAGATGCGCGCGCAGCTCGAGAGCTTCGTCCAGTCGCTTGGACGAACCATGACGCAGGCAGCGGACCGGCTCGAGTCGGTCGACGACCGTCTGCACCACATGGAGCAGGAGATCCGCGCCCACACCGAGGTGCTGTCGCTCGTCCGCTCGGAGCTCGACCGGCAGGGGCGGACCCTTGCGGCGCTCGAGCCGCAGATGAAGTCGCTCGAGGAAGCCGCCGCGAGGCTCGCGGCGGCGACGGATCGGGCCGATGCGCTCGTTCGCGAAGCCGAGTCGCGGTCGTCCCGCGTGGTGCGCGTCGAGCGGGTGGCGATTGCCGCCGCAGTGATCGCCTTGATCGCGGTTGCCATCGTTGTGTTCCGCGGCTCCGCGGGTGCCGGCCCGTCGTGAGCGACGAGAGAGGGAATGCATGTTCTTTCGAAGGGTGAAGTCCAACTCCAATGACTCGCCGCGCGCGCGGGTTCCGATGCTGCAGCAGGCGATTGGCCTCGCGTTCACCTTGGCGTTGATGTGGTTCGTCTTTGCGCCGCAGTCGCCTTTGAATAGAAACGCACCCAAGCCGGGCGGCGCGCCGACCGCACCCGCCGCGCCCGCCGCACCCGCCGCGCCCGCTGCGCCCGCCGCACGGGGGTCTCCAAGCTCCGTTCCGGCGCCCGTCGAGAATCCCGCCACGGCCCCGTCTCCTCGGCTCGCGTCGACAAGTCCGGCCATCACCGATTCCCTGGTCGCGCTCGGTCTTGCCGAGCACATCGTCGGCCGCAGTCCGTACTGCCGTTCCGTCGATCCATCGCTGCCCGTCGTGGGCGACCTGCGCGCCTTCGACGCCGAGCGCCTCGCGCTTGCGGCGCCGGAAGTCCTCCTCGTCCAACCACCTCTCGCGGGCGTCGACCCTGCGCTTCGCGAGTTCTGCGAGAAGAAGTCGATCACGCTTGTCGCGCGGCGGCTCGAGTCGCTCAGCGACATCGACGCGCTGATCGACGACATCGGCGGCGCCTTCGGCGTCGAGCCGAACGTCGGCGGTTCGGTGCTCGAGCGCGCGCTCGGCTCCGCGCGCGCCAGCATCGCCCTTGGCGCACGACCCGCAGACGATGCGCGCAGGGTGCTGCTTCTCGTCTCGGCCGATCCGTTCCTCGCCGTTGGCCACTCCACCTATCTCGATGAGCTGCTCGCGGGCGCCGATCTGCGGAACGTCCTCGAGCGCAGCGGCTACGTCGAACTCTCGGCCGAGGCGCTCGTCGCCATGAAGCCCGAGACGATCCTCGGCGTCGCAGAGACCGTCGCCGGCGCCCGGCGCATGGAGGATTTGCTCGCGCGCGTGCCGTGGTCCGCCGAGTCGCGGCCCAGGATCGCGGTCGACGCCGTGCCGGAGCTGCTCTCGCCGAGCCTGCTCGCGGTCGCGCGCCGCACGGAGCTCGTGCGTCTCGCAGAGGCGGCGAAGTGACCGCGCGCGGCTTCGCGATTCTTACGATCGTCCTTCTCGTCGCTGCGGCGGTTCGCCTCTCCTTTGGCCCTGCGTCCGACGGCGGCGCGCTGCGCATGTCCTTCGGAGTGCCGTCGGTCGAGGCGCTCGGACTGCGGGGAAGCGCCGTCATCGGCGCCGCCTTCGTGGGCGCGGCGCTCGGGCTCGCTGGCCTCGCCCTCCAGGTGCTGCTGCGCAACCCGCTGGCCGAACCGTTCATCCTCGGAGTGTCGAGCGGGGCCGGCTTCGGCGTTGCGCTTGTGCTCGCGGCCGGTTACCTCCTTGCGATTCCAGCGATGCGTTTCGGTGGCGAGGCCGGCGGCGCGGTGGTGGGGGCGGTGGTCACGCTCGCGGTTGTGCTCTCGCTCGGCCGTTCTCGCGAGGGCCATGATCCGACGCGACTCGTCCTCTCGGGCGTCATCGTCGGCGCGATCTTCGCGTCGGCCACCATGCTCGTCGAGCAAATGGTGCCGCACGGACTCCGCGGCGATCTTCTCTCGTGGATGGCGGGGCGCCTGCCGGAGATTCCGCCGCGCGAGTCGCTGGGATTGCTCGCAGCGGCGACGGTCCTCTGCGGGCTTGTCCTTGCCCGCGACGCCCGGGCGATGGATGTCGCATGCCTCTCTGAAGACGAGGCGCGCACGTCTGGCGTCGACATGGCGCGGCTACGGCGTCGGCTGTTCCTCGTCTCCGGCGTGCTGGCCGCGATCGCGGTGGCGTACGCGGGGCCGATCGGATTCGTCGGACTGGTTGCGCCGCATGCGGCACGGCGTCTCGTCGGCGCGTCGCACCGCGTCGTCGTGCCGGCGAGCGCCCTTGGCGGCGCAGCGCTCTTGGTGCTTGCCGAAAGCACGCGCCAATTCATCGACGTCGGCACCGGTCGCCTCGCGATCGGCGTGATCACGGCACTCGCCGGCGGCCCGGCGTTCCTCTGGATCCTCCGGAGGTCCCGATGGAACGCATGATTGCGGCGACGGGGCTCTGCGTTCGCTTCGGCGCGACCAAGGCGCTTGACGACGTCGGCTTTGCGTTCCCCCGCGGCGCGCTCGTCGCGGTGGTCGGTCCGAACGCGTCGGGCAAGAGCACGCTCATGCGCACGCTGGCCGGACTGGTCGAGCCCGACGAAGGAAGCGTCGAGGTCATGGGCTTGCCGCTCGCACGGCTCTCGATCGAGTCGCGGGCGCAGGCGATCGCCATGGTGCCGCAGCGGCCCGAGGTGCTGGCCCCGTTCACCGCGCGCGAGGTCGTCGCGCTTGGGCGCTACGCCGCCGGACCGAGTTCGGCCGCGGTGGCCGCTGCGCTCGACGCCGTCGGGCTCGCCCTGCGCGCCGATGTCGGCTGCCACGCGCTTTCCGGCGGCGAGCGGCAGCGCGTGGCGGTGGCTCGGGCGCTGGCGCAGGTCGGCGATGGGTCGGTCCTGATTCTCGATGAACCGATGGCGGGCGTCGATCCAGCCGAGGTCGCTCGGATGGTGCAGGTGCTTCGCGACCGCGCCAAGACCGGCGCGGTGCTGGTCACCCTGCACGACGCCGGACTGGCGCGCGCCTTCGCGACCCATGCATTGGTGCTTTCGCGAGGCAGGTTGGTTGCGGCGGGGGATGCCTCGGAGACCTTGACTCCCGAGATCCTCTCGAGCGCCTACGGCCATCCGATGGAGATTCGCGGTGGTTGGATCGCACCGCGATTGCCGCCACAACGCTAGACTCCCGGCGTGACAGGGATTTACTGGATCATCGCGATCTTCGTCCTGCAGGCCATCGTCGCGGCAATCGCGAAGAGGCAGCAGGAGCAGCGCAACATGCAAGCTGGCGGCGGCGCGAAGCCAGACGCGAAGCCGGGCGCGGTGCCGGGCGCGATGCCACCCGCGCCTCCGCAGGCCGGCGTGCAGCCGGCGCAGCGTCGCGTCATGCAAGTGAATCCGACCCAGGCCGGCGTTCGTCCGACGACAGTCGACTCGCAGGGAGTCGCCGCGCGGCCGGTGCAGGCGGTTCCGCCAGTGCAGGCGAGGACAGCGGATTCCGCAGTCGAAGCCCGGTCGAAGGCACAGGCGCGTTCGCAGGCCGAATCGCGGGTTCGCGCGCAGGCTGAGGCGCGCGCTCGCGCAGAGGCACGGGCGCGCGCGCAGGTCGAGGCTCGCGTGCGTGCCGAGGCGGAAGCGCGTGCGCGCCGTTCGCGTGAAGCAGCGCAGCGCGCGGCCGGACGACACGTCAAGCCGCTCAAGACGCAGCCACCGCGTGCAAAGCCGACCGGCGAGCGCGAGGAGTCGGCAGCGCTCCGGAGCCGCGAGCTCGTCGAGCGGTCGCTCCAGCGGGTGCGCGCCGCCGAGGACCGGGTGTCGAATGCGCTACCCGGCGGCGACGCGGGAAAGCCGCGGTCGACGGCTCAGAAGTCGATGGCGGAGGGGATCCGGGCGCTGCTCCGTGACAAGTCGCGGGTACGCGAGGCGTTCGTCCTCTCCGAGATCCTGAGTCCGCCGAAGGCTGCGGCACCGACCGCCAACAGCCCCTTCGGCCTGCCCTGAGCGGCTTCAGACGCGATCGGCGGCGATCCCTGCCGATTTGGTGGCCTTCAGGCGGGACCTGCGGCAATCCTGAGGGATTATTGCTATGCTTCGCCCCCGCGCCGGGGTCTTGCCCGTTGGCTTGGCCTCGCACCGCGCTGTCCTGAAGCGAATTCCCCCAATGATCGACATCCGCAAGTTGAAGGAACTGGTTCGCCTGATGGTCGAGAACGACCTCACGGAACTCGACATCCGTGACGAGCAGGAGACCGTCACCGTCAAGCGTCCCGGCATCCACGCCGTTCCGCAGGTGGTCGCAGCTCCGGTGATGCACGCTGCGCCCGTCGCGGTCGCTCCGGCAGCGGCAGCAGCACCCGCCGCCGTGAAGGAAGTGCTCCCCGCGATCGAGAGCCCGATGGTCGGCACGTTCTACGCGACGCCCGGCCCGGACAAGCCTCCGTTCGTCAGCGTCGGCAGCAAGATTGGTCCCGACACCACCGTATGCCTCATCGAGGCCATGAAGATCTTCAACGAGATCAAGGCCGAGACCTCCGGCACCGTCGAGGAAGTCCTCGTGAAGAGCGGGCAGCCCGTCGAGTTCGGCCAGCCGCTCTACCGCATTCGTCCGAACTGATCGGCCCGCTTCTTTCCGCCGGAAACAGCATGTTCAAGCGAATCCTCATTGCCAACCGAGGCGAGATCGCGCTGCGCGTGATCCGTGCCGCGAAGAGCCTCGGCATCGAGACCGTGTGCGTCTACTCCTCCGCCGACAAGGATGGCCCGTGGCTCGAGCACGCGGACCAATCCGTCTGCATCGGTCCCGGCCCGAGCCCGCAGAGCTACCTCCGCATCGACCGCATCATTGCGGCGGCCGAGGTCTCGCGCGCCGACGCCATCCACCCTGGCTACGGCTTCCTCTCCGAGAACGCGCACTTTGCCGAAGTCTGCCGTGATTCCGGCTTCGAGTTCATCGGACCGTCGCCCGAGGCGATGGCGCTTCTCGGCGACAAGGTGAGCTGCAAGAAGATGGCGCGCAAGGTCGGAACGCCCGTCTTCCCGGGCACCGAGGACGCCATCGAGGACATCGAGGAGGCCGTGAAGGTCGCCGGCGAGATCGGATACCCGGTCATCGTGAAGGCGGCGGCGGGCGGCGGCGGGCGCGGCATGCGCGTCGCACGTGACGAAGCGCAACTGCGCGCCGGCATCGAGAGCGCGCGCCAGGAGGCGGCCGCGGCCTTCGGCAACGGCAGCGTCTACATCGAGAAGTTCCTCGAGCATGCGCGCCACTTCGAGGTGCAGACGATCGGCGACAAGCACGGCAACGCCGTGCATCTCTTCGAGCGCGACTGCTCGAGCCAGCGTCGGCACCAGAAGCTGATCGAGGAGGCGCCGAGCCCTGGCGTCGATCCCGAGAAGCGCAAGAAGGTCTGCGAAAGCGCGGCTTCGCTGATTGCGAGCGCGAAGTACTCGGGCGCCGCCACGGTCGAGTTCCTGATGGACGGCAAGCAGAACTTCTACATGCTCGAGGTGAACACGCGCGTGCAGGTCGAGCACCCGGTCACCGAGATGATCACCGGCATCGACATCGTGCGCGAGCAGATCATGGTCGCGTCGGGGAAGCCCTTGTCGATGAAGCAGTCGGACATCAAGGTGAGTGGCCACGCGATCGAGTGCCGCATCAACGCGGAGGACCCAGACCGCGGCTTCATGCCGCAGGCCGGCCTCATCGAGACCTTCGTGCCGCCGGGCGGCCTTGGCGTCCGCCTCGACAGCCATGCGCGCACCGGATACCGAATTCCGCCGAACTACGACTCGATGATCGGAAAGCTCATCGTGCACGGCCCGACGCGCGACATCGCGATCGCCCGCATGAAGGTGGCGCTCGATGAGTTCAAGATCGGTCCGGTTCGCACCACGATTCCGCTGCACCGGCGCCTGATGGACAACCCGGACTTCAACAACGCGACGTTCGACATCCACTACGTCGAGCGTCTGCTGAAGGCCGATGAAGCCGCGAAAGCCGCGCAGGCTGCGAAGGGTGGCGACAAGGCCGCGGCCCAGAAGGTCACTGCATGAACGCAGTGCGTCTGGGCGACGACGTGACGCTTGCGGACGTCGTCGCAGCGCGCGAGCGCATCGCGGGTGGCGTGGAGCGCACGGGTTGTCCGTACTCGCCGGCCTTGTCGCGGCTCACGGGCTGCGAGGTCTACGTCAAGCTCGAGTACCAGCAGCGAACCGGAAGCTTCAAGGAGCGCGGCGCGCGCAACGCGCTGCTGCAGCTGTCGGAAGACGCGCGAAAGGGCGGCGTCGTGGCGGCGAGCGCGGGCAACCATGCGCTTGCGCTTGCGTGGCACGCGCGTGACCTCGGCATTCCCGTCACCGTCGTGATGCCCAAGGTGGCGCCGCTCGTCAAGCAGGCGCGCTGCCGTGAGCTCGGCGCTCGCGTCCTGATCCACGGCGCGAACATCGCGGAGGCGAAGGACCTTGCCGACAAGCTTGTTGCCGACGAGGGGCTCTCCTACGTCCACGGCTTCAACGACGCAGCGATTATCGCGGGCGCCGGCACGGTCGGACTCGAGGTCCTCGAGGAGGTTCCCGATCTCGACGCGGTCATCGTGCCGGTCGGCGGCGGCGGCCTGATCGCAGGCGTCGGCATCGCCGTGAAGGCGCTGCGGCCCGACGTGCGCGTGATCGGCGTCGAGCCGAAGCGTGCCGCCAGTTTCGCGCGCGCCATCGCCGATGGAGGCCCGCACCGGATCACAATGGAGCCGACGCTCGCCGATGGCCTCGCGGTGCCGGAAGTCGGGAAGCGGGCGTTCGACCTCGCGCGGCCGCGCACGGACAAGATCGTGACGGTGGGGGAAGAGGCGATTTCGCTTGCGATCCTGCGCCTTGTGGAGATGCAGCACGGCGTCGTCGAGGGCGCGGGCGCCTCCGCGCTTGCGGCGCTTTTCACCGATCAGCTGCTGGAACTCAAGGGCAGAAAGGTCGTGCTCCTTCTCTGCGGCGGCAACATCGACCCACTGGTACTCGCGCGCGTCATCGAGCATTCGCTCGCCGTCGACGGCCGTCTCGTCCAGTTCACCGCGACGATCAGCGATCGCCCCGGCGGCCTCGCCGACCTGGCCGCCGCGATCGCCGCCACCGGGGCGAGCGTGCAGGACATTCGGCATGAGCGCATCTTCGGCGGCCCCGACATCTCGCGCGTGCGCGTCGCCTGCACCATCGAGGTGCGCGATGCGCGTCACGCGGATGAACTGCAGGAGACGCTCCGGTCGCGGGACATCACCGTGCACGAGCGCGTGCGCCCCGACCGCGAACGCGCTCCAAGCGCGTAAGCGCTTCCGGTCGTGCAGACGGCGGCGATAAATCCGGTTTCCCGGCTCGATTCCGAGCCAATCCCGCCGGAATCCGCGCCCATACAGGGCGATTTCGACTTCTGATGCGCACATTCGGCACACTTCATTGAATTGGCATCTCCCTCGCGCCGATCACAAACCCCACAGGGTTCATCGTGTCCGGTGATCAGCCGGAACGATTGTGCAACGAAGGGAGTTCGTGTCATGCGCGACGGTTACCAGTTTGGTGAGAAGGACGTGTTGACCACGGGAGAGGTCGCCCGCATCTGCAATGTGGCGAGCCGAACGGTCAGCAAGTGGTTCGATTCAGGTCAGCTCCAGGGCTATCGGATCCCTGGCTCGAAGGACCGCCGGATTCCGGTGTCGAACCTTCTTCAGTTCATGAAGAAGCACAACATTCCGATGGACGGACTGATGAGCGGCGCGCCTCGCGTGCTGATCGTCGACTCCGACACCGCCACCGCCGAGACGCTCCGCAAGGTGCTCTCGGAGCAGACCCGCTACGACGTCAAGGTCGCAGGCGGCGCGTTTGCGGCCGGTGCCGAGTGCGAGAAGTTCCGTCCGCACGTCATGCTGCTCGACGTGCACATGCCGGAGAATGAGTCGGGCGCGTTCTGCGCGTTCGTCCGCAACTGCGAGGAACTGCAGATGACGAAGATCATCGGCATGTCCGGCCGCCTCACCGAGGGCCAGGTCAGTCAGTTCGTCGGACGCGGCTACGACGCGATCCTGCGCAAGCCGTTCACGGTTCGCCAGGTGATCGAGGCCATCGAGAGCGCACACGCAATCGTGGCCTGATCCCCACGGTGGATGGAAATCGATAGACCGCCGACTGTGTCCCGGCGCACGCACTGAAGACCCTGAATCCCGCACGAATAGAGAACCCAACGCGGGAGCGTCGATCGGACGCTCCCGCGTCTCTTTTTGGACGCTTCAGGAAATCGTGTGGGTGAACTGCGATGGAGGCGCCGATCGGGCTCCGGTTTTCTCACGGAGGCACGGAGGCACGGAGGAAGGACGAGAACCCGAAGACTGCGAGCGATGCGAGGAGGCGGAAAGACGCGAGAAGACGCGAGAAGACGCGAGAAGTCATCCCTCCTCTTCGCCCAGGCCGCCTCTGTGCCGCTGTGCCTCCGTGAGAGACCTCGAGACCGTCAGCCGCACGCCGCCCGCTGAGGGCCGACGGTGCCATAGCCCACACGAAAGCCTGAAGACCCGGAGTTTTCTCACGGAGGCACGGAGGCACGGAGGAAGGACGAGAACCCGAAGACTGCGAGCGATGCGAGGAGGCGGAAAGACGCGAGAAGACGCGAGAAGTCATCCCTCCTCTTCGCCGAGGCCGCCTCT
>JBIKXP010000254.1:0-4275 GCA_044355685.1 Phycisphaerales bacterium
ACCTCCGCAGCCGGTGCGATCAGCGTCGCATCCTTCGTATGCACGATCACGAGATCCTCGCATCCGACCGTCGCGATGAGGTGACTGGGTTCATCCGAGATCACCCGCACGCCTCGCGAGCCATCGTCGAGCCAGTGCGCGTTGACGCGGTTGCCGCGATCGTCGCAGGGAATCGAGTCGGCGAAGCTCGTCCAGTTGCCGACGTCGAGCCAGTTCGCGCCTAGCGTGAGCGTGCAGACCTCGAACTCGCCGCCGATGGCTGCCGGCTCCATGACGGCTCGGTCGAACGACTCCTTCGGAAGCGTCGGGTAGACGCGGCGCAGCGTCTCGTCGCGCGAAGGCGAATCCCATGCGGAGGCGATCTCCGCGAGGCCGGCGGCGCTGGCGGGCGCGTGCCTGCGCATCGCATCGCACATCGTGGTGGCCGCAAAGACGAACATGCCGGAGTTCCACACGAAGGTGCCGAGACGCAGGTACTCCTCCGCGCGCATGCGGTCGGGCTTCTCGACGAATCGCGTGGCGCGGTAGGCGTGCGCGACGCCTGCAATGGGCGCGCCACGCTCGATGTAGCCGTAGCCGGTGGCCGCGTGCGTGGGCGACACGCCGAAGGTCGCGATCCGTCGCGGCGCGGCCTCGACCGCCGCGAACGCCGCGCGCAGCGAATCGCGGAAAGCCTCGACCGGATCGATCAGGTGATCGGCGGTCAGGATCGCGAGCGTCGCCCGCGGATCGCGCGCGGCGAGCACGAACGCAAGCAATCCGACCGCGTTCAGCGTGTCACGCCCCATCGGCTCGAGCAGCGTGTTGTCGGCGCGAAGCTCGGGCAGCACGCCGCGCATGGCCTCCGCGAACGCATTGGTGGTGCAGATGAGCCGGCGTGACGGCTCGACCACGCCGTCGACCCGCCGCCATGCGTGCTCGAGGAGCGAGGCGCCCCCGGCGACCGGGAGCAGCTGCTTTGGCCGTGCGCGACGCGACAGCGGCCAGAGCCGCGTGCCCGCGCCTCCTGCGATGATGCCTGCGTAGCGGTGTTCGTTCACATCCATGCGGCTGTCCACGTTGCACGCGTCGTGCGCGCCCGACTCATCCGACTCCACGCGTGCGGAGCGCACGCGTCACGATTTCGTCCGCAGAGAGCGAAGCGCCGCTTGCGCCCGCAAGCACCCGCTCGATCTTCGCTCGCGCGTGCGGCCGTTGCTCGCCCAGCGCGACAAGCACTTCTTCCGCGTCGGCGGCTGGCCCCACGGGCAGCGCTGCGACGGCCGCGATCGAGGCCGCGTGCTCGGCTCGGCGCGCCGCCGCCGGGTCTGCGAGGAATGGGTCGAGTTTGCCCTTGAGTTCGACGATCGTGCTCTCGGCGGTGCGCTTGCCGATCTCGGGAAGCGTGGCGAGAAACTTCGCGTCGCCGGCGGCGATCGCCTCAGCCATGCGCCCGTGCGAGACCTGCATGGCGCGCAGGGCCTTGCGGTTGCCGATGCCCTTCACGGTGGTGAGGAGTTCGAAGAACGCGCGCTGCTCACGCGAGCTGAAGCCGATGAGACGCGGCACGAAGTGCGATCCCTGGCCCTGCGACTCGAGGTAGTGCAGCGTGAAGAACGCGACGTCGCGCCCGGTCCGCATGAGGAGTTCGCCGGCGTCGCACGCGGGGACGAGCAGCTCGTAGATGATCCCGTCGGCGACGCGGACTTCCGCCACGCCGTCGGCCACGTCCTCGAGAACTCCTGCGATGCGCGCGATCATGCGGGGCGCATCGTACGCCTCACTCGCGCGCTGTGTCGTGCGCATCGGCTTGGCCGAGATACGCCGCAAGATTGTCGGCGACCACGGTGGGGTTCACCGGCGGCAACTCGACGTCGGTCACGGGCCAGCCGGTCGTTTCCTGCAGGAGCCGGAAGATCCGCTCGGAGGTGTCGCGGTCGTGTCCGTTTGGCCCGGGCTGCACGAGGGCGACGAAGCGCAACGTCGGGTAGGTCGGCCACCACAGCGCGTCGTAGGCGCGCTCGGTTGGGCGGCCGGGGTCGATGGCCGCCACGAGCACGGGAGCCTTGGTCCGCGCCAGGATGAGCCGCAAGCCCCCCGAGAAGGGCCGCAACTGCCGAGGCGGTCGCTCGATCGCACCCTCGGGGAAGATCCCAAGTACTCCGCCCGACGAGACATGGGCGATCGCCGCCTTCAGCGCCGAGGCATCGCGGCTATCGAACGTGACGGGAATGACCCGGAGCCGCCGCCAGAGCCAGCCGAGCGACGGAACCATCATCTCGGCGCTCATCATCCAGCGGATGGGAACTGGCGTCTGCACCTGGATCGAGACCGGGTCGAGCCCGGCCCCGTGCGTCGAAACCACGATCAGCCCCTCCGGGCCAACGCGCTGGGGCACGAGCTCGACGCCCTCGACCCTCAGCCGCTGGAAGTAGCGCGTGTAGAAGACGCAGGCGATCCGCAGCCAGCCGATGAGGGCGTTGCCGTGGAAACTGCGCTCGCCGATCGACTTGAACGCGAGGAACGCGAGCGCCGGCACGCCGACCAGAACCACCAGAAGGCCGAACGCAGCGACCGCCGGCGGCACGAAGGCGATCGCGGACGGAACGGCTGAAATGGCGGTTGCACCGGCAATCGTCACGCCGACACGGTCGCTGCGGGCGCAGCCGCTGTCAACCCGCTTGCTTCTCGCGGACCGACCTCGGGACGCGCCGCCGGCGGGGGCCTCGCCGAGACGATCGACGTCGACATGCGCCCGGCGGCCGCCCGATTGTGTACACTCGTACAAATTTTGCCGCCCCCCCGCCCCGGGCGTGGGTGCGGGGAGCAGTCCGAACCCGCCCGACCCTGCAACCAGAGAAGGACCACGAAGGTCTCACGACCGACGACGCTTATGCCTCGCCGCGACGACATCCACACGATCCTCATCATCGGTTCCGGCCCCATCGTCATCGGACAGGGCTGCGAGTTCGACTACTCGGGCACCCAGGCGTGCAAGAGCCTCCGCGAGGAGGGCTACCGCGTGGTGCTCATCAACTCGAACCCCGCCACGATCATGACCGATCCGGGGTTCAGCGACCGCACCTACATCGAGCCGATCACCCCGGAGGCGGTCGAGAAGATCATCATCCGCGAGAAGGAGCTCGGCACCCCCGTCGATGCGCTGCTGCCGACCCTCGGCGGACAGACCGCGCTCAACTGCGCCTGCAAACTGTGGGATGCGGGGACCTTGCAGAAGCACGGCGTCGAGATGATCGGCGCCGACCGCCGCGTCATCCACCGCGCCGAGGACCGCGAGGAGTTCCGCACCATCGTCGAGGGGCTCGGCCTCAAGCAGCCGACGGCGAAGACCGTGACGACGCTCGAGGACGCACGTCAGTTCCTCCAGGAAATCGGCCTTCCCGCCATCATCCGCCCGGCCTTCACGCTCGGTGGAACGGGCGGCGGCATCGCCTACAACCGCGAGGAGTTCGACGACATCATCCGCCGCGGCCTCGCAGCGAGCATGATCGGGCAGGTGCTCATCGACCAGTCGGTGCTCGGCTGGAAGGAGTACGAGCTCGAGGTCGTTCGCGACACCCGCGACAACTGCATCATCGTCTGCGGCATCGAGAACATCGATCCGATGGGCGTCCACACCGGCGACTCGATCACCGTCGCGCCGATCCAGACGCTGACCGACCGCGAATACCAGCGGATGCGCGACGCGGCCTTCGCGATCATGCGCGCTGTCGGCGTCAACTGCGGCGGCTCGAACGTGCAGTTCGCGATCGACCCGAAGTCGGGCGAGATGGTGGTCGTCGAGATGAACCCGCGCGTCTCGCGCAGTTCGGCGCTGGCCTCGAAGGCGACCGGCTTCCCGATCGCGAAGATCGCGGCGAAGCTGGCGGTCGGCTACACGCTCGATGAACTCAAGAACGACATCACCGGCAACACGAGCGCGTGCTTCGAGCCGTCGATCGACTACGTCGTCGTGAAGATCCCGCGATGGACCTTCGAGAAGTTCCCCGAGGCGGACGAGACGCTGACCACGCAGATGAAGTCGGTGGGCGAGGCGATGTCGATCGGACGGACCTTCAAGGAGGCGTTTCAGAAGGCGATCCGCTCGATGGAAGTGAAGCGCTTCGGCTTCGGGCTCGACCGAAACGACAAGTGGCTTGCCGCGCAGCGCGCGAGCGCCGCCGATCTCGCGAAGGGCGTGCAGGTGGCCGACCGCTCGCAGGCGGTGTGGCCGATTCCGCACGACACGCTCACGCGAAAGCTCGCGGTTCCGTCGCAGGGGCGGCTCTACTACGT
>JBIKXP010000070.1:0-13990 GCA_044355685.1 Phycisphaerales bacterium
CGGACGGCGTTGGCCGCCCAGAAGACAAACGCGAGCAGAACGAAGGAGTTCTTCGTCCAGTCGCCCGGACGCATGAGTCGGAGGATTGCACGTGGGCTCGGCACGGTCTTCTCTATCGGCGGTTTCGCGGTCGCATCCTCAAGGGTCTGTGCGAACGCACCCCTGTCCGGCCAGGTTCGGCGATCTCCGCCCATTCCCGCAAGCATCGTCGCGCTTCTTCCGACTATGATCCCTGATCCCCCGAGGACGCCATGGTTTCCGACACCCAACGCTCCAGCCGCCCCAGCGCCAACACTTCCCGCACGGTCCGTTTCCGCATCAAGCGACAAGACCGCCCGGGCGAGTCTCCGCGCTGGGAGGAATTCGACGTCGCGGCCGAGCCCGGCGCCAACGTCATCGCCTGCCTTCAGCAGATCGCTCGCATGGCGACGACCGCGGACGGCAAAGCCACAACTCCCGTCTGCTACGACTCCGGCTGCCTCGAGGAGGTCTGCGGCAGTTGCGCGATGGTGATCAACGGCAAGGTACGTCCCTCCTGCTCGGCCCTTGTCGACAACGTTGTGGCCTCCGACAACTCGATCACGCTCGAGCCGATGTCGAAGTTCCCCGTGCTGCGCGACCTCGCTGTCGACCGCTCGCGCGCGTTCCACAACCTCGAGCGCGTGAAGGCATGGGTTCCGATCGACGGCACCTACCACCTTGGCGCTGGCCCGAAGGACACGCCGCAGAACCAGGAGACGCGCTACACGCTCTCGACCTGCATGACCTGCGCGTGCTGCCTTGAGGCGTGCCCGCAGTTCAACCTCGAGGAAGACAAGACGAAGTGGGACAACGAGTTCATCGGTGCCCACGCCATCTCGCAGGCACGGCTGTTCAACAGCCATGCGACCGGCGCTGCGCTCGCCTCAGAACGTCTCGACGTACTCATGGCGAAGGGCGGCGTGAACGACTGCGGCAACGCGCAGAACTGCGTGAAGGTCTGCCCGAAGGAGATTCCCCTCACCGAGTCGATCGCAGCCGTCGGGCGCGCCGTCACGGTGCACGCGGTGAAGAAGTTCTTCAGCGGGCGATAGTTGAGCGGTCGCCGCGAGATTTGAGCGGTCGCCGCGAGATTTGAGCGGTCGCCGCGAGATTTGAGCGGTCGCCGCGAGATTTGAGCGGTCGCCGCGAGATTTGAGCGGTCGCCGCTGCGGCGGCGACCTCTGGTGCTGGTGACGACAGAGGCGGCTGCCGCAAGCAGCCGCCGTGAAAGCCACGAGCAGCGGCCGTGAAAGCCGCAAGCAGCCGCCGTGAAAGCCGCGAGCAGCGGCCGTGAAAGCCGCAAGCAGCCGCCGTCAAAGCCACGAGGCGGCTGCCGCAAGCAGCGGCCTCGAGACAATCCGCCCACCCAAACCCTACACGACCTGCGCCAGCACCTCGTTCGCAAGCATCGCCCCGCGGTGGGTGAAGCGAAGGCTTCCGGCGCCTGTGCGCTCGAGCAGGCCGTCGGCAATCGCGCGCGCGAACACCGCGGCACGCGCGGGCTCGAGTTCGACCGCACGCCGCTCGAGCCTGGCGTCGATCCCCTCCATGAGCCGAAGACCAAGCATCAGCGCTTCGCTGACGTGGCGTCTCTCATCCGGAGGCTCGACGTCGACGACGGGTTGCGAGTCATCGATTCCCCGCCCAAGCCAGTCGCCGAGCCTCGGCACCACCTTGAAGCGATGCCCCGCGACGAACCCGCTTGCGCTCGGCCCAATCGCCCACCATGGCTCATTGCGCCAGTAGACGAGATTATGGCGGCACTCTCGGCCTGCACGCGCGAAGTTCGAGATCTCGTACTGCGCGAATCCAGCGTCGGCAAGCACCGCCCGCGTCGCGTCGTACATCTCTGCCTCGACCTCGTCTTCGCACGGCTCGAAGTCGCCTTTCAGCAGGCGCTTCGTCATCGCCGTGTTTGGCTCATAGGTGAGCCCATAGCACGAGAGATGCTCTGGACCGATCGCCAAGGCAGCATCGAGGTCGGCCCGCCACTCGTCGATTGTCTGCCCGGGGATCCCGAAAATGAGGTCGAGGTTGAAGTTGGCGATGCCGGCATCTCGCACGAATCCGGCGGCACGGACGACGTTCGCCGGGTCGTGCCAACGCTCGAGCGTCTTGAGGTGCCGCGGGTTGAAGCTCTGGGCGCCGATCGAGATGCGATTGACGCCTGCCGCTGCGAGCACCGACGCCTTCTCCGCATCGATCGTCTCCGGGTTCGCTTCGAGCGTCCACTCGACGTCGTCGCGGAGCGGAACCCGCCGGATCAACTCAGTCAGTCGCGTCAGTTCCGAGGCCGACAGCAGGGTGGGCGTGCCCCCGCCTACGAACACCGTGTCGAGCGGGCCGGCCATGCGGGACCGCAACCAATCGATGTCTCGTTCGAGCTGCGCGAGATAGGCCCCCGACTGACCCTCCCGGTCGACGAACGAATAGAAGTCGCAGTAATGGCACTTGTGGAAGCAGAACGGAACATGGATGTAGAGCCCCCGGGCGGCGGCATTTCCAGCCGACAGGACGTGACCGAGCGGACGAGACACCCCCGCCGGTTTCGCTGATTCGTCGTGCAGTCGGAGAGAACCCATGGAGTGGAGGATAGAGCCACAGACGGGCTCATCGCGGCCCGGGGCGTCTCCGCGCGGGCTTTACCCGGACACTTTTTGCGCTTCTCCCGGCTACCGCTCAAGCGGAGCCCGCCAAGTTCCGATTCCGCAATGTGGGCGGCTCGCCGCCACGCTGGAGGAGAACGCAATGGCAGGCAACGAAGACGTCGTCCGAATCATGTGCCCGAACCTGGGCTGCCAGCGGGTGCTCGCAGTTCCATCCGCGGCGCGCGGAAAGGTTGTGCGCTGCCGCGGCTGTGGCTCGAACATCCGTATCCCCGCCGTCCGCGGTGAAGGTGGTGCGGCTCCAGGCGCAGCCGGGAGCACGCAGAATCCGCAGCAGAAGAAGCCTGCCGCCTGACGCAAGAACGCGACCCCCGCCGCCGCGCCCCCAAAGGGAGCGGCGGCGTTGTCATTGCTACACTGCGCGCTTGCATCAGAACGATTCCAGAAACGGTTCCTCGAACACGCCGCCGCATGCCGCCGTCGTCGGACTCCAATGGGGCGACGAAGGCAAGGGCAAGATCGTCGATCTCCTGACGAGCCGGTACGACTGCATCGTCCGCTACAACGGAGGCGCCAACGCCGGACACACCGTTCAGGTCGGATCCGAGCGCTATGCCCTTCACCTGATTCCCTCCGGCATCCTGAGCAAGGGCAAGATCAACGTCGTCGGAAACGGCGTGGTCGTCGACCCCGAGAAGCTCCTCGACGAGATCGAGGGACTTCGCAAGCGTGGCGTCGAACTGAACGCGAACCTGCGTGTGTCCGACCGGGCCCACGTGGTCATGCCTTACCACAAGGAGCAAGACGCCGCGCTCGAGGAGTTGCTTGAGAAGCGCTCGGGCAAGACCGGCGCCGGGCAGATCGGAACAACCCGCCGCGGCATCGGCCCGGCCTACTCCGACAAGGTCCGCCGCTCGACCGCGCTGCGGATGGGCGACCTGCTTGACCATGCGCTGCTCCTTCGGAAGCTCGAGACGATCTGCGGCCTTCGCATGGCGGAGCTCGAGGCCCTCGGCGCGAATGTGACCCCGCTTGTTCCGCGCGAACTGGCCGACCGCTTCGCAGCGGCCGGCGAGCGGCTCAGGCCGCACATCACCGACACCGTGTACCTCATCCACGACGAGATTCGCGCCGGAAAGAGCGTGCTCTTCGAAGGCGCGAACGCGGCGCTCCTCGACATCGACCACGGAACGTTCCCCTACGTCACCAGCTCGAACTGCTCGACGCTTGGTATCCCGGCGGGTTCCGGCGTTCCCGGCCGGATGATCGGGAAGGTCTACGGCATCATGAAGGCCTACTCGACGCGCGTCGGCGGCGGGCCGTTCATCACGGAGTTGCTCGACGAGACCGGCGAGCGCATCCGCAAGCGTGGTCGCGAGTACGGCACTACGACGGGGCGACCGCGCCGATGCGGTTGGCTCGATCTCGTGGCGGTGAAGTACTCCGCGATGATCTGCGGCGCCGACGCGATCGCCTGCACGCTGCTCGACGTCCTGTCCGGATTCGACGAACTCAAGGTCTGCGTCGGCTACAGGCGTTCGGATGGCTCGGTGACGGATCGGTTCATTCCCGACGCCGAACGCATGCACGGCTTCACCCCCGTGTACGAGACCTTCGCCGGCTGGCAGCAAGAGCTGACGGCGTGCGTCGACCGCGACGATCTTCCGCGCGAGGCGCAGACGTACCTCGGTTTCGTCGAGAAGTTCGTCGGGATCCCGGTGGAACTCGTCAGCGTCGGCCCCGAGCGCACCCAGACCTTCGAGTCGAACATGCGCTTCGCCGTCGCTCGCTAGGCGCCATGCATGACGACGCGCGCTCCGACTCGAATGCCGAGCGAACTGGCCGCGCTTCCCCGCGAGCGCTGGCCGCGCCACATCGCGATCATCATGGACGGCAACGGTCGTTGGGCGAAGGCCCGCGGGCTACCGCGCGCGGCCGGCCATCGCGAAGGCGTTGTCTCGGTTCGGCGCGTGGTCACCGAAGCAGCGAGGCTCGGGCTCGACGCCATCACGCTCTATTCTTTCTCAAGCGAGAACTGGAAGCGTCCTGCCGACGAAGTCGCCGCACTCATGCTTCTCTGCTGCGAGTTCCTCCGCGTCGAGCGGCCCACGATGCTGCGCGAGAACATCCGGTTCCGGCGGATCGGCCGGCGCGAGGGCCTGCCGGAAGAGGTGCTCGCGGAGCTCGACGCGACCGAGCGCGCCACCGCCCACCACAGCGGCCTCACGCTGTGCCTCGCGCTCAACTACGGCTCTCGGACCGAGATCGCAGACGCAGCCCGAGCGCTCGCGCGAGAAGTCGCCTCCGGGGCACGGTCGCCTGAGTCCATCGACGAGGCGGCCGTCTCCTCCCATCTGTACACCGCCGGAATCCCTGACCCAGACCTGCTCGTTCGGACCGCGGGCGAGATGAGGATCTCGAACTACCTTCTCTGGCAGATCTCTTACGCCGAGCTCCACGTCACCGAGGTCCTGTGGCCGGACTTCACGGAAGCCGACCTCGCGGCCGCCATCCTGGCGTTCGCCGGGCGCGACAGGCGCTTCGGCGGGCTCCAGGCGACCTGACGCCACCGTATTCGAGCACCCGAGGGACGAACTCCGAGGAAGCAACCCCGAGGGGCGAACCCCGAGGAAGTAACTGAGGAAGCAACCCCGAGGAAGCAACCCCGAGGAGGTAGCCCCGGGCCGACCACGCCTCCCCCGATTGGGAGCGCGACCGGCGTCAATGTGGGCTCCGGCCAATCCGCGACGCGAGGCGCCCCCGGGCCGTCGCGCAGCCCGATTCGGACACCTTGGGACTCGCGTAATTCATCGTGAATCGGTGGGTTCGCACGCGTTCACCTTGCAATCGGGCGCGAACCGACGAAGATACGGGCTCGATCAAGCCCGCCCTCCCGGAGCGGGCCGGATGCCCGATGGACGTGTGACGGTGCGCCAACGCAAGAGATCGTTCCCAGATGCCCTCTGACAATCCGACATCCCCCCGGCCGCGCTTCCAGCCTTTCGACGCGCGCACCGCGGGTCTTCGTTCGCTCATCTCGCCGCTTTCGACCCTTGCCTCGCTCGGCATTGCCGTGTCCGCAACGTTCGTGACCACGACAGCGCGCGCGGCCAGCGCCGACACGCAGGACGACCGGGATGCTGGTCGCATCGAGAAGATGGGCGTCGACTCCCGCTTCTACTCTGCGACCGATCACGGGCTGGTGACCGGCCCGGACCCGGCCTTGGGTGGTGGCGACGAAGCGCTGCCCGGCTGGGACTTCCCGCGCCTTGAGGCCGCGCAACTTGTCGAGGGCGACCTCCTCACCTTCAACTTGCCCGGTGGAAGAACGATCGACCTGCCGCTTGTCGATCGCACGTGGGTCGGCCCCGGCGCCCTCGGCCTTGCCTTCAGCGATCCAATCCAAGGCGCCTCCGCCGAAATCGTGCTCCACGCCGGACTCGTCTCCGGCGGGGTGCGCTTTGTGCAGGACGGCCGTGTGGAGCGTTGGCTTCTCGCCACGCGCTTCGACGCCAACGGCTTCGCATCGGACCGCTACTACGTCGCGGAGGCGGGAACCTCGATTGGCACGCCGATGGACGCGCCAGAGGAAGTCCTCGCGTTTGGTTCCGAAGGCGGCGTCGCCAATGACGGGTGCAGCGATTCGGGCGCCACCATCGATGTCTTGATCGCGACCACGCCCGTCTTCCGCGCCGGGTTCGAATCCAACTCGGTCATGGAGGCGAGCATCCTCGCCGACCTCCAGCGCATGAATCTCGCGCAGGTGAACTCGCTTGGCGCGCCACGCTTCCGCGTCGTGCAGTTCTTCGCGGGTACGGAGAACGGCACCGGCTCGCTTGCGACCGATCTCACCCAACTCGCCGTGCCGACCGACGGCTGGCTCGACGGCGTGCACGCGGCGCGCAACACCTCGCGTGCAGACCTCGTGGTCCTCTACACGAACTCCGAGCCCGGCTGGGCCGCGTTCGTCGGTGTCGGCAACGAGGCCACGGGCTTCGGCGTCGTCGGCGGAGTCGGCGGCTTCAATCTCTCGCGCGCGCTCGCGTCCACGATGGGCAGCTGCAATGCCCCCGGCGACAGCACCCCGGCCTGCGCTGGCTCGTTCCCCTTCTCGAACGCGCATCGCTTCGTCGCTGGAGGCATCACCTACCGCACGATCATGGCGCTCCCGCCCGGCGAGGAGATTCCCCACTTCTCGAACCCAGCTGTCAAGTTCCAGAACGTCGCGACGGGAACCTCCACCGCGAACAACTCGCGCTCACTCAGCCTGACTGCGTCTGTGATCGCGAGCTATCGATGCTCGGACGGCCCGAATCCAGATTGCGATGGAGATGGCATCCTCGACAGCGTCGCGATCGCCGCCGGCCTCGTGCCGGATTGCAACCTCACCGGCTTCCCCGACTCCTGCGACATCGCGCTCGGAATCAGCATCGACGCGAATGGAAACGGCATCCCCGACGAGTGTCCTCTGATCGATCGTCAGTTCACGCCGTCCGGCGTCGCCGTGCTTGACACGCTGGGCACGTCCGTCTCGGCGTCCACCCGAGCGGGCGATCCCGCGATCCTCTACGGATTCGGCGCGCCGGGCAGCGACGTTGGCGCCGCAAACGCCGGCGCAGCGTGGGTGATTCCGGTCACGGCGGGTGTACCGAACACGGCGCTGGCGCGGGTCCTTCGTGCAAGCGATCCTGTCGCAAACGCGTTCTTCGGTCGAAGCATCTCCGTCTTCAAGCGGCCGGCGAGCGTGACGCCCGCCTATGCGGCAAGAACCATGGCCTGCGTCGGCGCATTCCGCTGGAACCAGTCCGGTTCGACGGGCAACTTCCCTTCGAAGGGCGCGATCTATCTCTTCGATGAGCAGCCAGACACGTCATGGGCGCAGGTCGGCTTCGGAGCCGGTCCAACGCCGTGGCGGTATACGCCTCCGACAACCGGCGGCAGTGCAGCGGGCGCCTACTCGATGTTCGGCTACTCCGTCGCCATGGGCCGGAGTCCTGCGGAGACGAGCGAGACGATCATCGTCGGTGCGCCGGGAAGGTCGAACGGCATCGGCGCCGTCTACGTCATTCGAAATCCGGCCAACAATACGCCGACGCTCCACGTGCTCCGCGCGCTCTCGACGGGCGTCGAGGGCGATGCGTTTGGAACAGCTGTCGCGCTGTCGACGCTTGTTCCGACCTCCGGCAACGCTCGCGTCTCCTTCGTCGCGGGTGCGCCGGGCCGCGCGGACAACACGGGAACGGCTGTCATCTACGAGCGTGCGGTTTCGAGCCTCAGCTTCGGCACCTGGTCCGCACCACTCACGCTGAACCCCGTCGGCATCGCGCTTGCGGAGGGCGATCGCTTCGGTGCCGCGGTGGCGATCCAGGCGCGGCCGAATACCCCGGCTGTCAGCCCCACCGCCTTGGTCGCCGTCGGCGCGCCTGGCGACGACGACGGCCGCGGACGCGTCCACTTCTGGGAGCGCGGCACCGGAACCGGCACGACCACGAGCACCTGGAGCTATCGCGGTTCCATCCAGCCGTCGAACGCGAAGCCTGGAGACGGGTTCGGTTCGTCGGTTGCGATCTCGCTCACCTCCGACCCGCTTGTGTTCAATGTGACCGTTGGCGCGCCCGGCCGCGATGTCGAGGTCGGCACCACGCTCCGTCAGAACGCAGGCGCCGTCTACCTCGTGAAGAAGTCGGCGGGCGTCAACGGTGCAGGAATCATCAGCGTGCGCTCCGCCTTCTCGCCCGCAACCGGCGACGAGTTCGGCTACTCCGCGGCCGCGGTGCCTGGCTTCGCCATCATCGGCGCACCCTTCAACGACACCGCCGGTCTCAACGCCGGCATGACCCGGATCAACGTCAACCCCTGACGCGGCAGCGCGCGTCGTTTCAATCTGTGAATGCCCTCATGCGACTTCTCCGAAACCTCCGCAGCCTCTGCTCGACGTGCGCCGCCTCTGCGTTCGCCTTCGTTGCGGCGATCCTGCTCTCAATCAGCGTGCTTCCAACCGAGGCCCATGGCCAGGGCTGCGTGAACGCGACCAACGACTGCTTCACGCCCAACCTTCTGGCCGGCGGATGCAGCAATCCCTCGTGCTGCGCGCTCGTCTGCTCCATCGAGCCGGCCTGCTGCGCTGCCGCGTGGGATGATCTCTGCGTCGCCCTCGCAACCAAGTTCTGCTCGAACTGCGGTGGCGTTCCCGAGAGTTGCTTCGTCCCGCATCCGTCGCCCTCGTGCAACAACGGGGCGATCTGCGAGGCGGTCTGCGCCGTTTCCCCGACCTGCTGCACCGCAGCGTGGGACGAGGCCTGCGTGGCGATCGCGATTCAAGCGACCGACGACTGCGGCAAGCCCGCGACCGGCAGCTGCCTAATTCCGCATGAGAATCCCAACTGCAGCGACAGCGTGTGCTGCGAGAAGGTGTGCGCGATCGATCCGAAGTGCTGCGACATCTCGTGGGACGAGACCTGCGTGGAGTTCGCAGAGCAGTTCTGCTTTACCTGCGGCAACCCGCGCGCTGGCAGCTGCTGCCACTCCCACGACGGCCCGTACTGCGATGACCGAGCCTGCTGCGAGGCCATCTGCGTCATCGATCCTTTCTGTTGCACCACGGCGTGGGACACCCCCTGCGCCGACCTCGCCACCGCTCCCGACAGCATCTGCAACCTCCCCAAGTGCCGGTGTGGCAACAACACCCCGGTGCCTGGGCAGAATCTGTCCTGCCGTGCGGTCCACATCCTCCCCGGATGCAACGATTTTCTCTGCTGCGACAAGGTCTGCTCGATCGATCCGTTCTGCTGCGGCGTCAGCTGGGACGCGACCTGCGTGCAGGGCGCCCAGTCGGAGTGCGCGCTGTCGGCAGATCCCGATGTGAACCTCGTCTGCTCGAGCGCGACGGGCAGTTGCTTCAGCGAGCGCTCGACCCCAGGCTGCTCTGACGACGCGTGCTGCGCCGCGGTGTGCGCCTTCGACCCGAGCTGCTGCGATGCGCGCTGGGATGCAGACTGCGTGACCCGCGCCCAGGTCATCTGCACCGACTGCGGCGACATCAGCGCGGGAAGCTGCTTGTTCCCGCACGAGACGCCCGCATGCCTCGATCGCGCCTGCTGCGAAGACGTCTGCGATGTCGATCCGGTCTGCTGCTCGGTCGAGTGGGACGTCTTCTGCGTCGCCATCGCTTCGACGGTCTGCTCGGATTTCACGACATGCGGCGATTCCCGCACGCGTCCGTGCTCTGTTCCAAGCTTCATTCCGGCCTGCGAGGACGAGCAATGCTGCAACCGCGTGTGCAAGCTCGACCCCACCTGCTGCGAACGCGCCTGGGACGAGACCTGCGCGCTGACCGCCGTCACGTCCTGCAACCTGAACACCGCGAACTGCCCGGCGCCCGGAAATCCGCTCACCGTCCACGGCACGCCCGGCTGCAACGACGAGGCCTGCTGCGAGGCGGTCTGCGCCGTCAATCCCGTCTGCTGCAGCATCGGGTGGAACGAATCGTGCGTGAACACCGCGAAGACCGTGTGCGTGACCTTCGGCGGCTGCCCGACAAGCGGCAGCTGCGGATCGACGCGCTCCACCCCGGGCTGCGGCGACGCGACCTGCTGCGAGATCGTCTGCGCGGCGGATCCCCTCTGTTGCGAAATCGCGTGGAGCAGCAACTGCGTGAGTGCGGCACGCTCGCTCTGCAGGCCTGATCCGAACTCGAACTGCCCGTGCGAAGGCAGCTGCTTCGATGCCCGCGACGACAAGCCGGGGTGCAACGACGAGGTCTGCTGCGCCGGCGTGTGCGCGATCGACCCGCTCTGCTGCACCGAGGCGTGGGACTCGGGCTGCGTCATCATCGCCCGGGGCGTCTGCTGCGGCGAGGCCGGATGCGGCGACAGCTGCGCCGGCGACTGCCTCGAGGCGCGCTCGACCCCGTTCTGCAACGATCCATCGTGCTGCGAGGCGGTCTGCCGCTTCGATCCGTTCTGCTGCACGACCCGCTGGGATTTCACCTGCGTCGGCTCTGCCCAGATCACCTGCACCGGCGGCAGCGGACTCCCGATCTCCGGGAACTGCCTCAGCGCCCACCCCGATCTCCGAGGCTGCCGCGATGCGGCATGCTCCGAGGCTGTGTGCGCCGTCGACCCAGTCTGCTGCGAGTTTGGCTGGGAGGAGTTGTGCGCGGAGCGCGCGCAGAAGCTGTGCGACTTCCTCGTGCCCGATTGCGGTCAGATCGGCCTTCCCGGCTGCAACGTGGCCCACCCGGCTCCAGGCTGCGGCGACGCCGACTGCTGCAGCGCGATCTGCAGCGTTCCGGACTTCGAGTACTGCTGCAACGTCGAGTGGGATCAGTTCTGCGTCGACCGGGTCTATACCACCAAGGGTTGCGAGCGCTACCAGCCGGGCTGCGGCGATGTCTGCGCAGGCAGTTGCTGCGAGAGGAAGTCGACGCCGTGGTGCGACGACAAGGCCTGCTGCGAGCGGGTCTGCCTGCTCGACTCCTACTGCTGCGACGTGGTCTGGGACGAGGCCTGCGCCGAGAGCGCACGGCTGAACCCCGAATGCAACACGGCCTGCCCGGATCCCGAGTGCGGAACGCCGGATGCCGGCAACTGCTGCTTCCCGCACGACAACGCGAACTGCAGCGATCTCGACTGCTGCGAAGCGGTGTGCAAGCTCGATTCGTTCTGCTGCGAGAACGTGTGGGATCTGACCTGCGCCGCTCTCGCATCGCAGACCGACGAGTGCGAAGCCTGCAACACCGACGGGCTCTCGTGCGGCGACGATGAGGCAGGCAACTGCTGCGTGCCGCACGACGAACCCTTCTGCGACGACGCCAAGTGCTGCACGCTTGTCTGCTCGTTCGACGCGCGCTGCTGCGAGCTTGAGTGGGATGAGTTCTGCGTGAAGATCGCGACGGCCTTCTGCGGCTGCCCGTGATGGCACCCGTGATGGCACCCCGTGATGGCACCCGTGATGGCACCCGTGATGGCACCCCGTTGTCGGCCGTCGTGCTGCGCGGGTGAGGCGTCAGACTGCCCGCGCCACCAGCGCGCGTGGCTTTGCTTGTTCGCGCCACAGGAACACGACCGCGGTTCCTGACGGGTGACATCCAAGGTCGCGCGTGAGGCGGTCCGCATCGGCGGCTTGCCCGCGCACGCGAACGCTGCGAGCCTTGAGGCCCGCAGAGGCGATGACACGAAGAATCGCGTCCTGCTTGGCCTCGCAGGTACCGATCACGACGAACGACTCGAACCACGGCGCTCGCAGCGGTTCCTCGGAGAGAAGGAGTCCGACCCCTCCGCCAATCTCCCATGCCGCAACGGATCCAACCGCGCTTGTCAGGAGCCGCGCCCGCTCGAGCGCCGCACAGGGCTCGTTGATCCATGCGCCCGGAGCAGGGCTTGAATCAACCGGGAGCGCGCGCGCCTGCATGTCGTCGCCCAGCCCGCTCAGCGTGCACGGCGCGCACCCCGATCGAAGCACCGTTGCCCGGGCGATGCCCGGCGTGGTGGCGAATTCACCGGCCCAGATGATGGCCTGCACCAACGTCCCGTCGACCTCGACGAACTCCCACTCGAGCTTCTCGACCGGGAACGACCGCCGGTCTGCCGCGGGCGAAAGCTTGATCGCAGCGGCCCGCGACTCTTGGATGGCGCGAAGGATCCAGTCACGGCCGGGTTGATAGTCGTCGATGCTCCATGCACGGACACCTGAGCGCTCCTCGCGCCTCGCCGGATCGACGTGCAGCACCGCACCAGCGAGGTCGATCGCCTCGACGTCGTCCACGAGCGTGTGACAGCGCGCGTTCCGCGCCGTCATCCACGCGCGGCGCGCGTCCCGGTCGACCGCAGTCACGGCGAGCCCGGCGGCGGAAAGGGCCATGGCGTCGCCGCCGATGCCAGAGCAGAGATCGAGCACAGCCGCCCCAGGACCCACGGCAGCCGCCCCACGCCCCACGGCAGCCGCCCCACGCCCCACGGCCGCCGCCCCAGGACCCACGGCCGCCGCGACGCGCGCCGCCTTCCACGCAGCGACCAGCTCGTCTGACGCCTGCTCGACGCCGGCCACGTCGCACCAAAGCGTCTCGGCCGCGGCGAACTTCGCGCGCGCCCTCCGGCGAGCGGCGACGAGTTCGAAGGCTGCCGCGACCAAGGCGGCGTCGGACGTCTTGCGGAGCCGAGCAATCGCTGCCGGCGTCGCGATGGCCTTGCCAGGGGCGAGCGATGCCTCTGCCGCCGCAACGAGGGCGTGCCCCTCGGCCGCAAGCCGCTCCCACACGGTCACATCGCGCCAGTCCTGCATCGCAGCGAAGGGTATCGCGAATTGGTGGCAGAAGCCCGAATCGGCGCGGACTCGGGGCGGACTCCGGGCGTGGAACAACCCGAAGGCCGCATCCCCGGGCCTTCCTGCCTCCGCGCGAACGAGTCGGGCCTACATCGCCGCGCCGTTCTCAGTCTCGAGATAGGTGTAGCCAGCGAGGCCGCCCTCGTAGTTGCGCACGAGCGCATTCGACTCGGCCACCGTCATGTGCTTGTCGCGCACGGCGCGCTCGCACTCATGGCGGATCGCCTGGCCGAGCCGGTTCACGTCGTACTGCACGTACTGCAGCACCTCGCGGACGCTGTCGCCCTCGACAATCTCGTCGATCCACCAGTTCCCGTTGTCATCGAGGCGGATGTGTGCGACATGCGTGTCGCCGAACAGGTTGTGCAGGTCGCCGAGAGTCTCCTGGTAGGCGCCCACGAGGAATGCGCCGAGGAAGTACTCGTCGCCATCCTTGATGTCGTGCAGCTCCACCCACTTCTTCACGTCGTGATCATCGACGAACCGGTCGATCTTTCCGTCCGAGTCGCAGGTCATGTCGGCGATCGTCGCCTTGCGCGTCGGCCGCTCGTCGAGACGGTGGATCGGCATGATCGGGAACAGCTGGTTGATCGCCCAGATGTCCGGCAACGAC
The DNA here is from genome assembly GCA_044355685.1 of Phycisphaerales bacterium. Taxonomy (GTDB): domain Bacteria; phylum Planctomycetota; class Phycisphaerae; order Phycisphaerales; family SM1A02; genus QWPT01. The sequence continues at coordinate 13,564 of JBIKXP010000070.1, forward strand.
TGGAAGATCGAGAGGTTGCAGAAGTAGGTGTCGCTCGTGTTGGTCTCGAGATCCTGGAGTTCCTCAGGCACGACCGGCATGTCCTTGGCCTTGTCGCGCACCTTGGCGCATGTGGCCCAGAACATCCGCTCGGCAAGCGCGCGGTGCTCGAGGCTCATGTAGCCAACGGAGAACAGGTTCATCGCCTCGTCGCGCGACTGGAGCGCATCGTGGTAGCACTCAAGCAGTCGACGCTCGGTGACCGAGCCGTACGCCTCGAAGAGATCGACGATCGGCCTCGGCACCTCGCCGTGCTCGTCCTTGGAGACGGCATCGAGCGACGCCGGAACCGTGAAGCGGTCGAGGCGGTTCGCGCCGAGGACGTCGAACACGAGCACGCTCTGCTGCGCCACCATCGCGCGGCCGGACTCGGTCACGATGGTCGGAT
>JBIKXP010000255.1:0-4268 GCA_044355685.1 Phycisphaerales bacterium
ATGGGTGCCACCACTTCGAGTGGTGCGGCGTGCGCATTTGCGTGCCGTCGAACTCGAGCACGGCTGGAAGCCGCGGCACGCATGAAGCTCCGTCGATCCGCATGCAACCTGGGCGGTTGCCGCTGCGAACGCGGAGCCGTCGATGACTCCGTGACGTGAGCCCTGTCGAGGGCGAAGCCCGAGCGCAAGCCGCCCGAGTCGACAGCCATTATGGGTGCCACCACTTCCAGTGGTGCGGCGTGCGCATTTGCGTGCCGTCGAACTCGCGCACGGCTGGAAGCCGCGGCACGCATGAAGCTCCGTCGATCCGCATGCAACCCGAGCGGCCGCAGCCGCGACCGCTCAAATGACGGGTCTCCAGCCCGCCGCGATTCACTCGCGAGCGCTCAAACTCAGTACGACTTCGCGAACACCGCGCGCCGCGTCGCGGGCCTTCCAGTGAAGATGCAGGTGCCGGGCTCGTCAGAGCCTTCGATCGGAATGCAGCGGCAGGTCACCGCGAACTTCGCCTTCAGCTCTTCCTCGACCTTTCGGTCGGGCGCGTAGTGAACGAGCGCGAATCCGCCCTGCGCCGCCGCGCCCGACTCCTCGTCCTGCTTCGCGCCAAAGAATGCCTCGAACTCCGCGCGCGAATCGATGCGCTTCGTGTTGTGTTCGCGGTGCGCCTTCGCGCGTGCGAAGAGCGTGGACTGCATGTCCTCGAGCACCTGCGTCACCGTGGCCACGAACTCGTCGCGCTTCACCGCGACCTTGTCCTTGTGCGCGCGGTCGCGGCGCGCCATGAACACGCTGTCCTCTGCCATGTCGCGCGGGCCCACCTCGACGCGCAGCGGGATGCCCTTCTTGATCCACTGCCAGGCCTTGTCGCCGCCGCGGATGTCGCGGTTGTCGACCTCGACATCGATCGTGCGCCCCGCGTACGGGATCTTGCGCAGGTCGGCGGCGAGCCTGTTGCAGTAGTCAAGCACCGCCTGCGCAGTCTCGGGCTTGTGCGTCACGGGAATGATGACGACATGCGACGGCGCGAGACGCGGCGGCAGCACCATGCCGTCGTCGTCGGCGTGCGTCATGATCATGCCGCCGATGAGGCGCGTCGACACGCCCCACGATGTCGTCCACGCGAACGAGATTTTGCCTTCGGCGTCGCTGAACTTGATGTCGCTCGCATGCGCGAAGTTCTGACCGAGGAAGTGCGACGTTCCCGCCTGCAGCGCCTTGCGGTCCTGCATCATCGCTTCGATGCAGTAGGTGTTGACGGCGCCGGGGAAGCGCTCGCCCTCGGTCTTCTCGCCCTTCACGACCGGCATCGCCATCCAGTTCTCTGCGAAGTCGGCGTAGACCTCGAGCATCTTGAGCGTCTCCTCCATCGCCTCCCCGCTCGTCGCGTGCGCGGTGTGGCCTTCCTGCCACAGGAACTCGGCCGTGCGCAGGAAGAGGCGCGTGCGCATCTCCCAGCGCACGACGTTCGCCCACTGGTTGATGAGAAGCGGCAGATCGCGGTAGCTCTGCACCCACTTCGCGAAGCTCGCACCGATGATCGTCTCGGAGGTCGGGCGCACGACAAGCGGCTCCTGCAGCTCGCCGTCGGGAATCAGGCCTTCCTTGCCGTCGGCCTTCACACCGGGCTTGAGACGGTGATGCGTCACCACCGCGCATTCCTTCGCGAAACCCTCGACGTGCTCGGCTTCCTTCTCGAAGTAGGAAAGCGGGATGAACAGCGGGAAATACGCGTTCTTATGCCCCGTGTCCTTGAACATCTTGTCGAGCGCGCGCTGGATGTTCTCCCAGAGCGCGTAGCCCCAGGGCTTGATGACCATGCAGCCACGCACGTCGCTCGTCTCCGCAAGTTCAGCCGCGCGAACGACTTGCTGATACCACTCCGGATAGTTTTCCGCGCGCGTCGGGCTGATGGCGGATGCAGGGGCGTTGCCTGCGGGCTTGTTCTGCTGGGGCTTCTGCTGGTTCGACATGGTGTTCGCCTCGGTCGGAGGGTAAGACCGAGAAGGTAGCACGAAGCCGGAATCGGCGCGAAACACGCTGATTTCTCGCCTGCTCGGCTACAGTCCGCTCGTGGATCGAGAGCCTACGCCAGAGTCGCGCGACGAGATCGGACCGCCCCCGGAGGCCGGCGCCGTCGTGCTTTCCTCGCTCCGCGCGTCGCTCGCCGCGGCCGACGCGGCGCTTGGGCAGGTCGACACGCCCGCGGAGCGCCGCGAGTCGGTGCGCACGGCGCGGCGCGAGCTGAAGTCGGTGCGCGCGCTGGCGCCGCTCCTTCGCCTGCGCGACGACCCGGCGAGCCAGGCCTCCGTCGACGGCGTGCTCGAGTTCAGCGCGAAGGCGAACCAGCTGCTCGGGCCGCTGCGCGATCGCGACGCGCTTGCGCGCTCGATCCAACGCCTCGCCGAGCGCTTCGCCGACGACGAGACGCGCCGCGTGACCCGCACCGTGCTGCTGGCGACGCTCGTCTTCGCCGAGGCCGACCGACGAGACGACGCGCAATTCGCCGCCACCGCGATCGAGCGCGCGCGGCGTGCGATTCGCCAGGCCCGCGCCGCAATCGAGCATTTCGACGAGCATCGCGTATCGACCGGATCGAATGCCTGCGCGGTGCTCGCGCGCGCCTTTGACGATTGCCGCGACATGCTCGAAACCGCGCTCGAGGACGGCGACCTCGCCGCACTCCACGCGTGCCGCAAGCACGCGACGTTCCTTGCCCTCGCGTTGCGGCCGTTCGGCCGCGCGCTGCCCGCGCCCGTGCGTCGCGCCCGCGGCCGCGCCAAGGATCTCGCCGCAGCGCTCGGCGAGGACCGCGATCTTGCGATTCTCGACGTCGAGATGCGCGTGGCACGCACGCGGCTCGTGGGCTCGCCTCTCGTCTCCGCGATCGACGACGCGCTGCGGCTTGCCCGGCTCGAGGCCTTCGCCCGCGCCGAGGATTCCGCGCGCGCGTTCCTGCGCCTTGGTCCGAACCGGACGCGTCGCGAGTTGCGCGTGCTGTTCGAGGGCTGATCTCCGCACGCCGGGGCGCGCACCGCATCCACGCGCCAGAGGCCCGCGCTACCCTGCCCCCGTGCAGACATTTCGCCCGGTCATCGGAATCTGCGGCGGCATCGGAAGCGGCAAGAGCGCCGTCGCCGCCGTGCTTCGCGCGTGCGGCTGCGAGGTGTGCGTCTCGGACCACGTCGCGCGCAGGGTGCTTGAGCAGCCCGAGATACGCGCCGCGATCGTGTCGCGCGTCGGATCCGCGCTCCTAGGTCCCGATGGATCGATCGACCGTGCCGCGCTTGGCCGCGCGATCTTCGCCGACGAGGCCGTCCGCCGCGACATCGAGCGCATCATGCATCCGCGGATCGAGGCCGCACGGCGTCTGCAATTCGCACAGGCTCCCGTCTCGACGCGCGCCTTCGTCATCGATGCGCCGCTTCTCCTCGAGGTTGGGCTCGACCGCGAGTGCGATGCCGTCATCTTTGTCGATGCGCCCCACGCGCTGCGCGCACATCGCGTGACCTCGACCCGCGGCTGGAACGCCGACGAGCTCGATCGCCGTGAGCGCGCGCAGCTTTCCCTTGAGACCAAGCGCGCGCGCAGCACCGACGTGATCGTCAACGACTGCGAAGCGAGCGAACTCACGCGGCGCGTGGAGGAGGTTCTCGGCGCCATCATCGCGCGCGGACCGCGTCAGGGCCGCGTGGCCGACGGCCGAACATGAGGCGACGAGCCTCGCCGACTTGACCAATCGGCTTCGACCCGTCAATATCCCCGCGTCGCATGTGCGACGGATCACGGTGCGCGAGGCGTCGCGCGCCGCGGAACACTCGGTGCATGGCCGCGGAACGACTGCGGCACCCGGAGTCTCCGACGAACCCCAGCGGGATGAACGGCCCTGAAGCCGGGTCCTCTCGTCACGAGGTTCTCACGCGCAAGCCCTCACAGCGTTTGTCGAGTGTGCAAAGGCAGGACAGCTTTCGTGGCGCGCGCCGCGCAGGCGCACGAGCAGGAGTGTTTCGACATGAGTCACAAGCAAGGTCGTCGTCGTCGTCGTGGCAAGGGTGGCGGAGGCGGCGGTGAAGGCGGCGGCGGCGGTGGGGGCGGCGGTGGTGGAGGCGGCGGCGGCGGAGGTCCGCGGCAGCCCTACATCCCGAGCCCGCAGCTCGCGCCTGGCCAGATCCCGACCGACGAGCAGCTTGCCGCAGAGCTTGCCGAGATCGAGAAGGAGCTCGAGGGCAAGTACGACATCGCGAAGAAGGACGACCTCAACCTCGCGAAAC
>JBIKXP010000071.1:0-13974 GCA_044355685.1 Phycisphaerales bacterium
CTCCTCGATCTTCCGTACTTCGCGTTCGATCTGCCGTCGCCCGTCTCGGTCGTCGCGCACACGCTGAGGCCGAGCGACTTCTATCACGCGCGCGGCGTGATGTCGACCTTGACCTACGACGTCTCGAAGGCCGCGAACCGCGCCATGTTCGCGCGCGACCGCTTCGTGATCCGCTACGGCGACCAAAGCCAGGCGCCGTCGCGCGCGTCGCTCGGCCTTCCTGCTGGAAAGTGGGCGGGCACCGGCACGCTGATCGTCTGTGAGGGCGGTGTGATCTTCAACCAGCCCGACGGCGACCCCGAGGTGTGGATTGGCGGCAAGAAGGTCGACTTCAAGTCGATCGCGGGCCGCGGCACCGATGGCGAGGGCACGCTGCGCGCGCGCAACCACTGGCACGCGTGGGTCGACAAGATCATGGGCAAGCCCGACGCGTTCGTGCAGACGCCGTTCTCCTACGCGGCCGGCATCGCCGAGGCGGGGCTCCTTGCGTCGCGCGCGGCGCGATTCCCGCAGCAGGAGCTGCTGTGGGACAAGTCGAAGCTCGCCTTCGCGAACGCGGACGGCTCGCCCCACGAGGAGGCGAACAAGACCTGCGTGCGCCGCGAGTACCGCCAGGGCTTCGAGCTGCCGGCGGTTGTCTGACCACGTACGCCGGGCGTCGGGTAGCCTGAGGGGACGATGCTCGGCGAACGCCTCGACAACCGCATGCGCCATGTCGCGAAGTGGGCGCGCAAGCAGGGGATCTCCTGCTTTCGGCTCTACGAGAAGGACATTCCTGAGTTCCCGATGATCGTCGACTGGTACGGCGACGAGGGCTGGGGTGAGAAGCCCGGCGCGGGCGGCGACGCGGTCGCGTGGTTCTTCCATCGCACGAAGGACGACACGCTCGAGAGGGAGCGCGAGTACCGAATCGACGCCGAGGCCGAGATCCTCGCGGGGCTCAACATTCCGCGCGAGCGGCTCCACATCAAGTATCGCGGGCGCCAGCGCGCCGACGACGGCGGGCGCGACCAGTACGAGCGCTTCGACTCGCGCGGCGCCGTGAAGGTCGTCGGCGAGCACGGGCTCAAGTTCGAAGTCAACCTCTCCGACTATCTCGACGTGGGGCTCTTCCTCGACCATCGGCCGACGCGGCTTTCGGTGCAGCAGCGCGCGCGCGGCAAGCGCGTGCTGAACCTGTTCGCGTACACGGGCGCGTTCAGCGTGCATGCGCGCGCGGGCGGCGCTGCGAAGACGACCACGGTCGACATGTCGAAGACCTACCTCGATTGGTACGCGCGGAATCTGGCGCTGAACGGCTACGCGCTCGATGTCGACGGCACGGGCGACCACACCGCCGTGCACGCCGACTGCCTGCAGTGGCTCGAGGCGGGGCCGCGGCCGGGCGAGCAGTACGACATCGTCATCTGCGACCCACCGACATTCTCGAACTCGAAGCGCATGAAGGCGGACTCGTTCGCGATCGACCGCGACTACGGCGAGCTTCTGAAGTGGATCGCGCGCTTCGTGGCGCCGGGTGGGGAAGTGTTCTTTAGCACGAATTCCCGGAGTTTCGAGTTCGATTCCGCCCAGGTTCCGCCCGGATTCGGCGCGCACGAGATCAGTCATCGCTCGGTGCCCGAGGACTTCCGCAACCGAAAGATTCACAGGTGCTGGCGCCTGGCCGAAGGTTGGGTCGAGCGTCCGAGGAAGACGAGCCGGCAACCCAACGCGATGGACACCGGAACGCCGGAAAGCGATACCCTGCCGTCGTGACCGTATCTCGTTCGCAGGTTGCTCCATTTACTGTTCTGCTCGTCGACGACCAGAGAATCGTCGGAGAAGGCGTCCGGCGGCTGCTCGAGCCGCTGGCGGGCGTTCGCCTTGAGTTCTGCACGATGGCCGCCGAGGCACTCGACAAGGCGAAGCAGCTGCGCCCCGCCGTGATTCTGCAGGACCTGAACATGCCGGACGGCGATGGCCTGGCGCTGGTCGGCGCGTACCGCCAGGCTCCGGAACTGGCGCATACGTCGGTGGTCGTCCTCTCGGCCGAGGAGAACGCCGCGGTGAAGGCGGAAGCGTTCGCGCGCGGTGCCTCCGACTACGTCGTCAAGTTGCCGCCGCCGCAGGAGTTTGTGGCTCGGGTCCGGCACCATGCCGATGCAGCGCGCGCGCAGCTCGAGCGTGACGTCGCGTATCGCGAGCTCGAGCGAGCCGAGCGCGAGCTCGCGTCGCGAAACGCGCTTCTCGACCAGGTGAACGTACGCCTCGCGGAAAGCAACCGCGAGCTGAAGGTCGACGTTGGCACCCAGCGTGAGCGTCTCGACCGAATCGCGCGCGTTTCCGCCGATCTCGCCCGCGTGCAGGACCTCGACATCATGCTGACGGCCATCCTGCGCGAGGCCGTCTCGCTCGCCGGGTCGGCGTACGGGGCCATCTTCCTCGTCGAAGGCGACTCGCTCCGTGCGGCCGAGGTCGTGGGCGCGTCGCCGGGAGCTTCGGGCGAACTGCCGCTCGACGACTCGACGTTCGTCGGACGGGTCGCGGCATCGGCGGAGCTCGTGCGCCTCGACCGAATCGAGTGCGCGCGCGCCGGACGCGATCTTCCGCGCATCGGCACCGAGGAGTTGTTCGGCTCGCGGACGAAGAGCGCGCTGATCGTGCCCGTCGTGCGCGCGGAGGGCAACGTGATCGGCTGTATCGCACTACTCGACGGGCGGGCGATCCGCCGCGACGCCCACGGCTTTGAGGAGTCGGACGAGCAGATCGTCACGCACTTCGCGTCGCTCGCGGCCGTCGCCATCGAGCGTGCGCAGCTCGTGCGCTCCATGATCCTGCGCATGATCGCGATGGCGGAACTGCGCGATCCGACCGAAACCGCGGGCCACGTCGGGCGCGTCGCCGACCTCGCGATCATGCTGTACGACGCGTGGTGCGAGCGTCACGCCGACCGCGCCGACGCAAGCGGCCGCACGCGCGACTCGCTCCGCATCGGCGCGCTGCTCCATGACGTCGGCAAGGTCGGCATCTCCGACGCGATCCTCCGCAAGCCAGGTCGGCTTGATGAGGCTGAGTTCGCGGAGATGAAGCAGCACACCGAGATCGGCGCCAGGCTCTTCGCCGGTATCCGCACCGACTTCGACGAAATCGCCGCGACGATCGCCCTTTGCCATCACGAGCGCTGGGATGGGCGCGGGTATCCCCGCGGTCTATCCGGCGAGGCGATCCCGCTCTTCGCGCGCATCGTGACGGTGGCCGATGTCTTCGACGCGCTGAGCTCGCGACGGAGCTACAAGGACACCTGGCCGCGCGCGAAGATCGTCGCGTTCTTCGAGGAGCAGATCGGCAACCACTTCGACCCCGAGCTCGCCGAGATCCTCCTGCTGAACCTGCCGCTCGCCGAAGCGATCCGCGCGCGCCGGGCGGATTGACGCGTGAAACGAAAGCGGGGCGCGCGCTCGACGCGCACGCCCCTTTCTTTTCCCGCATTTCGTTGCCCTCGGCCGGCACGTTCAGCGGCGGCGTCGGCGTGCAAGCCCAGCCAGGCCAAGCAGCGCGAGCGCGCCCGGTGCCGGAATGAGGTTCGACTCGACCCATTCGATCGCCGCGTCGTGGTCGGCCTCGTCCGAGCCGAGGTTGAAGACGACCCAGAAGATCTCGCTCGTCGCAAGTCCGGCGCCGCTTACCGTGAACGAGGCGAGATAGATCCCGTCGAAAGGAATCGTGATCGTAAAGTCGGGGTGCAGGTCGAGGTCCTCGCTGACGAGGAAACTGAAGGAGCCGCCGGAGGCGGTGGTGGCAGTCTGGCCGCCGTAACTGACTGAGAGCGAGGAAATGGCACCATCAAAGCCGATGACGTTCCCGCTCCAGATGCCGAGACCTTGGAGAAGGTTCACGGTCAACGTGCTCCCCACGAGGTCGGAGGTGAAGCCGGGCTCGTCGGTGCTGAACGGGAAGGCTGGGTCCTCGCCAAAGTCGGCCGCGAAGACGCGCTGTGACGGGTTGGTGACCGTCTCTGTCGTGTGGTCGTAGCCGCCAGTGACCAAGGCGCCGCCGACCGACGAGATCCACACATCGCCGAGTACGCCGTCGGCGTGTGCGAGCGACGTGAGCGAGTGGATCCCGCCGGCGAGGGTCGCGACGGTGACGAGCGAGAGGGAACGGGGCGAGAGACGAAGCTTGAGGGAGATACTAGACATGTTGATCTCACGGAGTTCTGCGCACAGCGACGTGCTGCGTGCGCTGGAGTCTGAGGTTTGAGCTTGGATGGGTGAAGGTGGAAACATGGATTTCCTGTAGAAGCGAATGGTGCGCGGCGTCATGTGGCGGGTCCGGTCACTGGCATGCGCCCCACGCCGACAGCAACTGGCCGAGATCGACGGAGTCGGCGACGCCATCGCCGTCGATATCTCCGGCCGGGGTTCCCCAGCCGGAGATCAGGATGCCGAGGTCCGCTGAGTCGACATTGCCGTCGCCGTCGAGATCCGCGGGGCATGCAGCAGCATCTCCCACGAGGTTCGACTCGACCCATGCGAGCGCCGCGTTGAGCTCGGTCGCCGGCTTGCCGTCGTTGAAGACGATCCAGAAGGGTTGGCTCGGCAGCGTCACGCCGTCGGTCGAGTAGAGCTCGAACTCCACGACGTACAGACCGCTCGACGGGAGCTTGCCGCTCTCGGCGAACAGCCTGAAGTTCAGGTGCCTGTGCCATCCGCCGTTCGACTGGACGGCAAGGCTGAAGCCCGGCACGGGATCAGGTCCGACGACGGTGGCAAGCGTGAGGAACTTGATCTCGAGCCGCTCGAGCGCGACCGGCTCGACCGCCGAACCGGTGAAGCGCAAGAGTCCGGATCGTGGCGTGAAGCCGACGCGCGTCCCTGTTGCGAACGTGCCCGGCATCGCCTCGAAGCCTGGGTTGGACGTGAAGCGCGCGACACCGGTGTCGCCGAGGGTTGCGCCGAAGACGTGCTCGGGCGCTGTGCCAGACGTGCCGTAGGCGTTGGTGACGATCGTGCTGTTCACGACCTCGAGCGCGATGTCGCCAAGGTGCTGCGCGTACGCGGCACCACAGGCAAGTCCCACCGCGAGGCCGGTGATGGGTCGTAACATGTGAATCTCCTAGACCTGCGAATCTTAGTTCGCGGACATCATGCGGGTGAAGGACGGACCCACCGACGGATCGAGCCGATTGCGCGATTCGTCGATGTAGATGCGCGAGAACGTCGTGGTTTCGACGTGACCGTCGAGGAACGCCCAGTTGGAGACCGATTCGGCGGTTGGCCTGTCTCGCGACACGGCTGCGATCGCGACCTCGTTGCTGGCGATGACAGCGGCAGATGCCCCCGAGCCCCAGCCTTCGACGTGCGGATGATCTGCACCGGCGAACTCGCCGGTCGGCGTCATCAGCAGCAGTTGCACCGTGTTCGCGTGATCCGCGACCTTCGACAGGCGATCCGTTGCCCGGGACGGCTCGATGGCCGCCCACGGCGAGAACTCCCGCGCGAGGTGGTTGTTCAAGCCGTAGCTCGTACGGCGGAACGCGCCGTTCGAGTTTTGCACGGGAACTCCCTCGCCGCCGGCCGAAGTCGCCCAGTGCGGGCTTTCATCGAGCGGCGAGCGAATGAGCGACGTGTCGCAGTAGCCACGGCGGTTGAGGATCTCGACGAAGCTCTCGCCGTTGCCTTGATCGATGCCGCCGTGCGGCAGCCGTGCGTCGATGAGCCAGCCGGACTCGTCCATTGAGTAGGCGAGCGAGGCTTGCTGCAGCGAGCGCAGGTTGGAAAGACAGGTGGCCGCGCGCGCACGGTGGCGCATCGAGGACACCGTCGGGAGGATCAGGGCGAGAAGCGCCCCGATGATCGCGACGACGGAAAGAAGTTCGACGAGCGTGAACGCCCGCCGTGAAACGGTGATGGATGGCACAGACTGCCGGTTCTGCCGACGATTTCGGCTCTACAGGGCGCTGAACGGGACAACGATCGAACCGTCGGGAATCTCCCGACGGCTGGCGTCACGTTGGTTCAGGCCCGCGCCGGCGGCGGACGCGCCGCGCAGACGTCCGGCGCTGTCGGATCGGAAATCTGCGCAGCCTCGCTGTCGTGGACAAGGGAGAGAACCGCGAGCACCGTTGTGAACGGCGACTCGAGCGGGAGCGTTGGAGTCAGCACGGCGAGTTCCGCGCAGGTGGCGCAGTCGCCGTGATCGTGGCCCGGCCGGCGCTCGTCCGAGTGCTCGGGACGCGATGGTTCCCCGCGCTGGGGTTCGTTCGCGTCGACCATGCACACGGCCTGGGAGTTGCCCGAGCAAGAGACGCCAACGCAGCGGCCGCCGTGCGCGTGCGCTGTCCAAAGGTGCGCCATCTTCGCAACGCCGCCGCCCGACAGCATGGCGGAGACGACCATCAGGGTCATCGCAAGGCGGGTGAATGTCTGGGCGAGGGCTCGACGCATGGCTACAACGGCGCGGCGCAGGGTAGGAACCCCCGCGCCAAAAGGCAAACACACTTCGCGTGAGTCAGGCGTGCGGTTGCTGCCGCACGTCGGCGTCCGGCGAGATCCTGTCGTTTGGCGGCATTGGCTCGATCGAGAGGAGCGCGCCGCGCTCTGCGTCGAGAAAGGCTCGGTTTCCGTCGCGCACCTCGCGATCGAGCAAGCGCATCAGGCGCAGCTCGCCGTCGGCCCGGCACACCGCACGCTCGGTCTTCCCGCGGCTCCCGAGCGTGTCGGTGACAAGCCGGACGAGGGTCGGTGGAGAGACGGCGGACGCCGGCCCGGGCGCAGTCGCCAGGAATGCGAACAGCGCGCGCCCATCGCGGCGGCCGACCAGGCGGTCGATGCGGGCGACGCGCGGCGTCGGATCGATGCGGCGAGCCTCGTGGCACCAGTCGCCTTCGCGCGCGAGCATCGGGCAGGGCCGCTGATGCGGACAAGGCGCGACGACATGCGCGCCTCCGCGCGCAAGCAGATCGTCGCGAAGCGCCATCAGCGCACGCGACGTCGTCCAGAGCGCCGGCTCGATGACGAGGAGTGGCGCGTGGCGCGCCCAGCCTGTGACGAGGTCGACGGTCGCGGCGGCATGGCGCTCGCCCACGAGCAGTTCGTTGAGCGCCGTCTGGCAGAGGATGAGGTCACAGGAGGGCGGCGGCTCCACCGTGCGGAAGTCGCGGGCTTCGACCGTGATCGTGGCGTCAATCCGCGCGGCGGTGGCGGCGGCGTGGACCGCCTCCTCATACGCACGTGCGGCCGGCGCGCCGAGCTCGATGGCGTGGAAGGCCACCCTCGGCGGTGCCGCAGCGGCTGCGCCGCGCGCCCGCATGCCGGCGAGCCACGCGATGAAGCCCACGCTCGTCGCACCCACGCCGGCGCCGAGGTCGATGACGCGCAGTCGCTCGGACGTCGCGAGCCGGGCGAACGTGTCGCTGCGGGCCGCGCATTCGTCGAGCGCGAGCGCGACCTTCGGCGCGTCGCTCGCGAGGAAGTATTCGCGCTTCGCGGCCAAGTGCACGGCATCGGCCTGCTCGGCCGCGAGCTTTCCGCGCTGCGTGGTGTAGAGGTCCGACAGCCGCTCGACGGCCTTCGCGAGGGCCGCATCGGATGACGGCGGCGGCGTGCGCGAGTCCGACGCAAAGGCGCGTTCGACGGCCTCGATGCAATCTCGGACAGCGGGGTGAAGCAAACGCGCGCGGAGGGATTCGAACCCCCAACCGTCGGTTCCGAAGACCGATGCTCTATCCAATTGAGCTACGCGCGCACGACGAACGACGCGTATAGCGTAGCGCGAACGGGCGCGGTCGGGAAGTGCTACTCTTTCGGCCCGACGAACAACCGAGGAATCACCATGGGAATCATGCAAGGCAAGCGTGGACTCGTCACCGGAGTCCTTCACGAGACCAGCATCGCGACCGCCATCACCCAGAGCCTCCTCCGCGAGGGCGCCGAGTGCATCTTCACGCACATGCCGGGCGAGAAGATGGAGCGGCGCACGCGCAAGATCGTCGAGGGCTTCGGCGTCGCGAACCCGTGGCTCCAGCCGATGGACGTCGGCCAGGACGCCGACATCGCGGCCTGCTTCGAGCGCGTCGGCAAGGACTTCGGGCAGATCGACTTCATCGTGCACTCGATCGCCTTCGCCGACAAGGACTGGCTGAAGCTCGGCAAGTTCGCAGCCACGCCGCGCGCCGTCTTCACCAATGCGATGGACATCTCGGCATTCAGCTACATGGCGATGGCGAACGCAGCGCTCCCGGTCCTGAAGGAAGGCGGATCGATGATCGGCCTCAGCTACTACGGCGCCGAGAAGGCCGTGCCCGGCTACAACGTGATGGGTGTCGCGAAGGCGGCGCTCGAGGCCACCAACCGCTACCTCGCGATGGAGCTCGGCCGCGCGAAGCACGTCCGCTGCAATCTCGTTTCGGCAGGCCCGATCAAGACGCTCTCGGCGTCGGCCGTCGGCGGGTTCGACGCGATCCTCGACCGCATTCCGCAGGTGGCGCCCTTGCCGCGCAACATCGTCGCGGCCGAGGTCGCGGACGCCGCCGCGTTCCTCCTGTCGGATCTTTCGCGCGGCACGACGGGGCAGGTGCTCTACGTCGACAGCGGTTACTCGATCATGGGGCTGTGACGACCGGAGGCGGCATGCTGGAAGCCTTGAGCGCGCGGATCGCGAGACTCCTGGTGAGCGCCGAGCCGCGCGCCGAGCCGTCCGGCGCGCAGAATCCGACGCCCGCGTTCGACGTGACAGGGCAGGAAGCGGGGGTCTTCGCGGGGCTGAACGATCTCGTGAATCGCAACGGTTCGGTTCCGTACAGCGCGCTCTTCGTGCGACGGTTGCTCGAAGGCGCGCTCGCGCTCGCGCCCGACTGCGGGGTCCGGATCGCAGGTGCGAGGGTGCTTGAACTCGGGTCTTCTCCGAGGCCCGGGCTGCCGTTGACATGCCTGCTCCTCGGGGCTCGATCGGTTGCGGCCAACAACGTGATTCCGATCGAGCGGAGCCTGCCCGAGTCAAGCTGCGCGCTGGCGTTGCTTCTGCTCGGATCGCGGCCCGAAGTGACCGCAGGGCGGCTGAACGCCGTGTGCGGGCCGCGAGACGACCGCGGCATGCGCACGCTCGATCGAGAGAAGTTCCGGGTCTTCGCCCCGATGCCCGGCGAAGAGCTTCCGGACGAGGCGGGCGGAGCGGATCTCGTCTTCTCGTTCTCGGTGCTCGAGCACGTGCGCCGGCCGCGCGAGTTCCTTCGCCGAGCATTCGAGCTCACGGCGCCAGGAGGGGTTCACGTCCACACCATCGACCTGCGCGACCATCGCGATTTCTCGCGACCGCTTGAGTTCCTTCGAATGACGGCCGACGAGTACGAGGCCGCCACCGGTGGAAGCGAGAACAGGCTTCGCAGTTGCGAGCAGATCGAGTTGTTCCGCGAGGCCGGGTTCGAGATTCTCGCCACGCGATGGATGGATCGAGTCCCCTCGGTTGCGAAGGACGGCACGACGGCGCTGCTCGACTGGTACGCCGCGAGGGTCGAGGAGATCTGGACCGCGGGGAGTCACGGGGAGATTCACCCTTGGGTCGAGGATTCGACGCGCGCGAGTTTCGAGGCGCCGTGGAGATCCATGAGCCTCGAGGAACTCTCGGCGATGGGCGTTCTTGTGGTCGCGCGGCGTCCGGCAGAGTGAGCATGTCGACCGCGCGTCGGTCAGCGTTCGCTGCACGGGTGCGGGTCGTCCTGCGTGCCGGCGCCGTCGGGCGGCGTTGCCGCGTGTGCGCTTGCAAGCGAAGGATCGAAGATCCATGGGCGCTCGTTCGCGCGGTCCGCGGGCGGAACCAGCGCATCGCGGATCGCCTCGCGCAGGCGATCGAGGCCTTCGCCCGAGCGCGCGCTCACGCAGACATCGGCCTGAACCCTGAGCGGATCGAGCTTCGCCGCCGCCTCGTCGATCTTCGCATAGACGCGGAGGTCGGGCGCACGGTCGAACGAGAGCCATGGCACCCCGGGCGCGGCGATGGCGATGATGAAGTCCGCATCGCGCAAGAGCTTCGCGCCGAGTTCCATGGCGGCGCGCTCGATCGGATCGTGCGTCTCGCGCGTTCCGGGCAGGTCAAACCACTCGACGACGAGGCCGGCGAGGTCAAGCCGGGCGCTGACGGCATCGCGCGTCGTTCCAGCCTCGGACGAGGTGATCGAGTACTCCTGGCCGAGCAGCACGTTCGACAGTGTGCTCTTGCCGGCGTTTGGCGGTCCGACCAGCGCCACGCGCGGTGGGTCGACGAGGCGCGAGAGCCGCTTCGAGCGGGCACGGTCCTCGGCCGTGAGCGGCGCATCGCGGTGGGCGGCCCAGCGGGCGCTTTGCGCAAGCAGCATCCGGACCGCAATCGGACTTGCCGCGCGCGAAAGCGTCGCGAGCGCAAGCGCCTCGATCCGGTCCGATGCTTCTGGGAAGAGTTCGAGCGGATCGAGCGTGGCGCGGCAGTTCGTGGGGTCGTCGATCCAGTTCGCGCCATGCGCGGCAAGCCACTCGGCCAGCTTCTCGATGACGCGCGTTCCGCCGTGCGGCATGATTTGGGCGCGCTCCGGCGCGAGCCGGGCCACGAGGCCGTTGTCGATCTGGTCGAGGCTCCGGAGCGAGAGGCCGCCGACCGCGACATCGCGGCCGCAGAGCGCATTCAGGCAGGACGTGATGTCGCCGATCATCTCGATGGTGGCGACAGCGCCAGCCCCGTGGGGCGTCGCTCGGTAGCACGCGACCTCAAGCGGCGGGGCCGCCAAGGTCTCGGTGCGGGACTCGGATGGCTCGGGCGAGCCGGTCATCGGAGGTTTGATCGGCCTGTTCACTCCCCCGAACGAGTGGCAATCATGGCTCATCGGCAAATGGGCGAGTTCCTGTGACACGAACGAGGGGTCCGGATAATCGCTTCGCCCTCAGTCGTGATCGCAGCCCGGGCCGCAAACGTGATCGGACTCAGCCGCAGTGTCCCGTCCGCGGCCCTTCGCAAGTCGCGACGGAGCTGCCGACCGTGCGCCTTCCGTACCCGGGGTCAGCGTGAACCCAACGCCGCCGATCGCGCCCTGGACGCGCGGGTTGCCGTCGCGAGGGTCCGAATCGGCCACGCCATCCGGTCGCAGGGCCGTCTGCGTTGCGAGGGCGAGACCCCGCAGGACGAGGTCTGGCACGACCTGATTCACGAGTTCGTCATCTGCGAAGAGCGTGGCCGCATCGCCGCCGGTCGCGATGACGAGCGGGAAGCCACCGTACTCCTCTGCGTAGCGCTCGATGAGGCGCCACGCGAGCCCGCGCGCGCCGTGGTAGACGCCGCGCAGCATCGCCTCGTGGGTGTCGGCGCCCCAGGCCGTTCCCTGCGGCACGGCGAACTCGATCGCGGGCAGCTGCGCCGTGTGCTCCTGCATGGCGCGCAGCTGCATGCGAAGCCCCGGGGCGATCGCGCCGCCGTGGAAGACGCCCTCTCCGTCGACGAAATCGACCGTGATGCACGTCCCCGCGTCGATCACGATGCACGCCTGCTTGAGGTGGTCGTACGCGGCCGCCGCGTTCAGCAGGCGGTCGACGCCCGGCGTCGCTCCCGGCGCCAGGCACGTGCCGATCGGGACCGGCATGTCGGCGGGAACGAGGTAGATCTCGGTCGCGAGCTGGTCGCGCAGCATGCCGACGAGGGTGTCGGACACCGGCTTGTTGACGCTCGCCACCACGACCGACGCGTCCGTTTCAGAGCCGATCAGCTCGTAGAGCCGAATCGCAGCGTCCACCGCGCCAGCGAGGTCGTCCTTGGCGACGAACACGGTCTCCTCCGGATCGCGCGAGCGGAAGACGCCGAGCTTGATGCGGGTGTTGCCAACGGAGATGGCAAGAACGGGGGCGGGTCGGTTGTCCTGCATGGGTGTTCCAAGGAGATGCCGGCGTGCGCTCGTCGACGGGGGCGAGGAACGCGGAGCGCACACGATAGGGGAGACGCCGCGACCGCGCCTCGCGCTGCGTTCAGGCGCCGACGCGTTCGGTCGCCGGCAGTCCGATCGCGTGGGCGATCTCGTCGCGCATCGCGGCGAAGAGCCTTCGGGTCACGGGACCGGCATGGCCATCGCCCACCGGGCGGCCATCGAGGCGCACGACCGCGCTCGCGAGCCGGCTGCTCGAGGTGATGAGCACTTCGTCGGCGTGCATGAGTTCATCGACGCGGATTGCGCGGATCTCCGCGCGCACGCCGCACTCGTCGGCGGCGCGAAGGAGATCGGCTCTCGCTGTTCCGTGGAGAATCGGAGGATGTTCGTCGATCGGCGGCGTGGCGAGGACGCCACGCGTGACGATCGCGACGTTGGTGTAGGCGCCTTCGCCGACGAATCCGCTGCGGGTGAGGATCGACTCGTTCGCCCCGGAATCGGCTGCGTCGAGAAGATGCAGGATGTTCCCCATGAGCGCCGTCGTCTTGATGGCGCAGCGCGTCCAGCGGGTGTCTTCCGCCGTGACCGCTGCGATTTCCTGCGGCGCCACGATCGCCGTGAGCGGTGGCGCCGGCGTCGCCATCGCGAACACGGTCGGGACAAGCGGCTCGTTCGGCACATGCGACCGCGTGCGTCCGGCGCCGCGCGTGACCTGCAGGTAGACGATCGCATCGTCGAGCGCATTGGCGTCGAGAAGCGACGTGCAGAACGCTCCGAGCGCGTGCGGGTCGAACGCGCTCGCGCGGACGTCGATGCGCGCAAGCGCGAGGCTGCGCGCGAGGCGCTCCGCGTGCGCCTCGAGGCCGACGCCGTGGCGCGCGAAGAACCGCACCACCTCGTAGACGCCGTCGCCGAAGAGAAAGCCGCGATCGAGCACGCTGATGTGCGCGTCGCGTTCGTCGAGGAGTCGTCCGTTGAGGTGAACTTTCACTGCGTGATGCCGGTCTCGTGGACCCTGATGCGGAACGAGTCTATCAGCCCTTCGCTGCTCGTACGAACGCATCGATCCGCGCGCGGTCGAGTTCGTTCGACCAGACGCCGCCTTGCTTGAGATCGCTTCCGACGATCACGCCGTCGGCGACCGACAGGACCTCGCGCACGCTCGACGCGGTTGCGCCGCTGCCGGCGAGGACCGGCAGCTTGCAGCCCTTGCGCGCGGCGGAGAGATCGGAGATCGGCGTCGCGATGCCGGTTGCGTTTCCGGTGACGATGACGCCGTCGGCGCCGAAGAACTCGGCTGCGTGCGCGTGATCGGCAAGCGACGTGTCGGCGGTGATCGCGTGCGCGGTGTGCTTCTTCTTGATGTCGGCGAAGATGGCGATTTGAGCCGCTTGCTCGCCGAGCACGCGGCGATAGCGCAGGAGCGGACCGGCCGAGGCCTCCGCCAGCAGGCCTTCGTCGGCCACGCCCGCGAACACGAAGCCTTCCGCGCGGATGAACCTGCAGTCGGCGGCGAGCGCGACCGCAAGCGCGGCTTCGTTCGCTCCGGCGAGCACCTGTACCCCAAGCGGCACCGAGACGGCCGCCCGAACCTCACACGCCGCGCGGGTGAAGGCCGCGACGACTTCCGGCCCAACCGAGCGGGCGAGGTACGGCGCGTCGTGCATGTTCTCGAGCAGGATCGCGTCGAAGCCGGCCGATGCGAGCGTGCGTGCCTCGTCGACCGCGCGGCGCGCGATTTCGGCGGGCGTGCACCCGGCGCGCGGGGAGCCTGGCAGCGGTGCGAGATGCACCATGGCGACGATCGCGCGTTCGCGGCCGAGGATCGATGCTGTGGGCCGGGCGGGGTACGGGGTCGTCATGGCGTGCGCGTGTCCTTCGACGCAGGATGGGTGTGGACTCGGATGGGTGCCGCTTCCGGTCGCGGTGCGGCGCCGGATCGCAGCTCGATCTGTGCGGCGTCGAACCGCCCGACGAGGTCGCGCGGGAGGCCGTTGCGGAAGGCGAAGCTTACGAACTCGTGCGTGAGCCGGACGGGCGCGAGGGCGATCTCGGGGCGGTTTCGCAACTCGAGTGCCAGTTCGCTGCGGGGCGCCACGAGTGCCTGCGCCTTT
>JBIKXP010000077.1:0-13233 GCA_044355685.1 Phycisphaerales bacterium
TTCGTCGGCGCTCGACGGATAGAAGTCGCAGAACACCATCTGCTTCGGCTCTTCGTAGCCTTCGAGCGCGACGTCGGCCGGGTCAATGTCGAGCGTGATGGTGTCGCCGACGCGGACGTCGCCGAGGGTCTTCATGCCGGCGCACACCGAGCCGACCTGCGCGTAGTTGAGTTCCTTCACCTTCTGCGGGAAGGGCGTGTAGCGCAGGAGCTCCGTCACCGAGAAGGTGCGGCCCGTGCCCATCATGCGGATCTTGTCGCCTTGCTTCAGATGGCCGTCGAAGACACGTACGTACATCACCACGCCGCGATACTCGTCGTACTTCGCGTCGAAGACGAGGCCGCGCAGCTTCTTGGTGACCGGCGGCTTCGGCGCCGGCAGCTTCTCGCAGATCGCATCGAGGAGCGGTTGGATTCCCTGTCCGGTCTTCGCCGAGACATAGATGCACTCTTCTGCGGCGAAGCCAAAGACCTGCTCGATCTCCATCGCGACTGCATCGGGGTTCGCGGCGGGGAGATCGATCTTGTTGACGACGGGGATGATCGTCAGGTCGCCCGCGACGGCGAGATATGCGTTCGCGACCGTCTGGGCCTGCACGCCTTGGGTCGAGTCGACGACGAGGACGGCGCCTTCGCACGCCTTGAGCGCCCGCGACACCTCGTAGGTGAAGTCGACATGGCCCGGCGTGTCGATGAAGTTGAGCTCGTACTCCTCGCCCTTGTAGGTGTGCTTCACCGTCACGGCTGAGGCCTTGATGGTGATGCCGCGCTCGCGCTCGAGGTCCATCGAATCGAGGAACTGCGCGCGTGCCTCGCGCTCGGAGACGGCCTTCGTCGCCTGCAGGAGTCGGTCCGCGAGGGTCGACTTGCCGTGGTCGATGTGGGCGATGATGGAGAAGTTGCGGATCTTCACGGGAATCGGACAGTGTAGCCGAGCGGGGCGTGGCGATGGCATCGCGGGTTTGGTCGCGGATTGCAGGCACCGTCGGGCGGAACCTACCTCCGCACCCACGCCCAGAAAGCCCCGAGGCAGCCGCGATTCGCGGACGGTTGCGGCATGGGTTTCGCTGGCGGCGTGGTGGGCGGGACGACTGGTCGCGTCGGTGGAAGCCCGCCAGAGCGCTGGGCCGCGCGTTGCGCCCGCAGCACTTCGGTGCGCCGACGCGCCTCCTCCTCGTCGCCTGTCTCGTCGAAGAACAGCAGGAACTGCGCCGCGAGCCATTCGTCTTCGTCGAACCCAAACGGTGGCATGGCTTCCCCCTCGCCGGCGCTAGATCGGCCGGGCGTGGCGCGTTGCGAGCGCCGCAAGCCGCGCGCGCGCCTCGTGAACGCGGGACTCGGCGATGCGCCCGTCGACGACCGCCGCCGCGAGCGACTCGATCACCTCGTGCTGCGCCTCGTGGGTGTGGCAGACGAGGAGCGCGTCGACGCCTGCACCGACCGCGCGCGCCGCCGCCTTGCCCGAGCCGAAGTGCTCGCTGATCGCCTTCATCTCGAGGCAGTCGCTGACGCAGACGCCGTCGAAGCCGACCTCCCCGCGAAGGAGCCCGATCGCGGGGGCGCTCATCGTCGCCGCGACGCCTGGGTCGAGGGCGTCGAAGACGACGTGCGTCGTCATCACGCAAGAGACGCCCGCCTTCACCGCGGCCTTGAACGGCACGAGCTCGCATGCGCGCAGTCGCTCGAGCGCGTGCGCGAGGCGCGGCAGGTCGTGGTGCGAGTCCTTGTCGGTGTCGCCGTGACCGGGGAAATGCTTGGCGCACGCGGCGAGCTCCGTCTCGAGCCCGGCGATCATCGCCGCGCCGAGTTCGGCAACCACAGCGGGGTCCCGGGAGAACGAGCGCTCGCCGATCACGGGATTCGCTGGGTTCGAGTCGACGTCGACGACGGGCGCCAAGTCGATGTCGAAGCCTGCGTCGCGCACCTGCGCACCGAGGCGACGCCCGATCTCGCGCACCTCGGCCGGGCTCTTGCCGCCGATCTCGCGCAGCGACGGAAAGCGCTCGAAGCCCTCGTTGAGCCGCGTGACGCGGCCGCCCTCCTGGTCGACCGAGAGAAGCAGGGGCCCCGGCGCGATCGACTTGAGCTCATGGATGAGCGCGCGCGTCTGGTCGCGGGTGCCGACGTTGCGAACGAAGAGGATCACGCCCGACACGCCGCGGTGAATCAACTTCACCGTCTCGGGGGGGGGGATCTTTCCGTCAAAGCCGATCCAGAGGAGCGGTCGGACGAGGTCTTCTGCTTCGGACGCGCGCATCGGAGGCACTGTATCGCGGGGCCGTTGAGTCAGTGCCGATGCGCGATCGGCAGCGAGATCTTCTTCTCGAGTTCGTCGGTCGGGACAGCGATCAGGTCGTATCCGTTCGCGTCGATCACCGTGCAGCGCACGAGTTCGCCCGGCGAGCGCTTCTCGGTCGACTGGACATACGTGAGCGAGTCGATCGACGGCGCCTGGAAGTATGCGCGGCCCGTGTAGAGGGCGCCGCCCTTCGTGACGCCCGTCGTCGCGCGCGACTTTGACTTGCCCGCGGAGACGCTGTCGATGAGCACATCGAGCTGCACCTTCGACTCGGCCTGCAACTTCGCGTTCTCGAAGGCGATTTCCTGCTGGAGAAGCATGAGCCGCTCCTCGCGCTCGCGCTTCACCTCGTCGGGAACGGCGAGCGCCGGGTCCTTCTCCATCGTGCCGGCGGGCGTGCCCGCCTCGGCCGAATAGCGGAAGACGCCGAGCATCTCGAACTGCTGCTCGCCGACAAACTCGAGGAGCTGCTCGAAGTCGTCGTCGGTCTCGCCCGGGAACCCGACGATGAAGGTGGTGCGGATCGCGATCCCGGGCACGCGGTCGCGCAGCTTTCCGAGGAGTTCCTCGGTGTGGGCGCGCGTCGTGTGGCGGCGCATCGCGGTCAGCATCGCGTCGCTCGCGTGCTGAAGCGGCATGTCGATGTACTTGACGATGTTGTCGAGCCTCGCGATCGCATCGATCGACGCGTCGTCGAACTTCGACGGGTACGCGTACATCAGGCGCATCCAGCCGCCGCCGAACTCGCGCGCGACGCCGTGAATCGTCTTGAGGAGGCCGGGCAGGCCGCCGTCGTAGCCGACATCCATGCCGTAGCTCGTCGTGTCCTGGCCGATGAGGTTCAGCTCGAACGCGCCCGAGGCCATGAGCCCGCGCGCCTCGGCGGCGATCGCATCGAGTGGCTTCGAGCGCATCTTGCCGCGGATCGAGGGAATCGTGCAGAACGCGCAGCGCTGGTTGCAGCCTTCCGAGATGCGCAGATACGCCCAGTGGCGCGGCGTGAGGCGCACGCGGTTGTCGTCGCCCTCGAAGTAGCCGATTCCCTTGCCGTCGGCGCCGTTCACGGTGAGGCCGACGGTCTTGAGGCCGCGCTCGGCCGCCGCCTGGAGCGCGTTGCCGGCGATCCAGTATTTCGGCGCCTTGTCCGCCACGTCGGCCGCGCCTTCGCCACCGACCGCGTCGACGATGTGGTCGCGGTCGAAGACGCCGACCATCGCGTCGATGCCGGGCGCCCACTCGAGAAGCTTCGCGCGGTGGCGCTGCACCAGGCAGCCCGCGACGACGACGCGCTTGATCTCGCCTCGCTCCTTGCGGCGGATCGCGTCGTGGATCACTTCGAGCGACTCGTCCTTCGACGCCTCGAGGAAGCCGCAGGTGTTGACGACGATCGCGTCCGGGCGCTGGTCCTCGTTCACGAGCTCGAAGCCGGACTGCTTGAGGACGCCGAGCATCTTCTCGCTGTCGACGAGGTTCTTCGGACAGCCGAGGCTCACGAAACTCACGCGGGCGATGTCAGGCTTGGTTGCGGTCATGGTCGGAAGCGGGGCGAATCGGGGAATCGCACAGTGTAGATCGGTCAGCGTGCGCCGCCGAAGCCATAAAGCCGGCGAGAGGCAATTTCGCGCCAGACCGCGTCGGAAATGCCGCTCGGGCGCGTGCCCGACGCGATCTGCGCGCGGAGATCGGTCGATGCGAGCTCGACGGGCGCGAGGTCGAGAAGCCATGCGGGAGCGTCCGCGAATCCGTTGGTGCGACCGAAGTCCGCGAGGAACGCCGCGACCGACTCGCGCGTGTCGGGAGGCCGGATCACGATCGCCGGTCGAGCGAGCTCGAGGAGTTCGCGCCAGCGGTGCCAGCGTTCGATGCCGCGGATTGCGTCGCTTCCGACCAGAAAGCGGATCGCGCCGCGGAGCGACGGCGTGCGCTCGCACAGGGCCGTCACGGTGTGAAGCGTGTAGCTCGGGCCCTCGCGATCGAGTTCGAGGCGCGAGAGGCGCACTTCCCCGAATGTCTCGTCGCCGATCGCGCCGAACGCGGCGCGGCACATCGCAAGGCGGGCCTCGCCGTCGGCGGGCGGCGCGTCTCCCTTCAGCGGATTGATGCGCGCCGGCATCACCACCGCGCATGGCGAGCAGAGCGCGCGCATCGCTTCGGCGAGCATCGTCGCGTGACGGACGTGCGGCGGGTCGAACGAGCCGCCGTAGAGGACGAGCGGATGCGCGGCGTCGGAGCGTTCGAGCGCGCTGCGCGCGCCAAGGGCATCGACCGTGAACGCCGCGTTCCGCAGCGCCAGTCGCGAGCCGCGCCCGATGCGAATGAGCGCGGGGACGAGCGCGGGCCGGCGCACGATCGCCGCGAGGACGCGCGCAACGCTCGTCTCGCCGCGCGCGTCGACGAAACCCTCGAGTTCGGCGGGCAGCGTCTCGTCGGCTCCATCGCTGATGCCGCGGACGACGCCCCAGCGCAGACCTGCGGACTCGGCGCAGGACGCGAAGGCGTACGACTCGAGGTCGACAAGCTGCGCGCGGGTGTCGGTCGCAAGGCGCGACTTCTCCTCCGGCGTGCGTGCGAGGTTCGCCTGCTCGACGACGCGCGCGCACGCGCCGGGGATGAGGGTCGAGCGGAGCGGCGTCGTCGCGTTCCCGGAGACGACCTCACCGCACGCGTGATCGGTGCCCGGTGCGAGACGCGCGTCGAGCGAGCCTGCGAGCCCGAAGAGGATGACGAATCGGGGGTTCCGGACGGGCCACCGGTCGCGTGCGGCGAACGCACGACGGATGCCGTCCGACCCCGGGCCGGTCGTGACGACGGGCAGCTTGCCGAACCGCAGGAACGCGCGGCGTTCGAAGCCCAGTGGGCAGAACACAAGCGGGGGATCGGCTTCCCGGAGGATCTCGTCGGGGCTGTGGCCCGCGGGCGGCATGGCGACGAGCGTATCGGGAAGCGAACTCGACAGGAGCGTGGGAGCCGCTATCATCTTCGCCTTCCCCTAGACCGGATTCCGGTTCGGTTCCAGCTGGCCCCATCGTCTAGCCTGGTCTAGGACACCTCCCTTTCACGGAGGTAACGAGGGTTCGAATCCCTCTGGGGTCACTAGCACTGCCCGCGAACTTTCGCGCCCGTCCGCAACGACTGGCGCAAGTTCGCGGGCAGTCTGCATTTGTGGAACAGGACGCGAGCGAGTGCTTTTCGGCGCGGCTCCTCGCTGCGATGCGTTTTGCGATGCGGGTGCGATGCAATCTGCGATGCGCTGCCCATGAGTTGCGCCCGACGCAGAATCCGACGATCCCTCGAGGGAGCTGCCATCGGTGTTCAGGCCCGCTGCAGCGGCGAAGTGCATGTCGCGGGTCTGGAGGTAGTGCGTCCTGGCAACCGTCGGGGAGTGGCCGAGCCACGAGGCAACCTCGTGCTGCGGGAAGCGCTCGACCCAATCGGTCTCGGCGCTGGCGCGCAGATTCTGGAAGAGCCGCGGCCACGGGCTGACCTTCGCGCGCTTCAGGATCTTCTGGAACCGCGTGCGGAGGTTCTTCGTCGACGAGGCGATGCTCGGAAGCATCTTGGATTCCGACGGGCCGGCAGAGGTCCACAGGTCGTTCAGGATTTCCCGAAGCCGGTCCGAGATCGGGACGAGCCGCTGGGCCTGGCCCTCATGGTGCTCGGTCTTCGGGCTTCGAACGGTCAGGGCTCGCCGCTTCCAGTCGACGTCCGTCCACATGAGCCCGACCAGTTCGGACGGCGCACGGAGGCCGGCGAAACGGCAGAGCGCGATGATCGCCCGCCACTCGCGGTCGGGGCACGCGGCGATCACGCGCTCGATGGTCTCGACCGGGACATGGTGCGACCGCTTCGGATTCGCCTGCGAGCCGGACTTGAGGTGCTCGAACGGATTCTCGGCGATCATTTTCCAGCGGACGGCCTTCGAGAAGAGCGCTCGGCAGACCTTGATCCTCTTCGCGATGGTC
The DNA here is from genome assembly GCA_044355685.1 of Phycisphaerales bacterium. Taxonomy (GTDB): domain Bacteria; phylum Planctomycetota; class Phycisphaerae; order Phycisphaerales; family SM1A02; genus QWPT01. The sequence goes on from JBIKXP010000077.1 coordinate 6,261, forward strand.
GGCGCCGACAGCCCGGCCGTGGTCAAGGACTTTCGCCATTCGTCCGCGTGCGCCGCCGTGACCGCATCGATGAGGGTGTCCCTGCCAAGCGCAGCCTCGAGGCCGTCGAGGGCCTGCGCGTAGGTCTGCATCGTCGAGTCCTTCACGACGCGCGTCTTGCGGTATCGGTCGAGCACCTCGCCGACGGTCGGCACGGGCGGCCTTGCCTCGACCAGCCCCGCGCACTCCAGCTTCTTGCGGGTCGGCCCGGGCAGCTTCTGAATCCAGCCCACGAGCTCAGAGGGAAACGCCGAGCCGATCGACTTGTGCTGGATCATCTCCTCGATGCGCACGAGCATGGACTCGGCGGACTTCTTCGGCACCTTGCCGAGCCAGATCGTCTGGCGCTTCCCGCCGGGAAGGTTGAAGAGGATCCGCCGCTTTCCGTTCTTGTCGTTGGACAGGCTCGCCATGGTCAGTTTCCCCCTGTCCGACGCGAGGCGATGAAGGCCTCGATGTCCGACATCGCGTAGCGAACGCTGCCCCCGATTCGGATCGAGGGCAGCTGGCCCGTCCGCGTGAGTTCGAACACGGTCCTCGCCGAGATCGTGAGCCGCTCCGCGGCCTGCTTCGCCGTCAGGAGTTCGCCGAATGACTTTGCCCGATCGTCCGTTGCCATGCTTCTTCCTTGACCGAGACTTTCCATGAGCTGCGATGCGGCGCTGAGGGTCTCGTCCTCAATCCCCGCGGTGCGAATCGCAAATCTCGATTCAACCCGAAGATTTCTGGAAGTCAAGCAACTTGGATGTCAGCGGGCATCTCCCGCGAGAGAAAGTCAAGATTCCACAGCATCGGGAGTTCCCGCAGGCGGCCGTCACGCCGTCACGGTCGTCACGCCGTCACGGCTCGGCGCAAGCAGGGCATCGCACGCCTCGTGTCAGCCCCGGGGCCGACACGAGGTGCGTCCGGGTGGCAGCGGGGGTGCCTGGAGCCGCGCACGAGGAAAGCGGTGGGGCCGACAGGGCGAAGCGAGTCGCGGTCTCGGTTCCGACTCCCCCGCACCCCGTGACGAGGCTCCTCTCGGGCGCCCATCCGTGCCTCTGGACCGCCTGGCTCCTCTCGGGCGCCCATCCGTGCCTCTGGACCGCCTGGCTCCACTCGGTCCGCCGACTGGTCCGCGGGCGGCGGGTCCACCTTGGGCTCCTCCTCGATCGGGCTCCCGTTCGCCGGCGGCGCGCTGGGGCGAGTCGCCCGACCTCGTCGAGGCCGTCACGCAGGCCGTGCTCGAGAGCGGCGCGGCCCACCAGAAGATGAGCCAGCAGGCCCTCGGCGACCCGAAGGTGATGGAGGGCCTGGTCAAGGTGCTGGTGAACTTCACCGATCTCTACGACCGCCTGCGGGAACGCGCGGGAGCGTCGGCACCGGCGGACGCGGCGGCGAGGGACTGAGGGGCGCGGTGGCGGGCGGCTGTGTCGATTGATCTGATTACTCGCAGTATCGTGCTCGGGCGTCGGACTGGTCTTCGACGCAGCTCTGAGCCCTCAGCGGGCACGGTCGAGTGCGTTCATGGCACTGGCTTCGTCTGTGCTGTTTGCCCCTCCGTCAGCGGGGCTTCTGGATCAGCACGCCGTACCGATCGGCACGCCGTCGGAACGCTTCCTCGCCACCCTCAAGGTATTGGCAGACCAAGGTACGGATGCGCGGGTCTTCGAGCCCGCCGGCCTCGTACTTGAAGTTCGGCAGCTCGCTCGCCTCGGACCGCTCCGACCTGGCGACGATCACTTGGTCGGCGTCGGTGTTCACCACGAGGTTGGCGTTGTGGGTGACCATGATGATCTGCCTGCGCTTTGCGGCCTCGATAAAGAACGGGACCAGCAGCCCGTTGATGGACTTTGGATCGAGGTTCTCCTCAGGCTGATCGATCACGAGGGGGCGGTCGTCGTAGTCATCGATGGCGAGGAACAGCGTCAGCAGGACGACGCCACGCGCTCCGGGCGACAGGTTCGTGATGTCGCGGCCCTCGTACTGGATGGCATAGCGGATCGAGATGTGGTCCGTTGAAAAGAGCCACTGGCCGAGGTCGAGCATGGAGACCCCTTGCCGAAGCGGCTGCGGTGCATCCTTCAGGTAGTCGGTGTGGAACTTCTCGATGGCAGCCCGCACGTCACCGGGGCTGCCGCTTCGCCATGCCGGTTCGAGAATGCGCCGAGCTGCCTCGCGAAGCTCGCCGCGCCCTCGAAACGGCGGACGGCGCAGATCGAAGATGCGCTCCCCATCGATGACCCACTTCTCGAGGTCGATGTGGCGCGAGACCTCGAAGGAAAGAGACTGAAGGCGCGAATCGGCGGCCAGCCTCTGCTTGAGGGGCCGGTAGAGCTCATTCAACGCTGCGACCTCGGCCTCAAGCGTCTGAAGCAGCCGCTCGTAGGCCCGATAGCGTGCGCTGCGCGCCGTCGTGATGCGGTCGTTCGCTCCTTCGGCGTCGGCGAGGCTTGCCTTCGCCTTCGTCTCGGTGGTCTGTGCGACCTCCAGCCTCCTCGCCAGCTCGGCTCGGCGCTTGGACTTGGTCTCGTCCTCACCCAACGTCTTCTGGGTGGCGGCAACACAGGACTCAAGCACCTGAAGTCCAGCATCAGCGCCGCCTGCGGGTGCGGTGCCTCGCTCTCTCAGCTTGCGTTCCTGGTCACGCGCAGCAGTGGCAAGGGACTCGAGTGCAGCGAGCGCGGCTGGATCCACCCGCGGCCGTAACTTCGCCCAGGTAGCGTCGTCGACGAGGTCCGGGTAGCGAACCCGGATGTCCTGATGCGCGTCGTCGACGCGCGACTGTTCCTGCATCAAGGCGGCTCGCAGTGACTGGAGACGTTGCGCGCGAGACGCCTGCTGCTGAACGGCGACCTGCAACGCGTTGTACGCGGCAAGCGCTTCTTGGTGCGCCTTCACGTGTTCAGGAGGCGCCGTGGTGGGAAGTGCCTTCAGCTCGTGCTCGATGGCGACGCGGACACGGGTGGCCTCGTCGCTGGCCTTCTTCAGGACCTCGATAGACTGCTTCTTCGAGTTCTCGACCGCGATCGCCTCGGTCATCCGTCGGATCGAGTCGCGGTCGGCACGACGCGACTCGAGGTGATCGCCGAGGCGCGCGTCGCGCAATGAGGTGAAGCGCTCCGCTTCCATCCGGTCTTCGATCGGGATCGCCTCGAAGACGACGCGCTCGATCTCTTCAAGGAGCGGGTCGGGCGGCTCAGCGGCGTCTTCGTCCAGCCAGAAGTCATCGCGCCGGGCATTGGCGACGCGCTCGCGGTGCGAGAGGCGCTCGACGAACTGCTGCGACAAGTAGCGCACTCGTGGCTGGTCGTCGGCACCTCCCGAGAGGCCGCGCGCCGGAGTCGTCGAGCCGTCCGCCCACTCCAGCTCCACCTCGATGTCGGAGAGGAGGTCACCAGCACGCTGGATGAAGGACGCCGTGCTCGCCTCTCGATCACGGGCGTCGGCGGCAAGTGCAACCAAGTCAGCGAGGGCGGTCTTGCCCGAGCCGCGCGCGCCGATGACGGTTACTAGACCGTCGTTCAGCAGGAACTCGTTCGGCTCGAACCACGGGGCGTTCCGCAGACGCATCTTGGCGATCACGTTGCTGTTGCTGCGCGTGCTGTCTGGCGCCGCGCCGATATGCACACGGCGTCGGGGCTCGATGAGCGTCTGGCGGAGACCATCGAAGGTCGGGCTGCCTCGCACCCACGAGCGCCGGTCCTCATCGGGCGTGAGGATGCGGTCGAAGGCGTGGGCGTCGCTGCCGTGGAGGCACGGCTTCACACCGCTGATCCGCAGTTCGACATCGGGGTGATCGCCGAGCCAGTAGCGGCGTTCGCTGGGCGACCCGGAGAAGATGACGTCGGCGATGCGGCCGAGTTCCTCGCGGTGAGCCTTGAACGCACCATCGGCCTTCAGGCCGCCGAGGCCATCGTTCCCAGCGGCCACGGCGAACAGAACGTGCTGGTGAATCCAAGGGTCGCGCTTGAGCTTCGCGAAGTGATCGTGGTCGACGAGAAACTGCGCGGCCCCGGCGCGCAGAGCCGCCTCGTCGTTCAGCGATGGATCTCGCTGGATCGCTCGCCCGAGACGTCGGAGCTCGTCCTCTGTACAGCGGAACTCCTCGCCTCCGAACGTGAAGGTTAGAGCGGCGAGCTTGCTCGTGATCACCGAGAGGTGGTCGTGCGGCTCCGGCGAGATGAGGAGATGGACGTTGGGGGCATTGCCCCTATCGGCGCGCGTCTTCAGGCGCAGCTCGACGTTCGGGAAGACGAAGAGCCCGGGCAACTGGGTGCGCCCGCCGCGCTCGATGAAGAGACGGTAACCGCGCGGCACGAAGTAGTCAGTGATGCCGAGCGCGGAGCACCGTGGCTGTGCCGATCGAATCGCGTCGAAGTAGCGTGTCCAGACAGCGTCGTCGTCATGGCGGCCGTACTGGTTCTCCTTCAGCGTGCCCGGCGCATGGATGTGCGGATCCCAACGATGCCATGTTGATCCCTGACTCCACTGCATGTCCGATACAGTACCCCGAACAATCGCGCTCCTAGAGAGGAGTCGCTGGATGGGATGCACCCCGCGTGCCGTACCCGCCGTCGGACTGCCCGCTGAACCTCGTCAACCCGTGATGCGCCGACGGCCCACCGCCACCGCCCGTGCGGAAACCCCCTCTGGGGGCTCGCCAGCGGGGGTTTCGGGCGGTGGGGCTGTGCGGGCGGTGTATCAGGCTCACGATGACACTGGTCTCGTCAGCGGCGGCCTCCCCGGCTGTCGACTCCTGGCTTCTCGCTGGCGGCGGGGTTGGGTGTCCTTCCAGTCTGCGTCTGAGACGATCGCATGGGGGAGTGTTGCCGGGGTGCTCGAAGGTTCGCCGTCTGACGCAGCAGTGAGGGGGGCATTCAGTTTCCCAAGCTGAATGTCGGGAGTTCAATCTTCCTCGCCCGCTTTGTGGATCGATACTGGTGTGCCGAGGTCACACGGGCACTCGGGCGGCCTTTCGTTGATTCGACCTCCGGACTGGTCCCGTGTATGACGCGAGTTCTTCCGATGCGGGAGGGGACGGCCGGATAGGGCCGACGGGCGGACAAGGACCAAGCAGACCTGGGTGGACGCTCGCTTGTGCGAGGCGTGGCGGGGTTGAGGACGCTGATCGGCGGCGGCAATTGCTGGATCGTTCCGCCCTGGCGCCAGCGTTTGGATCAACCAAAGGTCACGAACCCAGTCGTTTCGGAGATGGCCCAGTACTATCGAGCTATGTCATGGAGGGAGCGGCCGTCGAAAGCACATGGACCTCCACCGTCTCCCCACCGACTGGTTCGGAACGAAAGCAAAGGCAGGAAGCGCGATGGTTCAGAATGGCAAGTCCCAAGATCGCCTACGGCATGAGTTTCCTGCCACCGTGCGTCAACTGCTTGAGAAGCAGGTCGGTTCCGTGTGTTCAAATCCGGGCTGCCTTCAGCCGACACGAGCAGCGTCAGACGACCATGAGCGGTCAATCAACATTGGGACCGCGGCCCATATCCATGCAGCTAGTCCAAACGGCCCGCGATACGACGAGAACATGACGCATGAGCAGCGGAGCGCCCCCGAGAACGGCATCTGGCTTTGCCGAAATTGCGGCACGCTCGTAGATGACGACACGTCCGGGTATCCGCACGAGGTACTGCGGGAATGGAAGGCAAAGGCGATAGAGGCCGCAAAAAGACGCATCACACATCCTGGGCTCGATACGCGAGCAGCTAGGGCTGCTCTTCCGGCCTCCCCGGATGGAGAGGCGCTTGCACGAGACAGAGCCCGGTATGACGCCTTTACCAAGGCCTTTCCATCGAGCACTGGGGTCATCGATTGGCTCCGGAATCTGAATGTCGACGGCTTTTCTTTTGGGCGAGAATGGATGTCCCGACTTGCCTCGTTGATTCACGACTGGTCGGCACCAGAGCAGGGCTTCTCAAATCCGGCTGTGCAATCGGCTCTTAAGACGCTGACCGGGGCGACGGTCGCTCTGCTTGAGTACATGGGCCTCAACACGGTTCCGAACGATGCAAATCCGGACCTTCAACACGTTCCTCCCGAGTGGGGGGTAGGGCAGCCGGAGCAGTTCAAGACGACCGTCACGATGATTCACAAGCATGCCGACGCCGTGCTCGCCGCTCATGCGGAGCTTATCGCGGTGGCAAGGCGGGAACTCGGCGTATGACTATCTCAATCAGCGGTAGATCCCGCAGGCACGCCAACGCCTCAACCACGTCGAGGAGTTTGGGGTCGGTGTAGACATCGGCCGCATGGCGGTCAGGTGATGCGGGTGGCCATCTTGGTCGATTCGCTGCCGCCAGTGAGAGCATGACGGCGGCACCACCCCCGGGCCTGCACCCTGGTCCATCCCAGGCCTAAATAGCAGGCATTTCCGTGTCAATATGCATGAAGGGCGTTCGCCCTCTCCGACCCCGCCTTGACCGGCGGGGTTGTTCGTTTTTGGGCCTCGTCAGCCCCTTCACGAAAGGAGCGCGGTCCATGGGATTGACCGTGAACGTGGGCGTCAGCAAAAAGGTGTCCCGGGACTTTCAGTCCGCAGGCGTCAGCATCAACCTCTCGGCGGAGCTCGACATGGGGCTCCTCGGCGATCCGCCTCGCCTTCAGCACGAGGTCGCCAAGGTGTATGCGCAGGCATCGGAGGCGATCGACCGGCAGCTTGCCTCGATGGGAGGTCAGCGGGGGAGTGGCGCGGGGTCGGGAAGCGGCCGCGTGCACGGACCGTTGACGGTGACGGAGGGATCGACCACGGGATCGACCACGGGATCGACCACGGGATCGACCACTGGATCGACCACTGGATCGAGCATGCCGCACGGAAGTGGCCGCGTGCACGGTCCATTGACGGTGACGGAGGGATCGAGTCACGGCGTGGTGGATGAACCGCATTCCACCAACCAACAGCCCGAACCGCCCGGACAGCCCGGTGATGAAACCGTCGATC
>JBIKXP010000256.1:0-4217 GCA_044355685.1 Phycisphaerales bacterium
CGTTCGCGACCTCGGTCGTCTCGTACGTCGCCGGGACTGGCGCGGTCGCTGGCTTCAACAATCCGAACGTCGCTCTCGGCGCGCCCGAGCGATTCACCGGCGAAGGCCTGATTCCGCAGGCGGTCACGCCGTTCCAGCCTGCGTTCCGGCCGAACGAAGTCGTCTCGCTCGGCGTGGGTGGCCGGCTTGTGCTTGCGTTCGACCACGACGTCGTCGACGACCCGCGCAACCCGCACGGCATCGACCTCATCGTCTACGGCAACGCGTTCTTCACCGATGGATCCTTCGGCCTCGGGAGCGTCGCCGGCCTCGCTTCGGAAGGCGGAACGATCCGCGTGAGCGCCGATGGCGCGAATTGGGTACTTGCCAAGGGGCTCGCGGCCGATGGGCTCTTTCCCACGCTCGGCTACCTCGACGTCGGTCCCTTCTCGACCACGCCTGGGCTCGTCGAGAGCGACTTCCTCAAGCCGATGGATCCGACGATCACGCTCGGCGACTGCGTCGGCCTCCCATACGAAGGACTGCTTGCGCTCTACGACGGCTCTGGCGGCGGGACCGGGATCGATCTCGGCGCGCTCGGGCTCGACCGTATTCGCTACGTGCGGATCGATGGACCGACCGCCTTCGGTTCATCGCCCGAGATCGACGCGGTGGCCGACGTGGCGCCCGTCGCGATTCCAGGCGACCTCGACTTTGACGGCGACGTGGGCTCGTCGGACCTCGGAATCCTGCTCACGCTCTGGGGAACTTCGGACATCCTTGCAGACATCGACGGCAACGGCGTCGTCGGATCGGAAGATCTCGGAGTCCTGCTGACCAACTGGGGAGGCGGCTCGGGCGCATGAACTCGCATAGCTCCACCCACCCTGCCGCCTTCGGCGCCACGCATGCCGCGCGAGGCTTCACGCTCGTCGAGACGCTTGTCGTCGTCGGCATCATCGGCGTCCTGATGGCGATGATCGTTCCGGCGATGTCGAAGATCCGCTCGACCGCGCGCGCCGGGCAGTGCCAGGCGAACCTCCGTCAACTCGGCTTGGCCTCCGCGAGTTACGCAACGCAGAACGCGGATCGCTACCCCGCAGCGATTCTCTACGAGATGGGCACCGCCGGACTCATCACCAAGGCATGGGATTTCGAGCAGCACCCGGGCGGCGTCGTCAAGCCGGGCGCGATCTGGAACTTCATCTCCTCGCCCTCGCCCGTGCAGCAGTGCCCCGAGTTCCTCGGGAGTTCGACCTTCGGCGCCGACCCCTACACGGGCTACAACTACAACACGAGCTACATCGGCGCGGAGGGGCGTTTCCCAGAGACCGACGCCAACGGCCAGTGGCTCGATGGCTGGAAGACCGCGCGCCGCGGACTCGCAAGCGGCATGTTCCGCCGGACCTCGACCACGGCGCTCTTCGGTGACGGCGGCTGGAAGGGCGGCGCGAACAAGTTCATGCGCGCGCCCTCGGGCAGCGTGGAGGGCGACATGCAGACGGTCTACGCGGGCGGTCAGGCGTTCCGCCACGGCGGCTGCTCCCACGTCTGCTATCTCGACGGACATGTGGCTGGCGTCTGCGACCGCCACGAAGGGATGCATGCGGAAGATTCCCCCCTTCGACAGGTCATGCTTGAACAGATCATGGGATTCCCGCAGAACGCATTCCTTGCGGACGACGACCGTCCATACGATCCCCGGTGATTCACCTCCTCGTCGGCACGCGGAACGGGCCATGAGTTCTGACCGTGAGTTCTGACCATGAGTTCTGACTTTGCGATCGATCGATGTGTCTGCTTCGACCTCCGCTTCAGCGACCTGAAGCGAAAGCTGGAGGAACGTCCTACGACCATGACCGAGATCGCGCGGCGCTACGGCTGCGGCAGTTGCTGCGGCCTGTGCCGGCCCTACATCGAACGGATGCTTGAGACGGGCGAGACGGTGTTCCACGATGTCCTGCACCCAACCGAGAGAGACTCCCGCACCGACGCAGACCGGCGAACGCAGCGATCCTCCGGGAAGTGACCGCGCCGGCGGTGCGGTTCAGGCGCGCCCGAAGCGACGCTCGAGTTCCGCGCGCGCGATCCGGATCGACGTCGGCCGACCATGCGGGCATGCCGTCGAGCGCTCGATCGACTCGCGCATCGCGAGAAGGCTGCGGATCTCCGCAGGCGCAAGCGAGTCCCCCGCCTTCACGGCCGCCTTGCATGCCATCATGTCGACGATCTCGTGCAGCGCGCCTTCGAGCGAGACGAGCGAGCCATGCTCGACCGCCTTCTCGAGCAGGTCGCCGACGAACGCGCCGGCATCGGCGCCCCGCGAGTGAAGCAGCGTGGGCACCGCGTCGACCGCGACCGACCGCGGGCCGAACGGCCGGGCCTCGATGCCGAGTCGCGCAAGAAGCGGCGCGATCTCGCCGAGGATCTCGATCTCGCGCGCGCTTCGCTCGATGACGATCGGCACCAGCAGACGCTGCGACTCGAGCGCGCCGCGGCCGAGCCTGTCGAGAAACGCCGCGAACATGGCGCGTTCATGCAGCGCATGCTGGTCGACGATCACGATGCCGTCGGCATCCTCGGTCACGACGAAGCCGCTGAGAAGCTGGATGAACGGGAACTCGCCCACAATCGCCGGCTCTGCCCTCGCCGTCGCGTCGCCGACGTCGCTCGCACCCGCGGGTTCGTGGGCGCGCTGGCCTGTAAGCGCGGCAAAGTCGCTGAAATCGCTTGCTGGTCGAGGAAACGCCGGCTGCTGCAGACCGCTTCCAAAGAGCGGCGCGCGCGGGCCCGTGTACGGTTCGGCCGGCCCGCGCATGGCGTCGGGTACGAAGGTGGGCACGAGGTTCGCCGCGCGCAGCGCGCGCTCGATCGCCTTGCGCACGGCCGAATGCACCGCCTGCTGCGAGCGGAAGCGCACCTCGCTCTTCGCAGGATGCACGTTGACGTCGACCTCGCGCGGATCGACTTCGAGGATGAGCGCGACCGTCGGCGTTCGCGCGGGGTCGACCAATCCGCGGTAGGCCTCGCGCACGGCGTGGAGCACGGTGCGGTCCATGATCGGACGGCCGTTGAGGTGGATGCGGATCGCGCGCGTCGATGGCCGCGCGATCGCGGGCTTTCCCGCGAATCCGCGCACGACAAGGCCGCCGATCTCGGGGTACCGCTCCTCGAACTCGAGCAGTTCCGGCTCGAGTTCAGCGCCGAGGACATCGAGCGTGCGCTTGGCGGGCTCGGCGGTCGCAGGGAGGTCGAGCAGGCGCCGTCCGTTCGAGCGCAACTCGAAGGAAACCGCGGGGTGCGCGAGCGCGAGCGCCTCGACCACATCGGTCACGCGTCCCGTCTCGGCCGCGTCCGACTTGAGGAACTTCCGCCGCGCAGGCACGTTGAAGAAGAGCGTCCGCACCTCGACCGCCGTGCCGGGCCGCGCGGGCGCCGGACGCGGGCCGCGCAGTGCGCCGCCCTCGACCTCGATCTCCGCGCCACTCGACGCGCCGCGCGCGCACGACTGCATGCGGAAGCGCGACACGCTTGCGATCGACGCGAGCGCCTCGCCCCGGAAGCCGAACGTGTGGATTGCCGCGAGATCGTCGCTGGTCGCAACCTTGCTCGTCGCGTGCGCCGCGACCGCGAGCGGAAGCTCGGCCTCGGGTATGCCCGCGCCGTCGTCGCTCACCCGCACGAGTTCGGCGCCGCCGCCCTCGATCTCGATAAGGAGCGTGCGCGCACCGGCGTCGATTGCGTTCTCGACGAGTTCCTTCACCACGCTCGCGGGACGCTCGACCACCTCGCCTGCTGCGATCTGGTTCACGAGTTCCGGCGGAAGGACGCGAATCGGCATCTCACCAGCTCCAGTCGCTCAGGATCGGGTAGCGCCGCCCCCGCCCGAACGCGCGCGGCGAAAGCTTGAGGATGATCGCGGCTTGGTCGCGCTTGAACTGGGCGCGATCGAGCATGCGCGCGATGCGCAGCACGGCCTCCCGCGGCGCGCCAGACGCATCCACCGCGGCATCGACCGAGCCTTCGCCATCGACAAGGACGCGCAGCACCGCATCGAGCAGGTCGTACGGCGGCAGCGAGTCCTGGTCGGTCTGGTTCGGCCGCAACTCGGCGCTCGGCGCCTTGTCGATGCTCGCCGTCGGAATCGGCGGCCGCGCGAAGCCGAACTCGGCGAAGCGCGCGTTCAGCATGCGCGCCATCGCGTAGACCTCGGTCTTGTAGAGGTCGCCGATCGGCGC
>JBIKXP010000072.1:0-13842 GCA_044355685.1 Phycisphaerales bacterium
CGCAGACCGTCTACCGATCTGCAGATCGACACATGACGGGGCCACATGTTCCACGCCCAGATGTTCCACGCCCAGATGTTCCACGCCAGATGTTCCACGCCCAGATGTTCCACGCCGGATGTTCCACGCCCAGATGTTCCACGCTGGATGTTCCACGCCGGATGTTCCACGCCCAGATGTTCCACGGTGGATGTTCCACGCCCGGATGTTCCACGGCGATGTTCCACGGTGGATGTTCCACGCCCAGATGTTCCACGCCCAGATGTTCCACGCCCAGATGTTCCACGCCAGATGTTCCACGCCGGATGTTCCACGCCCGGATGTTCCACGCCGGATGTTCCACGCAGGATGTTCCACGCAGGATGTTCCACGGTGGACGTTTCAACGCCACACCCTCCAGCGAAACTCCGGCATCGACGCCGGCTGCATCGCAAGGAGACGAAAACGACCGACGGACCGGACGCCGCCCCCGCCAATCGGCGCAAGACGACTGTCCAGGTCCATCGGCGTATCCCCGCAAGACGAATCAGCGGGCGGATCCGACGGGCTCAAGCGCCAGTTTGTTCAAGCTCTCGGCGATCTTGCTGAGGTTCTCGTCGAAACGGCGCTCTTCGGTCAGCGTCTTGAGCAGCTCAGAAGCAGCCGCCGTATGGCCAAGCAAGCCAGCCCAGGTGCGTGCACAGCCGTAGCCCGCAAGTTCATCGTGCTCAAGCCTCTGCACGACGGCGATCAAAGCCGCATCCCGGACACCCGGGTCGATCTTCGTTCGACCCGCGAGTTCGGTGCAGTCCTCGAGCAGGCCCCTGCAGCCGTGCGTCTCGAGCTTACGCGGCTTGCCGCCGATCTCTCCGAATACGCGCTCGAGCCGAGCGGTGTGCTGCTTGGTCTCGTCGGCGTGGCTCCGAAACGCCTCGACAAGCTTCGGCGACGACGCCGCGAAGGCGAGCTTCGTCAGCACCGCGTGCGAGTGGGTCTCCGCCGCATAGAGCTCATTCAGCTGCTCGACGAGCAGATCCTTCAACGAGTGCATCGCCATCGTGGCAATCGGTGCCATGTCATTTCCTTTCGCTTTGGTTTCTTCCAAGTGGCGCCCGTGCCACGGGCGCCCCGTCCCTCGAACCCAGGCTTCGTCCTGCCGCTCGCGCGCGGTCGCGCGAGGGAAGCGCCCCGTCGAGCGGGTGGCACAGAGCCGCACGCCCGACGGGGTACGCGTGGCCATCAGCCCGGCACGGGCACGCGACGAGTCGTCGGCTTCACCTCGATGCGCTTCGCCCGCTGGCCAGGCTTTTTCGCAACATGGATGGTCACGACGCCATTGTCGCTGTCTGCGGAGATTCGCTCCTGGTCCGTAGACTCCGGCAAGTCGACGACGCGCCGGAATGCGCCAAAGCGACGTTCGCAGCGGTAGAAGTCCTCTTGCTCCGTCTCCTCCTTCTCTTCTTTCTTGCCGGAGATGGTGAGCGTGCTGCCGGTGATCGTGATCTCGAGATCGCGCGCGGCGACGCCGGGCAGCTCGCTGCGGATCAGAATCTCGTCGTCGGTCTCGCTCACATCGATCGGTGGAATCCAGCCTTCAATGCGGGTGGCTCCATTCTCCAGCATCGGCATGGACGAGCCGAACACGCGGCCGAGAAGCCGGTCCATCTCGTCCCGGGTCCGGTTGAATTCATCGAGAATCGGGGTCCTTCGAAATAGGTTGATGTTCATAGAGCTTTCCTTTCCAAGCCAGGCACGCCCCCGACACGCAGGGCCATGCACCGTGTGCTCCGCGGAACATCCGCGGAACTCCGCCACCTCGCGTTCAACAGCGAAGTTTGCCCTCCGACGTCGATCAGGTGTAGGGATCGACGATCAGGCGATCATCGACGCGGCGCACGCCCGTCGCGAAACCGACGACCCGATCGATGGTGTCCTTCTCGACCCACGAGCGGACCCGGCCGGTGAGCATGACGACGCCATCCTTGACCGAGATGCCGATGCGGCGCGCCTCGCGCTCGGCCTGGCGCTCGAGCGCCTCCTCGATGTCCGCCTTGATGCGGCTCGAGTCGACGGCCTTCGCCATGACGGTGATCTGGTTGATCACGCCACGCACGCCGGCGAGCCCGCGCACGACACGCTCCGCGTCGGCGCGCTGCGACCACGTGGGAACGACGCCTTCGAGGGTGACGATCCCGAGCGAGACCGTCGAGGTGATCTTCTCGTCCGGCACGAACGCATCCCACTCGAGCGCGTCGCGAACCGCGCGCGCGACCTGCGTGTCGCCAGGCGCGCCGACACTCGCGACCTTCACCTGCAGTTCGTCGACCACGTCGAGCACGCCGTGCACTCGATGTGCTGCCTCGCGAGCAGCGATCTTCTTGGCGTAGACATCGACGCTCCCGACGAGTGTGATGATGCCCTCCTTCACTTGAACGCCGATCTCGGTCTCGTCCACGCGGGAATCCCACTTCAACTCGTTCAGCACGTCGGTCTTGATCTGCGAGTCGCTCTTCATGATTGCAGTCGTCATGCCAGTCCTCCGAATCCGGGTGATGGTGCGTGTCTCCGGAGCCGCGCTCCGAGGACCTGATTAGGCCCGCGCGCGTCGGCCCGCTCCACAGGAAGGAATCCTCGTTCGTCGGCGCGACGCGCAGCGTCTCGTCGCAGCCATCTCGTCATGTGATGATGACCTCGCGCACTTCGCGCGTCGCCGGGACGGCGCTCGAACGGGCCGTAAGCACCGCGCAGCGCGCACGGTGGAGAACACGCTCCGCGGTCGAACCGACGAGGATTCGCTCGAGGATCGACGCCCCATGCCGACCGAGCGCCACCACGTCCGCATGCAGTATGTCGGCGCGCTCGGCGACCGCACGGAATACGTCGCCCCGCGCGATCTCGACGGTCGTCTCCGCATCCAGCCGCTTGAACTCTGCGGCGATCGGTCCGAGCCGCTCGCGCGCCTCCTGCTCGTCGCCTTCGATCTCGGACGCCGGTACGAACGCAGTCTCGCCCGCCTCGATCACCTGTGGCGGAAGCACGACATGCAGCAGCGCCACGCGCGGCTGCTCGCGCGCCCGTCGCGTGAGCATGAGCGCTGCGGCGACCGCGGCCTGCGCATCGCGCGCGAAATCCGTCGCGACAAGAATCCGCGGCCTCGCGGGAGGTTCGTCGCTCTCTCGAACCACCAGCACAGGACACTCGGCATGACGGAGCACGCGGTCGGCGACGCTTCCAAGGAACACCCGGCGAATCGGGCCAAGCCCGCGGTTGCCCATGACGATGAAGGCACCCGGCGTCCGACGCGCCACATCCTCGATCACCAAGGAAGGCTCGCCGATCCGACACTCGCGCACCACCTCGATTCCCGCTGCCACCGCGCGGCCACACGCGTCATGCAGCCGCTCGAGCCCGCGGGCCTCGAGCATGGCGACGAGATCATCGCTCTCGCCAAGTGGGGTGGGCTCGACCGCATGCACGGCGATCAACCGTGAAGGACCGCGTCGCGCGAGCTCCTCGGCCCAGCGGAGCGCGGCCAGCGATGGCTTCGAGAAGTCGATCGGCACGATGAAGTTGACGGGGCTGTCTGACGGCTGCTTCGCTGAAACGATCGAATGTGGCGCTGTCCGCTCCATCGTGTCCTCCTCGTGCAGCCGCGACGCCGATGGAGACTCGGCGCCCGCGTTGCTGCGGATCGCGGACATCGACCTGCGCGACCGACCGCGCACCTGATGTGTTCCCGCGCAGGGAGGAGCCTTGCCTCGAGGTACCGCCGCCGCCAGCGGGAAATGCACCGGATCGAGCACGTGGTTCGGGAACGCTTCCCCGTAGGCATCGCCGTATCCACCGCCATGATTGCTTTCGCAGTCCCGTTCGGCGCGTGTGCGCAGGACGGCGCCTGACTCGGCTTTGGCCGACGGAACGACGGACCGGCTCGGCCGCCACGCGGACTCGCGCCTCAACGCGAAGAGAAAGAGAGATCTTCATGGATCGCAACAGCCCGACTGGAATCGACGAGACTCTTGACCTGCACCGCGAGATCGATCGGCTGCGCACCGATCTGCGTCAGCTGCGGACCGACCTTTCAGGCCTCGGCGCCGACGGCATCCGCGCGGCACGTGCCGGGATCGCGGAGAGCGCGCGCAACGCAGCCACCAAGGGAAAGGCTGCGGCGGAACTCGCCGAGAAGCAGATCACGGCCCATCCGTTCCTATCGATCGCGGCATGCTTCGCGATCGGCCTGCTGCTTGGCATGCGACTGAACCGCCGCGACTGAGCCGCCGCGCGTGTGATCCGAGGGCGGGCACGCAACGAACATGGAGACCGCAATGGAGTTCATGCAGCGCCTGGTGGCCGACATCGCCTCGATGATCGAGTGGGAGGGCAGAATGCTCCGGCTGCGCGTGCTGCGCATCGCGTGGTCTGTCACCCTCATCATGCTCGCGATCATCCTGACGCTGGCGACGTTGCTCTTGATTCTCGCGGCCGTCTACGTGCAGATTTCCGCAGCTGGCGGCGTGGTTGCCGGCCTCCTCGCTACGGCGGCACTTGCGCTTCTCTGCGCGCTTGGCGCTGGGCTTGCCGCCCGAGCGATGGCGGAGCGATAGGGCCGGTGCCAACCGCGCGACATCTCACCTCGGGCGATGCACGGCGGCCGCAAGCCGAACCGCGTCGTCGACGATGCGCGCGCAGTTCGCGTCGCTCAGGAGTCCCGCGCGAGAGAGCGCGTTCACCGTCGCGCGCTCGTCGTCGTCGAGTCCGGCGAAGATGACGCGGTGCCCCGAGCGCTCGGATGCGCAGACGAGGGCGTGGATCGCCGTGGCCGCGAGCGGACCAAGCACGCGCGCGCCGGATAGATCGACGATCACGATGCGGCGCGTCTGCCCCGCACGCTCAAGCAGCCGCGTGAGATCGGGCAGTTGTGCTTCGCCCGACGAATTGCCGCCTCTGGGAATGGCCCGAAAGAGCGCGATTCCGTCGCCAGCCCGACCCGGTGCTCCGACCTCGGCGACGATCGCCTCCTCGATCTCGCAGATCGGCGTCTGGAGATCAGCCAGGATGATCCAGCAGAGGAGGAGGATCGGCGCGAGCATGCTCCAGCGGGGAAGCTCGAAGTACACCCACGCTCCGGAGGCGCTGCCGACAATGAACGAGCCAAGGATGGCCGCAAGCAGTAGGAGCCGCTGCGGGCTCGGGCCGCGCGTCTCGCCACCCACCGGGGCGGCGCCACGCCCAAGCAGCTTTCGGAAGACGGCGAGTTGCGCCATCTCGTGGCCGAGGTCGGTCACGATCCCCGTCAGGTGGGTCGTGCGGACAACGCCGCTCGAGATCCGGGTGATGGTGGCGTTCTGGACGCCCATCGCCAGCGCCGCCATGACCGTGATCCACCAAAGGCTCCCCCCAAGGTCGGCGGACGCCCCGGCATGAGTCCGAACCCCGATCGCAAAGGCAACCAAGAGGATCAGTTCGAGCGCGGCCGGCAAGACGTAGATCGACGCCCATCCGCGAAGCCGGCCGATCTCGAGGGCAAACCCGGAGAGCAGCGCTCCAAGGAAGAAGGCCCCGATGAGCGTGGCCATGAGCCCGGCGTCAAGCCACGAGCCCTGCGCCACGTCGCGGCCAAGGTTGCTGGCATGGCCTGTGACATGGCTGGTGACCACGCCACAGGTCAGGACCGCGGAGGTATTGACGTATCCCGCGACCCACGCAAGGGATATCGCAAGGCGCGACTGAACGATCAGGGAATGGGCGCGGCCGGTCAACATGCGTTCCTGACTCCGTGTTGTAGTCCCGTGTTTCGGCAGGAGTTCTGGCAAGACCTTTGGAATTCCCCCGGATCTCCCGGTGATGCGGCCAGCCTCGACTCCCAACCCGCTCCCAGTCGGTGTTCGCGAAGCGACCGCGAGGTTCCGTTCGAAGGAGCCGATGGCTGTCCAGAGGTCCGTTCAATCCGTCGCTCTCTCTGCTTGACCATCGACAGATGCAAGCGGTTCGCGTTACGCTGCTTCACTGCCATGGCCCATGGCATGCACGCGACTCGGATCTCTGACACCGATCCGGTTCGCTGCACATCCTCCGATCGACCGAGTCCGTCATGCCAGCAACAATCCATCCGTTTCCTTGCTCTGTCCGCGAGACGACGACTGGCGTCGGCGTCTTCGCAACCCGCGACATCGACGCGGGCGAACGCGTGCTCGACATCAACGGCACGGTGCAGCGCCACCCCACCCGCTACTCGATTCAGGTGACCCTCGACGAGCACATCGAGTGCCACGAATCGCTCTCCACCGAGGAGATGCGCGCGCGCTTCCCGTGGCGCTTCCTCAACCACTGCTGCGAGCCGAATGCATCGATCGTCGGACGAACGCTTGTCGCGCGTCAGGCGATCCGCGCGGGCGAGCAGGTCACGTTTGACTACACCACGACCGAAGCCACGATGGCCGAGCCCTTCGGCTGCCGTTGCGGCGCAGCGAAGTGCCTCGGCCACGTCAGTGGCTTCCTCGCCCTCACGGCTGGCGAGCAGCACGCCCGCGCAGCGTTCGTGGCGCCGCACCTGAAATCGTTCCTGCCGAAGTCCACCGCATGACCGGAGGATCGGACGCGAGGACGGTCCTCGACCTCTTCGAGCGCTCATGCGCGACGAATGCGCAACGATGCGCACTCGCGGTGCCGGACGCGCGTTCGATCACCTATGCGGAACTCGATGGACTCTCGCGCAAGGTTGCGAATTGCGTGGCGCGACGGGCGTCCGCAACGCGCCCGGAGTCGGCGCGCGACGCCGTCGTCGCCATCGCGCTGCCACGCACCGATCCGTGGCTCTATGCATCGATCCTCGGAGTCATGCGTGCGGGCGCCGCGTATGTCGCGATCGATCCCTCGTTCCCAGCGCGGCAGGCGGCCGCGATCCTCGCCGACGCCGGCGCCATCGCGCTGATTGCAACGCCGGAGCGCGCCGCTGCGATCGCCTCGGAAGGAGCGCGTGTCCACTGCATCGCTCCCGCCGATCTTGCGGACACAGACGACAGCGCCACCGGCACCTCGCGCGCCACCCCGAACAACCTCGCCTACGTCATCTACACGTCGGGGACGACCGGCCGCCCGAAGGGCGTCGAGATCGAGCATCGATCGCTCCTCAACCTTGTCGCGGGCGACGTTGCCGACTTCGGGCTTGGACCGGACGACCGCGTCGCGCAAGGTTCGAGCGCAAGCTACGACTCGAGCGTCGAGGAGATGTGGCTCGCATGGGCGGTCGGCGGCGCCGTCGTCGTGATGGACGACGATGCCGCGAGGCTTGGGCCCGATCTCATCCCGTGGCTCGAGCGGCAGCGAATCACGGTGCTCTGTCCACCACCGACACTGCTCCGAACGCTCGGATGCGACGACCCCGAGCACGCGTTGCCGCGCATCCGATTCCTCTACGTGGGCGGTGAAGCACTCGCGCCCGATCTCGCCGAGCTCTGGTCGCGCGGCCGGAGGCTCGAGAACGGATATGGCCCGACAGAATGCACGGTTACGTGTCTTCGCGGGACAGTCCACGCAGGCGAGCCCGTCACGATCGGGCGCGCGATCCCAGGGTCGTTCGCGGCGGTCATCGATCCAGACCACGCCGAACTCCGCGAGATCCGCGATCAATCGCAGGGCGAACTCGTCGTCGGCGGACTCTCGCTCGCACGCGGATACCGCGGCCAACCTGAGACGACGGCGGCGCGGTTCATCGATCATCCAACGCTTGGCCGCGTCTATCGCACGGGCGACCTGGTCCACCGCGATGGCCGCGGCGACTTCCACTATCACGGCCGAATCGATGCGCAGGTGAAGTTGCGCGGATACCGGATCGAACTCGGGGCGATCGAGGCCAAGCTCGCCGCGCACTCGACCGTGCTGGAGGCCGTATGCACCGTCGAGGGAGAGGGTGCGCAACGCGTGCTCGTCGCGCATGTGGTGCCGCGCGCGAACTCTGCCATCGTCGCCGAGGAACTACGCCACGCGCTTGCCCGCGACTTGCCGCCGTACATGGTGCCCGCCGCAATCGCCGCGATCGCCCGCGTTCCCCGCACCGTGGGCGGAAAGATCGATCGCCGCGCCCTTCCCGCGATCGCCGCCGCGCGCACGAGCGCTTCCGACACGCGCCACGTCGCGCCCGCGACCGAGACCGAGCTCGTCGTCGCGCGCGCGCTGGCCGCCGCGCTCCGGCAAGACGACGCGGTCTCCGTCGAAGCGGATCTCTTCGACGATCTCGGCCTCGACTCGCTGACGATCGCGATCGCCATCTCGCGCCTCCGCGCGCACGACGCCACGCGCGCCGCAACGGTGCGGACCGCCTACGAGCACCGCACTGCGCGCGCGATCGCGCGCGCGATCGACGCCCGCAGGAACGCGGCCGAGTCCGAAGCGGCGTCATCGCAGCGCCCGCCTCGGGCGACGCCGCGCGGCACGCAGCGCCCGCTTCTCGTCTCGCTGCTGCAGGCGCTCTTCCTCGTCGGGCTTCTGCTCGGGCTCTCGCAAATCCTCTGGATTCCAAACGCCGGCACCACGCTCACGCGCGCGCTCGGCGACGGACCTCTCGGGCCCCTGCTTGTCGCGGCGATCGCCATCCTCGCCGTCGCCGGCTATGCATGCGCGTCGATCGCCTTCGGCGTGGCTGCGAAGTGGATCCTGCTCGGACGGGTCCGGCCCGCGCGAATCCGCGCTTGGTCGTTCGCGCACCTGCGCCACTGGACCGCGGTTCGCTGCGTCGCGCTCATGCCATGGGAGCTGATCGAGGCGATCGGCCTTGCGCCTGTCGTGCTGTCGCTCCTCGGTGCGAAGGTCGGTCGCGGAGTTCACATCCACAGAGGCGTCCGTCTGACTGAAGGCGGATGGGACCTCATCACGCTTGAAGACGGCGCCACGATCGGGCAGGACGCGTGCCTTCGTGCGGTCGAACTCGAATCCGGAACCGTCGTGGTTGGCCCCGTCACCGTCCGTCGAAACGCAACTCTCGAGACACGCGCCGGCCTCTCGCCGGGCGCTGAACTCGGCGAAGGCAGCATCCTGCGCGCGCTCTCGAACTTGCAGCAAGGTGCACGCCACGACCATGCGATTCTCGACGGCGTCCCTGCACGGCCGATCGCTCCAGCGCCGCCTCCGCCAGCGGTGGCGCCTGCTCCGCATGTCGCCCTTCGCATCGCGGTCGCGTTCCTCCTGGTCTCGCTCATCGCAGCGGGAATCGCGGTTCCTTGGCTCATCGCGTGCTGGGCGCTCGGGCTCTCGCCCGACTCGTTCCACGCCGCGCTCTTCCCACGCGCGGAAAGCCTTCTTCCCGATGCAAGTGCGCTCGCCCGCATCGCATGCGCCACGTTCATCGGCGCCGTCGGAACGGTGCTTGCGCAGGCCCTTCTCGTGCGCGCGCTCGGACGTGCGCCGCGAGGCGCCTACTCGCTCGGCGGTTTCGCGGCGCTCCGCATGTCGCTCCAGTCATTCCTTGTCGAAGCCGCGGGAAAGTGGCTCTCCGGCACGATCATGTGGCCGATCTGGCTGAACCTCGCCGGCGCGCGCATCGGCCGGGGCTGCGAGATCTCGACGATCACCGACGTGGTGCCTTCGACCGTCACCATCGGCAACGAGACCTTCTTCGCGGACGGCATCTACCTCGGCGGACCGACGCTGCATGCGGGGACCGCCACCATCGAGCCGATCGTGCTCGAAGAATCTTGCTTCGTGGGAAACCATGCGGTGCTGCCGTCGGGAACGCTGCTCGCGCGCGAGACGCTCGTCGGCATCTCGACACGTGGAGGCGGACTCCCCTTCGAGGCCGGCGCCTCGTGGTTCGGACATCCCGTCTTCAAGCTGCCTCGCCGCGAAGTCGTCGCTGCGCCGCGCGAACTCACGCACGATCCGCCCCTCATCCGTCGCATCAACCGCTGGGCGTGGGAAATCGCGCGCTTTGCATTGCCGATCGGCCCCATGCTGGTCGCGCTCCTGTGGTTCCGCGTCATGGAGATTGCCGCAGCCTCGCAGTCGGCTGCGCTCTTCCGCCTCGTCACGCTTCCTGTCAGCGTGCTTGTGGCGCTCGCGGCGCTCGCCGCTGCGGTTCTTGCGATGAAGTGGCTTCTCATCGGTCGGGTGAAGCCTGCCATGCATCCACTCTGGAGCTGCTGGTGCAGCCGCTGGGATTTCCTCTATGTCGCCTGGGGCATGTGGGCGGCCGTCCCGCTCTCATTCCTCGAGGGCACGCTCATGCTCGTCGCATACCTGCGCGCGATGGGCTGCCGCATCGGGCGGCGCGCGCTCCTCGGCACCGGTTTCGCGCATGTGGTCGATCCCGACATGCTCCGCTTCGGCGACGACGTAACCGTGCAGGCGCTCTTCCAGGCGCACACCTTCGAGGACCGCGTGCTCAAGGTCGACCATGTCGATATCCGCGACGGCGCGACTGTCGGCGCGAACACCGTGCTTCTCTACGGCGCCGACATCGGACCTGGCGCGATCGTCGAGCCGCATTCGGTCGTGATGAAACGCGAGGTGCTCGTGGCGGAAACCCGGTACGAGGGCGTTCCGACGCAGCCCGCGGGCGCGCTGCTTGCGTGATCGACTCGGATCACTCGAGCCATCTGACGGATCCGCTATCGATGCGAGGAAAGCGGCATGCCGCGCAGGCGCAGGCTGTTCGCGACGACGCTGATGCTCGAGAGCGCCATCGCCGCGCTTGCGAGAATCGGCGGCAGCATCCAGCCCGTCCACGGGAAGAGCGCGCCTGCCGCGAGCGGAATGAGGACGACGTTGTAACCGAACGCCCATGCGAGATTCTGCCGGATCACGCGGAGCGTCGCCCGCGAGAGCGCGATGGCCTCGGGGACGCGGCGCAAGTCATCGGTCACGAGCAGGATGTCCGAACTCGTCTTCGCAAGATCCGTGCCGCCCGACATCGCAATGCCGGCGCGCGCTGCGGCCAGCGCAGCCGCGTCATTGAGACCGTCTCCGATGAAGGCGATGTCACCGCGCTCCGCTGCGAGCCGCGCGACAAGTTCCGCCTTCCCAACCGGCGAGATCTCCGCGTAGATGCAGTCGGGAGGGATCGAAAGCCGTTCGCCAACCGCCTCTGCTGCTGCGCGGCCATCGCCAGTGACAAGCATCGCGCCTATCCCCTGCGCACGCAACGCGTCGAGGGCGTCACGCGCGTGCTCGCGAACGCGGTCGGAAAGCTCGATCGCACCGGCAAACGCGCCGTCGACCGCCACGCACACGCGCGTTGCATGCGAATGCGGCAACGAAACGGCAACGCCGCACTCGCGCATCCAGGCCTCGCTTCCAACCTCGACCTTGTGCGCGAGGACCGTTGCGTAGACGCCCTTTCCGGCGAAGGCCGCGAAGGCGCCCGGCTCCTCGACGTGCACGCCGCGAGACTTCGCGGCTGCGACGATTCCACGCGCGACGGCGTGCTCGCTGCGGGATTCAGCCGCCGCCGCAATCCCAAGCAGCCCGTCTTCGCTCCAACCGCGGGCCGGGAGGAGCGCCGTCACCGCAGGTCGCCCTTCGGTAAGCGTGCCGGTCTTGTCGAAGGCGATCCGCCGGGTGCCGGCGAGATGCTCGAACGCAGCGGCGTGGCGGAAGAGAACGCCTCTTGTCGCCGCGCGGCCCGACGCCACCATGATCGCAACCGGCGTCGCGAGCCCAAGCGCGCACGGACAGGCGACGACCAAGATGCTCACGAGTGCCTCGACTGCGCGCGCGCTGCGGATCTCCTCCGGCGCGAGCAGCAGCCACGAGGCGAAGGCGGCAACGGCAATCGCGACCACGATCGGGACGAACACGGCGGCGATCCTGTCGGCGAGCCGCGCGATGCGCGCCTTCGTCGCCTGCGCCTCGTCGACGAGCCCGGCGATCCGCGCGAGCGTCGTCTCATCGGCCGCGCATGATGCCTCGATGTCGAGCGCGCCGAGCATGTTCAGCGTGCCCGCATAGACGCGATCGCCCGCACGGCGCAGGCGCGGCATCGGCTCGCCTGTCAGCAGCGACTCATCGACCTCGCTCTCGCCCCGCCGCACCGTTCCATCGATGGCGATCCGCTCGCCTGGCCGGACGACCACATGCGCTCCAGCAGTGATCTCCGCTGCGGAAATCTCACGCTCGACGCCCTCGACGATCACGCGCGCGGATGGCACCGACGCGGTTGCGAGCGCGCGAATCGATTCGCCGGCCCGGGCCGTGGCCTTCGCCTCGAGCCAGCGGCCGAGCAGGACGAACGCGATGATGACGGCGGCCGCCTCGAAGGTCAGTGCGTGCCCCGCGTGCGCGGCGTGGCCCGCAAGCAGCGTCCAGAGGCTCGAGAAGAACGCAACGCCCGTCCCAAGCGAGACGAGCGTGTTCATGTCGGCGCCAAGAGTTCGGAGACGCACGAGCGCCGCCGCGTGGATCGGCCAACCGCACCAGAGGTACACGGGTGTCGCGAGCGCAAGCTGCACCCACGGCATCGATGGCCCGTCGAGCACGGAGATCGCGCCATGCGACATCGCGATCACGACCAGCGGGAGCGACAGCGCGAAGCCAACCAAGACGCGCAGACGGAGACTCCGCGCCGCCGACTGTTCCCGCACGGCGCGCACGGCAGGGTCGCGTTCGATGTCGAGCGCGAAGCCGGCGCGGAGCACCGCACGCGCGATCGCATCAAGATCGGTCGCCGCCGGATCGAAGGCGATGCGCGCGCGCTTGGTCGCGAACGAGACGCTTGCCTCGCGCACGCCATGCACGGCACCTGCCGCACGCTCGACCTTCGATGCGCACGCGGCGCAGTGCATGCCGTCAACCGGCAGCACGCGCACGGCCGCGCCCGCGCTGTCCGGGGCCGACGTGCGAGCGCTCGTCGCCATCGCGCTCAGCCGCCGATCTTCCCGACCGCCTGCTCGAGCCGCGCCTTCACGGCCGCGCGTGGCATGAAGCCGGTCCACGAGTCGATCACTTCACCATCCTTCATGAGGAAGAGCGCGGGAATGCCGCGCACGGCGAACGCGCTCGCGACCTCTCCCTCGGCATCGACATCGCAGAAGCCGATGCGGACCTTGCCCTCGAGTTCCGGCGCAAGCGCCGCGAGCTCGGGCTTCAGCATGCGGCATGGCGGGCACCACGACGCCCAGAAGTCAACGAGCACGGGAACAGACGAGTGCGCGACTTCGGTGTCGAAATTGGCGGCGGTCACGTGAAAGGTGTTGGGGGCGTCTGCCATGGGAAACTCCGGGGTTGAAGCGGCACGGTATGCGCGCGGCCGTCCCTGCGGGGCCGCGACCGACGTCCTGGCGTCCGAGAATGGCGCTCGCCCAGCTCGCCGCAGCAGCGCAAACGCCTCCGCAACAGCCGCTTGCATCAGCCGGGGCGCACGGTACACTCTCCGATCTTTCGCCAATTTCCTTCGCCCTCGGTCGCCGCGCGCTGCGGGACACTCGGGCGGGACAATCACCGGGAGCACCCGGAAGGTCAGGTCGAGTATGAAGAAGGACACCCACCCGAAGTACTACCCCGAGTGCAAGGTCATCTTCCGCGGGGAAGTCGTCATGACCGTCGGCGCCACGGTGCCGGAGATGAATGTCGAAATCTGGTCGGGCTCGCACCCCTTCTTCACGGGCCAGAAGACCTTCGTCGACACCCTCGGCCGCGTCGAGCGCTTCCAGAAGAAGTTCGCCGGAAGCTACTTCGACAAGAACAAGAAGAAGTAATCCAGTCGTTCGAATCCACCAAGCAGCCGTCGAAAGCGATGGCTGCTTGTCTTTTTGGGGTCTTCAGGCTTTCGTGTGGGCTATGGCACCGTCGGCCCTCAGCGGGCGGCGTGCGGCTGACGGTCTCGAGGTCTCTCACGGAGGCACAGAGGCACAGAGGCGGCCTCGGCGAAGAGGA
>JBIKXP010000257.1:0-4214 GCA_044355685.1 Phycisphaerales bacterium
CTACGACGATGTGAAGACGCGCGTGGCGCGTGCCGCTGAGAAGAGCGGTCGACGCGCGAGCGACGTCATGCTTGTTGCAGTGACGAAGTACGCGTCGATCGAGGACATCCGCGAACTTGTTTCGCTTGGCCATGTCGATCTTGGCGAGAATCGCGTGCAGCAACTGGTGCAGCGCGCGGCAATCATCGACGAGTTCAACGCCCGTCGCTCTGAGCGTGGCGGCGCCGCAACGCCTGTGCGCTGGCACATGATTGGGTCACTGCAGCGCAACAAAGTGAAGCAAGCGATTCAAGTCGCTCGGCTGATCCACTCGGTTGATTCGCTTCGTCTCGCCGAGGAATTGCAGGACTTCGCCGAAGCGGCGGCGGCTGCGCCCGGTGGCGAGACGTTTGGCCCCGTCGATGTGCTCGTCGAGGTGAATGTGTCAGGCGAAGCGTCGAAGCACGGCGTTGCGCCCGCAGCAGCGCGACATCTTGTCGACATGATCGACACGATGGTGGCGCTGCGCCCGCGCGGACTCATGTGCATGGCGCCGAACACGGGCAGCATCGACGACGCCCGCCGCACCTTCACGCGTTGCAAGGAAATCTTCGACGAAATCCGCGCGCTTGGCGTTGGCGGCGATCGATTCGACATTCTCTCAATGGGCATGAGCGGCGACTATGAAGTCGCAATTGAGTGTGGCTCGAACCTCGTGCGGGTTGGCAGCGCAATCTTCGGCGAGCCGAAGGAGCCGATCGACGAGGAAGACGACAAGCCGGGCGGCAACAAGCTCAGTACTTAGCCACGCTCCGCACGATCTCTCTCCCCCCGACTGCGCGCACTCACTCCGACGGTGCGCGCGGTCGTTTTTGTGGCTGGGTGTCCTTGGACGAAGTCCAAGGAACGGATGATGTCAGACTTCGACAGCCAAAATGGGTGCCACTGCTTCCAGCAGTGCGGAGTCGCAAAGCCCTGGTTTCCGCCGCATTCGGAGCCATGTGGGCGAAACCACTACGAAAAGTAGTGGCACCCGTTTTGGCTGTCCTCATCGGATGGTTCAGTGCTCAGGCTTCGCTGCGCTCCGCCTTCGGCTCAACTCAGGCCTTCGCCCACGCCGCCCTGAGCCGCGACTGCGCCTCTTCACCCGCAATGATGCGGGCGCTGATCTCCGCGGCCTCGTCCGCGATCGCGTCGTCCATCGAGCCATCGAGTTCGTTGAGCCAGTGCTTGGTGGCCGCCAGCGCCCTCGGCCCGCCCTTTGCGAGGCGCTCGGCAAGCTGCTGCGCCGTCGCGGCCAGCTCGGCTTCCGCGACCAAGTGCGTCGCAAGCCCGCGGCGGAACCCTTCCTCGCCCGACATCGTGCCGCCCGCAAGCAGCATCGCACGCGCCGCGCCCGAGCCGATCTTCTTCATCAGCCAGGGCGCGACCACCGCGGGGCAGATGCCAAGATCGACCTCCGGGTAGCCGAGCTTCGCCTCTGCGTGCGTCACCGCGAAGTCGCAGACGACCATCAGCCCGCAGCCTCCGCCGATCGCGGCACCTTGGACACGCGCGATCGTTGGGATCGACAGCCGCCGGATCGCACGCGACGTGCGCGACAACGCACGCAACATGTCGCCCATCGCGACGGGGTCGTCTGCGACAGCCTTCAGGTCCATGCCGGCGCAGAAACTCCTGCCGGAGCCGCCTAGGACAAGGACGCGCGCCGACGCGTCCTTCGCAACCGCGTCGACTGCGGCACCGAGGGCCGCGATCAGCTCGCGCGACAGCGCATTGCGCGCCTCGGGACGCGCGAGTTCGACGGTATGGATTCCATTGGCAGCGCTGTGCGTGACGAGCATGGGTGAAAGCGTAGCAAGGGCGCGGGACGCTATCTTTCCCACATGCTCCCCTACGAAATCCGCGATGGCGTGCATGTCCTCTTCCTTCAGCCGAACCCCGAGAAGCCGCGCGGCGGCGTGGTCGTCCTCGATGCGTGGCTGATCGGGGAGATCAAGGCAACCCTCGCGAAGATCGCGGCGGAGAAGCCGAAGGGTTTCGTGCTCGCGAGCGCGTCGCAGCGCGTGTTCGTGGCGGGCGCGGATCTCGCGGAGATCGATGCCCTCGACGATGCGGCGCTGCATGACTATCTCAAGGCGGGCGCCGAGGCGTTTGCGCTGATTCCTGCGCTTGGTTGCCCGACTGCCGCGGCGATCCACGGCGCCACGCTCGGCGGCGGGCTCGAGATCGCGATGCACTGCGACGCGCTCGTCGCGGCAATGCCCGCGGAAGGCGGCAAGCCATGGCAGGTCGGGTTGCCCGAAGCGGGACTCTGCATCTGCCCGGGCTGGGGCGGCACGCAGATGCTGCCCGCGCGCATCCTGCCCGCGCTTGCGATTCAACGCACCGCGACGGGCCAGACCTGGCCGTGCGGCGAGGCGCCGCAGTGCCTCTTCGACGTGCGCGCCGACGCGGGCAGCGGCGCGGAGGGCGCCATCGCCGCCGCGGTTGCGTGGGTGAAGGCACAGGACACGTCGACCGGCTGCTTCGTTTCGATGCACGCGCCGCGCCGCGCGATCTCGCCGAAGAACGCCGCCGCGATCGTGCCCATGTGCGACGAACTCGCCGCGCAGGTCGGCAGCACGAAGCATGGCGCCGCATGCCTCGACGCCGTGCGCGTCGGCCTTGCGAAGGGCTGGGACGCGGGAATCGCCTGCGAGCGCGAGCATCTCGTCACGCTCCGGCACACGCCCGAGGCGCGTGCGAAGCTGGATGGGTTCCTCAAGAAGTAGAGGCGGGCACTCACCAACCGATCAGCCTCGGGCGGCGGATCGTTCCAAACTCGTCGCTCGCTTCGTCAGGCAGAAGGTTTCGCGTCAGGTCGGACCTGCGAATGGTTCGTTGGAACGACGACACCCGCGCAAGTTCCCTGCTTTGGCGACCGGGGTACGGGTTCAGGACTCCGACCCTCCGCCCGAAATCAAATCGTGCCACCTCGATGGCACGCTTCAGGTCGCCATCGTTGCTGATCACAAGGGCCGCATCAAAGGCACGGCGGTGCGCGAGATCAACGAGGTCGACGGCAAGACTCACGTCCGAGCCCTTCTCGCCCGTCTGTTCCACCTCGACGGTGCGCCCGGCGAGCTCCGGGGGCCAGGTCACCGGCGCTCTGCGCCGTGATTGAACAAGTTTGCCCAGCCGATTCTCGCACCGTCTCCGCGAGCCTCGCGAGATCGATCCAGTGACATGCGAACAGCCGACAGGCTCCATGCATGAGGTTGGGCCCGTCCACGAACACGCGCGTGCGAGGACGTGACATCGTCTCCATCGTGTTTCCATCCTTTCCGTGGTTGTCGCTACAAGACGGCCGAAGACATGCGCCGGCGAAAAAGTGCGGAGCCGCCTTGCGGCGGCTCGCTGCCTGCACGGTTCGCGCAGGGGGGGTGACAGATGAGAGCCGCAGTGTAAAACCGAAAACGCTCAGACCCACGATCTACTGCAGTTTTTCAAATGACTTCCCTCGACGGCTCGGTGCACGTCTGGGACACCCGCCCCAACCCGAGAGCACGATCGCGAGGTCGGAGCTGTCGATTGCGCCGTCGTCATTGCAGTCCGTCTGCGGGAACTTCTTGCCCGGCATACCCCATCGCGTGAGGACCGTCGCGAGGTCGATGCTATCGACCCTCTGATCGGCATTTGTGTCGCCGGGACAGCCGAGGTCATCCTCTGCATTCGCAACGCCGCTCGCGGATACCGCCGACACGGCCGCCGCCATTCCAATCGCCATCAGCTGCTTCATCTCGTTCGTCTCCCGTGAGGGGCTCTTGGCGCCCGCGGGGGACATCGCCGCGGAGTGCGCCGAGTCGGGGAATCCCGAGCGCGGCGCCGCATGCGCGGTGAGCAACAGAATCAGGGAGAAAAACGCAAGCGCACTGCTCCGAGATCCGCGCGGCCGGCGCGTCGGCGAGCTCGAGGATCCGCCGCGCGCTCGCGTGGTCGATCGAAGGCGTCATGCGCGAATGGGGATCCTCGGAAACGCCGCGCATGCGGCCGTCGGCGGCGCACCCGCGCCCGCCGCCCTCGTCAAGCCTCTCCAAGCTGCCTCACGAGCTCGGGCAAGTCGACGCGCACGATCTGCCAGAGCACATCGCGATCGATGTCGTCATACGCGTGAATCAGGCGGTTCCGCGTCTCCTTGATCGCACGCCATGGCACGCCGCGGTGGCGCACGCGCGTCGCGTCGTCGACCCGTG
>JBIKXP010000073.1:0-13801 GCA_044355685.1 Phycisphaerales bacterium
CGCGTTGCGTAGCCTGATCGCTTCGAGCGAGGGCGAGGCTGCGGATGCCGCCGGTCGTCTCCACGGCGCACTCGACGCGGGCTCCGCCGAGGCCGTGAAGCTGATCACGCGTGATTGAGCGGTCGCGGCTGCGGCCGCTCCCTTTGGTGCTGATCACGCCAAAGGCGGCTGCGGCCGCTCCCTTTGGTGCTGATCACGCCAAAAGCGGCTGCCGCTTCTCCCTTTGGTGCTGATCACGCCAAAAGCGGCTGCCGCTTCTCCCTTTGGTGCTGATCACGCCAAAGGCCACTGCGGCTGCTCCCTCTGGTGCTACGTTACAGAACGGCCTCCGCGAATGCGGAGGCCGTTTCTTGTGGCTCGTATGAAGAGAGGCCCGCGCGGCCAAGTCCGTGCGCGGCCGAGTCCCGGATCGCGCAGCGGCGGAAACGGCATCGCCTGAACGCGCCCGAAAGCCACCCATGGGATTTGAACCCACGACCTGCGCTTTACGAAAGCGCTGCTCTACCGCTGAGCTAGGGTGGCGAAGGGGCGAAAGCATACACCAAATCGGATGCTTGGTGCCGGAACTCAAACCCGGGTTGGGAACGCGCCGCGCTTCGCCCGTCGGGGCTGACCATCGGAACGACCACCGGGACGACCATCGGGGCAAGCCAACCCGAATCGGGCCCGTCGGGGGCCGCAGTTACCTGTCACGGCGGCTCAAGCGTGCGGCCCGGAGAAGCCTTCCCAGAGCGTCGGGAGCGTCGACCCGTCCAACGGCGCTCGTGGCGCGTGGGAGGCGCCAGCGGGCGTCTCCGGCCGTACTTCTCATCGTGGCTCCGCCAGCGGCTTCGGCGCTTCGTCCACCGTGGCTGAAAGCGCGACGCGCCGCTTCGGGGCCGACGGCAGCATCGCGTACGGCTTCCCGTCCTGCCACCACGAATGCAGGCTTCGGAAGTGGGGTGATGTCGGTAGGCCAGACTGGCCGCCCGGCGTCACGAGAATGGCGTCTTCGATCTTCCCCGGCGACACGACCGAACGCTGGCTCGCGCCGAAACCTGGCGTCTGGACACGCACGCACGTCGGATGGCCAGGAAGCGGCGCCTTGGGCATCTCGGCAAGTCGGGCGGCGGCGCCCAACGCATCGGCGGCGGGGTGCCTCATCGCAAGCCGGTTCCGCTCGCCGCGGGTTGCAAAGAGCCGTGTGGGAGCGTCGGGCGCGGAGGGCTTCGTCGCGGCCGCGCGCGCGGCCTCGGCGGCACGGGCGATCCACGCGATCGCGTGACGTTGCCACGCATCGTCGCTGGTTCCCGAAACGAGGTGCGCGGGTCGCGCCTCGAGGACGCGCAGCAACGCCTCGTCGTCAAGGGCCGCGCGCGCTTCCTCGGCTGTCAGCGCATGGCTCGTTCCGGCGGGCGTCGCCGTCAGCCATCCTGCGAACTCTCGCGACATCTCGCGGCGAAACGCGTCGAGCACGACCGGGGCCGAGCTCGACACCGTCACGTCGCCGTCCCAACCAGCGAGTTCCGCGCGTGCGGCGTTCGCCAGCTCAGCGAGCTCCGCGTTCCCAATCGCGGCCATGATCGCGTCGCGCCACCGGATAAGCCGCGGCGAACGCACGTCGAGCTGCGCCACATGCAGCTGGCCTTCGTCCCAATCCGATCGGCGTGCGATGATCTCACGAAGCCGAAACGCTCGATCGCCGTGCGCCTCGTCGTTTCCAAGCACGCCGAGAAGTGCGCCGGTCGGACTGATCGGGAGTTGGTTGCCGCTGGTCAGGATGCCCGATGGCGGATCGATGATTGTCGGCTTCTCGTCCATCGGGATCGTGCCGCGCCACGGTTCCGCGTCGCGCCAGTTGATCATGCTGCGAGTCGCACGCGTCCGCAGCGGTAGCGCGCCAGAGATCGTCCAGCCAATGCGGCCGTCCGCGGAGGCCACCAGGACGTTCTGCGGCGGGCCCTTCCAGCGCCGGGCGCACGCGAGCGCCTCCTCGAGCGTGGTGGCGTCCGCCATCTCGAACAGGCCGAAGTCGATGGCGCCGTCGAGAAGAATCGGCGACCGAACCACGACGAACCGTCCTTCTCGCTCTGTGCCGACGACTGGGCCGAACTCGGTCGACAGCGCCTCGATCTGCGTTGCGCCGGCGCCCGAGCCCACGGTGACCGAGCGCTTCGCGAACGGCTTCGGACCATCTGCCGTGAGGTAGTGATCGGCGGTGGTCGGATCGCGCTCGACCACGATCACATCCGCAAGGTCGGCGGTGAGGTTCGTGAAGCCCCATGAAACGTGGCCGTTCGTGCCTTGGACGATCGCGGGCACACCGGGCAGCGACAGCCCGATGAGACGGCCGCCGTCCCACGCGAGATCGACCCGGTACCAGAAGTTCGGCGCCATGAGCGCCAGATGCATGTCGTTGCCCACGATGGCACGACCGTCGCGCGTGCGCGAGCCGGCGACGGCGAACGCGTTCGAGCCCGGCGTCTCGACAGGCTTCGCCGTTTCGCTCGGATCGGCTGGTCTGCCTGCGGCAACACGAAGGTCGAGCGCGGTGACGGAGGGAATCGCAGCAGGGGGCGGGGAGGCGCTGCCGTCGACCGTCATGTCGAGCGCGCCTCGGCTCGACGTGAGGAATGCGGCGACGTCGTCGCCGAACGCGCGGTAGAGCGGCGTGCGCGCGCGGTCGATGTCATCCGACATGTCGAGATAGCGCGCCATACTCAGTTGCACAAGCATCGAATCGGCGGGCGTCCACGGCGCGCAGGGGGCCTTCAGCAACTGATACTCGAAGGGCTTCGCGAGGGCGAGTTGCGCGTTCACGCCATCGGCGTAGGCTTCGAGCAGCGCGCGGTGCGATGCCGGAAGCTTCGCCACGGCCTCTTCCGCGATGCGTCGCAGGCCGAGATTGGCCGCCGCGAGGTCGAGCGTCGCAGCCTGCGGCAGCAGTTGGCCGAGTTCGCCCGCCGGCTCTCGGCGCGCCAAATCCATCTGGAGAAATCGCTCGCGCGCGTGGATCCAGCCCTGTGCGCGGACTGCGTCGGCCAGGGTGACCGCCCGAATGGTGGGGACGTCGACCTGGTCGAGATCGATCTCAACCGGTGCGGCGAGCGTTGGAATCGCCGCGCGAGCCGTCTCGATCTCGGGCGCGGTCGGACTTCCGGCGAATGCGATGAACGTCGCGAAGGTCAGCGTGAGCGTCATGGAGCCTCGATTGAGTTCGGCGGCACGGTTCTTGCGACCGCCATGCAACGTGAGGTAGCGTATCCACGCCGGGCTCGTCGCGAGTTCGCGCAGGAGGCTTGATGCATCGTCGAGACGCGCTTGGAATACTGGGAGTCGCCTCCCTCGGTGGACTTGTGTCGGGCACGCTTGGCCGATCGGCGGCGGCCGCTCCGCCAGCGAAGGACGCAGCCGCGCCGGCCCCGGCCGAGTCTGCGCGCGCGACGAACCCGATCTCGCTCGCGCAGTGGTCGCTGCACCGGCGCTTCGGCCTCTGCAAGCCCGAAGAACGTCCGAGCGTGCTCGCCGATCCGATGGACTTCGGGAAGATCGCCCGCAACGAGTTCGGAATCAACCGCATCGAGCTCGTGAACTCGTTCTACCGCCCGAAGATCGCCGAGAAGGGCTTCGCCGCGGCGCTGCGCAAGCGCTTCGACGACGACGGCGTCCAGACGCTCCTCATCATGTGCGACGGCGAGGGACTCTGCGGCGCCGCCGACGAGAAGGCGCGCGCCGAGTTCGCGCAGAACCATGTGAAGTGGCTCGAACTGGCGAAGGCGCTCGGCTGTCACTCGATCCGCGTGAACGCGATCGGCGAGGGAACCGCCGACGAACAGGCGAAGCGCTGCGCCGAAGGGCTTGCGAAGCTCGTCGCGCTGGCGAAGCCGTTCGGGCTCAGCGTAATCGTCGAGAACCACGGCGGACTTTCGTCGGACGGCAACTGGGTGGTCGGCGTCATCAAGCGCGTGAACGATCCGATGTGCGGCACGCTGCCCGACTTCGGGAACTGGCGCGACGCGAGCGGCACGATGGTCGACCCTGTGCGCAACGTCGGGCTTGTGGTGCCGTACGCGAAGGGCGTCTCGGCGAAGAGCTACGACTTCGACGCGAAGGGCAACGAAACGCTGCTCGACTATCCGGGCCTCATCGAGGTCGTGAAGAAGAGCGGCTACACCGGCGCGATCGGCATTGAGTACGAAGGCAAGCGTCTGAGCGAGGCCGACGGCATCCGCGCGACGAAGGCGCTGCTCGAGCGGCTGATCTAGGTTCTGTCTGACCGATCCCCAGCCGTCGGTTCGCGCGGGATCCCGGCTTGCCATGATCCGTCTTCGTCGGCTTCAACTCGCTGTATCGCGTCGTTGGATCCTTGGGGATACAGCTTCGTCTCGCCTCCTTGCCAGCCGGGTGCCGCGCGGATTGAAGCCCGGCCGATCCGTCAGACAGAACCTAGACGCGTGGCGTGCTCGTCGCCTGCTCGCCGCGTTCCGTCGCTTCACCTGCGGCGGCGGGCGCCGTGCACGAAGAGCCCTGCGAACACGGCGAGCGCGCCCGGGGCCGGCACGACTTGCGTGAACATCAGCGTACTCACCACGGCGCTGCCGGATGATTGGGTGCCGAAGATCTGCCGGAACGGCTGGGTGCTGATGATGCCGAAGAACCGGGGGCCGGGGATGTTGGTCGTCGGAATCTCGAAGCTTCCCACGTAGCCGTTCTGGCCGTAGACCGCGTATGACAAGAAGAACGACGACCCCGAGGCCTCCACCTCCATCGCGAACGACGTGATGTGCGCTGCGAAGTTGAAGCTGCAGTTGTAGCCGTTCATGATGTTCGTGCCCGCCGGCAGATTCCAGTAGGGGGCTTCGTCCGGCCAGAGCGGACGGCTGCCGGCTCCGCTCATACTGAGTCCGTGCGATACGAGCCAAGGCCCAAGACCGGAGGAGTTCGGGATGTTCGGCGCGCCGATCGAGGTGATGGCGCTGGGAACTGCGTTGAGCCAATCCTGCTTGATGGTGTAGACGACGAACTCCGCGCGCGCCGCCTGCGCGCAGGCGCAGAGGGCTGTGCAGGCGGCGAGCGTCCTTGCCGTCGCGATGGCGGCCGCCGCGTGACGTGTGTGTCGTGTCTGTCGGGTGTGTCGTGTCTGTCCGGTGTTGGGTCGCGTGTTCACTGAGTTCACTGTGCGCCTCCCTCGTTGCCTGCTGTTTCGAGAAGGTCCTTGGAGACATCGAAGATCGCGCCGTCGACCAAGTCGCGCAGAATCTCTGGCGCGGTGGCCCGATCACGATGATTTCCCAGTGATGGGTTTCTGCGACGGGGAGAAACTACCCCGACTTGGCGACATGTCAAGAAGTCAACGGATGATTTCGCGTTCTGGAAGCGGAACCAACGTGTCCTTTCGGGCGCGTGGTTCGGCGGCGCGTGGTTCGTCGGCGCGTGGTTCGGCGGCGGTGGCTCGGCGGCGGTGGGACGGCGGCGGTGGGACGCGGACGCAAATCGAGGTCGCACACGTCAAACCGCTTTGAGGCGGCGTTCTCACGTGGCCTTCTCACGTGTGCGTTCTCGCGTGTACACCATTCGTTCCGAGCGTCCGCGCAACCCGAGCGACCGCGTCACACTCGGATCTCGAACCTCTCGAACAAGAACCCCGGGCTCACCGTGCAGCCGACGAGCGTCCACGGCCCGAGGCTGCGTGCGCGCTGCCACGCATTCGCCGGCACCTCGAGCTGCGGTTGTTCGCCGTCGAAGAGCGCCGTGCCGAGGACCTGCGTGCGCACGCGGCCGTCGGCTTCTTCGATCGAGAGTTCGAGGGGCGAGCCCGCGTAGAAGTGCCAGATCTCGGCCGCGTCGACCCGGTGCCAACGGTTCTCGACGCCGCCCGGCAGCAGGAAGTAGATGGCGGTTCCCGCGGCGCGCCCGCCGTCTGCGCGCGGCTCGCGCCACGTCTCGCGGTAGTAGCCGCCCTCCGGATGCGGCTTCAAGTCGAGGTGCCGGATGATCTCCTCGGCGGTTTCCGGGCGCTCCGGCAGGGGAATGGCGCGGCCTTGCATGCGCGCACCCTATACTCGCGGCCAACTTTCCGCACTCCGTTCCAGCAGTTCCTCCGGAAACCAAGACCAAGATGAGCCAGGCCACGATGACCGAATCGAAGTCGCAGCGCACGCGCACGCCCGAGGCGGGCGCCATTCTCGTCACAGGTGCGGGTGGCGAGATGGGCCACACGCTCCTCGCCATGCTCGCGGCCGTCCATCACGGCACGCGCGAGATCATCGCGATGGACCTTCGCGACCTGCCGAAGGAGAGCGCCGCCCACGTGACGCGCGCCTACTCGGGCGACGTGAGCGACGCGGCCTTCATCGAATCGATCGGCCTGAAGCACGAGGTTTCGGAGGTGTGGCACCTCGCGGCGCTCCTCTCGACGCGCGGCGAGAAGAGCCCGGAACTTGCGCTCAAGGTGAACGTGATGGGAAGCGCGAACCTCCTGAAGCTCGCCGCCGACAGCGCCGCGCGCCGCGGGTCGAGCGTGAAGTTCATGTTCCCGTCGACGATCGCCGTCTATGGCGTGCCGACGCTCGAGGCGAAGCGCGCCGCCGGCCGCATCACCGAGGACCAATGCCTCGAGCCGATCACGATGTACGGCGTCAACAAGCGCGCGGTCGAGGAGATGGGCCGCTACTACGCGCGGCACTACCGCCTGCTCGCGGCCGACCGCATGGACTGCGCCGTCGACTTCCGCTCGATTCGCTTCCCCGGAATCATCTCTGCCGACACCGTGCCGACCGGCGGCACCAGCGACTATGGCCCGGAGATGCTGCACGCGGCCGCGCAGGGGAAGCCCTACGCTTGCTTCGTTCGCCCCGACGCGCGCATTCCGTTCATGACCATGCCCGACGCGGTGCGCTCGCTGATGGAGCTCGCCGAGGCGCCGCGCGAGAAGCTGTCGCGCCTTGTCTACAACGTGTCGGCCTTCGCGCCGAGCGCTGCGGAGATCGCCGACAAGGTTCGCGAGTTCTTCCCCGCAGCCGAGATCACCTACGTCCCGACGGCAGAACGCCAACGGATCGTCGACAGTTGGCCGGAGAATTGCGACGACGGCGCGGCGCGCCGCGACTGGGGCTGGAAGCCCGAGCATGACTTCCACGGCGCGTTCGCGAAGTACCTCGTTCCGAAGATCAGGAGCCGCTACGGCTGCTGAAACCGAGTCAGCGCGCCGCGGAATCGGGAACGCATGACGGTCGACCCGCTCATCCTCCCGCCGCTGATCGGAGGCGCGCTCGCCGTACTGTTCGCGTGGATCTCGATGCGCGCGGCGCGCAAACGTCGCTACATCCGCGATACGCCCACGTCGAAGGCGGCGGGCGTGTTCATCGGCGACGTCGAGCTCAAGGGAACCGCGGAGAGCGCCGAGCCGCTGACGAGCCACCTGGCCGAGATCCGCTGCGTGCACTACGCGTGGCTGGTCGAGGAGCACTGGCGACGGACCCGCGTCGAGAGCTACACCGACTCGAAGGGCAACAGGCGCACGAGGACCGTCGTCGAGACGGGCTGGGACACGGTCGCCTCGGGCGGCGAGCAGACTCCCTTCTACCTGCGGGACGATTCAGGCCACATCCTCGTGCGACCGGACGGCATGGAGGTCGAGGGAACGGGGGTCTTCTCCTTCACGTGCACGCCCGGCCATCCGCTCTACTACGGGAAAGGGCCGGCGGGCAGCGTGATGGGCTCGACCGACGACCGCTGCTTCACGGAGCGGGCGATTCCGATTCACGCGAACATCTTCGTGATGGGCGCCGCGCGCGAGCGGCGAGATGTCGTCGCCGCCGAGATCGCGCACGGTTCCGAGGCGCGATTTTCGCTGGTGACCATGGCGAGCGAGGACTCGGTGGCAAGCGGCTACACCTCGCGCATCTGGGTATACGGCATCATCGGCGCGATCTTCGCGTGCGCTGCCATGGTGATGCCGGCTGCGATCGCGGGCGCGCGCGACGCTGGCCTCGTGATCCCAGGCGTCGCCGCGTTGGCCGCATATCTCGCGGCGCTCGCGTGCATCTGGGCGCTCATGACCTTCAACACGCTCCGGGCGCAGCGCGAGCGCGTGCGCCGCGGATGGGCGAACATCGACGTCGAGCTCAAGCGTCGCGCCGATCTCATTCCGAACATCGCCGAGTGCGTGAAGGGTGCGCGCGCCCACGAGCGCGACACACACGAGCTGCTGGCCCGCATGCGCGCGCAGTACGCCGTGTCGCCGCAGGCCGTCCGCCAGGGCGAGGCGGCCGTCGAGGGGCTTGCGCTTTCGGTGGCGGCCATCGCCGAGCGCTATCCCGACCTCAAGACGAACGACAACTTCCTCGCGCTCCAGCACGAGCTCTCGCGAACCGAGTCGCGCATTGCGCTTGCCCGCACCTACTACAACGGCCTGGTCACGGCGTTCAACGCGCGGATCGCCGTCTTCCCGGACAGCGTGCTTGCGGCGGTCGGCGGCTTGCGGCGATTCGCCTTCTTCGAGGCGAAGGGCCTCGAGCGCGAGGTGGTGAAGGTCGACTTCGCGCGGTGACGCCGGCGCGTGCGCGGGCGAGCATGCACGAAAGCGGGAGAAAGCGGCGTCAGAGTGTTGACTAGTCAGAGTACGCTTGGCGCATGGTTGCTCGCGTCGTCACCCTCACAGAAGCCAAGGCCAGGCTCTCGGAACTCCTCGATGCCGTCGAGCGCGGGGAGGAGATCGTCATCATGCGGCACGGCGAGTGGATCGCGCGCCTTCGGTCGTACCAGCGTGCCGACGGGAACGACGGCGCCGGCGCGCGAACGCTTGCGGCGCGACTGCGACGACTTCGCGATGCAAGCGCGGCGGACCGGGCGGTCGCACAGGAGATCTTTCGCCGAGAGGGTCGGCCGCTGGGTGCGGAGGAGTTCAAGAAGTTGGCGCGGGAGGGATTGGAGTGATCGTGGTCGATGCATCGGCGTTTCTGTCCGTCGTCCTTGGTGAGCCGTCCGGCGATGCAGTGCTCAACGCGCTCCTCTGCGGCAGCGGAGGCATGGCTGGGCGCGCGCGGTTGGGAAGCCAATCGAAAGGTGCCTCTGGGCGGGGGAAGCCGCTCGGGCGAAGCGTCTGCGCGAAACGCATGTCGATGTCGAAGGCCGCGATGGCGGAGGGAGTGAACCCCTCGTCGCCCCGGAGTTTCTCGCACTCGAGGTTCTGAACTCCATCGTGCAGTTGCGCCGCCGTGCACGGCGGATGGGCATGAAGGTCGACTCCGCATCAGTCATCGGCGTGGAGGCCGATCGTCTCGCGCGGGCAGTGCGAGCGCACTTCGAGGAACTTGGCGTGACGCTTGAATCCTTCTCCTCGCGTGACGACTTCGATCGAACCAGCCAGATCGCCGAGCAATGCGGGCTCAGTTCCTTTGACGCGGTCTATGTCGCCTTCGCCTTGCACCGTGGCGCCCGGCTCCTCACGCTGGATCGGGCCATGGCCGCTGCGGCCGCTTCCGTCGGCGTCGTCACGTTGCCCGATACGACTTTCGACGCCAGTTCCGACCCAAACTGAGTAGGTGTAAACTCCGTCCCATGACCACGCTCGCCGCCCCGACCTTTCCTTCGCGCACGCAGCAGATCCTCGAGACCCTTCGCGAGAACGGGCAGCTCAAGCATTTGCAGACGATCGAAGGGCCGATGGACGCGACCGTGAAGCTGAAGGGCTACGGCGAGGTCGCCTGCTTCTGCTCGAACAACTACCTCGGCCTCGCGAACCACCCCGAAGTGGTCGAGGCCGGCATCGCCGGCATCCGGAAGTACGGCGCCGGCACCGCAAGCGTGCGCTTCATCTGCGGCACGTTCGACTGCCACCATTCGCTCGAGGCGCGCATCGCCGAGTTCTACGGGGTCGAGGCGTCGTACACCTTCACGAGCTGCTGGAACGCGAACGAGGCGATCTTCCCGACGCTGTGCGAGCTGGGCGACATCATTATCTCCGATGAACTGAACCATGCGTCGATCATCGACGGGATCCGCCTCGCCGCCGTCATCAAGAAGGGCCTCCTCAAGACGGTCTACCGCCACAACGACCTGGCGTCGCTGCGCACGAAGCTGGCCGAGGCGCGCGCGAACCCCGAGATGACCGGCACGATCTGGGTCGTCACCGACGGCGTCTTCTCGATGGAAGGCGACATCGCCGACCTCCCCGCGATGCGGAAGCTCTGCGACGAGTTCGGCGCGTATCTCGTGGTCGACGACTCGCACGGCACCGGCGTCATGGGCGCGACCGGCCGCGGCACCCACGAGCACCAGGGCCTGAAGGGCACGCAGATCGACTACATCACCGGCACCCTCGGCAAGGCGCTTGGGGGCGGCGCGGGCGGCTACATCGCGGGTTCGCGCAAGGCGATCGACCTCCTGATCCAGCGCGGACGGCCGACGCTTTTCTCGAACGCGCTGCCGTGCACGATCGCGTGCAGCGCCGACAAGGCGATCGAGGTGCTGATGCGCGAGCCGCAGCGCGTGGCCAAGTTGCGCGCGAACGTCGACGCGGCGCGCGCGGGCATCCGCGAGGCCGGCTTCGAGGTCCTCCAGAGCCCGACCGCGATCTGCCCGATCATCGTGCACGACACGGCGAAGGCGATCGCGATGTCGAAGCGCCTGCTTGAACTCGGTGTCTTTGTGATCGGCTTCGGCTTCCCCGTCGTTCCCGAGGGCCACGCGCGTCTGCGCGTCCAGATCTCGGCGGCGCACGAGGCTGGCCACATCAAGGCGCTCGTCGATGGCCTCAGGGTGCTGCGGCGCGAGTTCCAGTGACCGAGCGGGGCGTCCAGCCCGGCCCAGCGGCGCTCGGCCCGGGCGGTGCGTCACGAATTCGTCAGGATTTCGTGACCCTTGCGTCGTGTTCGGGAAGATTGCCCTTGCGGACGTTGTCTGAGACGCGAAACTACCCGCGACCCACCAATGGCTGGCGAAGCAGTTCCCGTTCCTCGCTCAGGCTCAGCCCGGCTACCCCGGCCTGATTCTCCGTGGATGCGCGCTGTGGTCGATGGTCCGCTGCGCCTCTTCGAGCGCACGGTCGGGCTCGAGCAGGTCGCAGCCATGGCCGAGCAGGTCGCCGCGAGCGACCCGTCGATACCGCTTGCCGATAGGATTCAGCGCGCAACCGGGATCAACCCGCAAGTGCAGCCGGAGGAACTGGCGCGGGTCCCTGCGACTGGGTCCACGCTCGTCTGCGCGAACCATCCTTTCGGCGGCGCCGACAGCACGGCACTCTTGATCGCGCTTCTCGCGCGTCGGCCCGACGTGCGCTTCCTCACGAACTCGATCATGAGCCGGTTCGCGTTCCTCGCGCCGAACTGCATCTTCGTCGACCCGTTCGGCGGCGCTGATGCCGCCATTCGCAATGCAGGCGCGTTGCGCGAGGCGCTTCAGTGGCTTCGCGATGGACATGTGCTGGTCGCATTTCCTGCCGGCGAAGTCAGCGCCGTGCATTGGGGCGAGTGGAAGCCGGTCGATCCGCCGTGGTCGACGATTCCCGCCCGACTTGCCTTGCGCGCCGGCGCGAAGGTCGTACCTGTCTGGTTCGAGGGAACCAACCGCGGCATCTTCCACGCGCTGGGACTCGTGCACCCGCGACTTCGCACGGCGCTTCTTCCGAGCGAGTTCGTGGCGCGATGTGGCCGTGAGATCGAGCTGCGCGTGGGGCGGCCGATCGCGACGGAGGGTTGCGATCTTGACCCCGAGGGCCTGACGCGCCTCGTGCGCGGCCGCTGCGAGTTGCTGCGCCGCGTCCAGCGCGCGGGGCGTGTGCAGCCGGTGCTTGCGCCGGTTGCGTCGCCCGTGTCGACGGGCGATCAACTCGCGGACGAACTGCGGTCGCTCTCGCCTGATCGATTGCTCTTCTCGGAAGGCGGGCTCGACGTCTTCGCGGTGCGGGCCGCGGAAGTGCCGCGCGCGATGGAAGAGGTGGGCCGCCTGCGCGAGCATGCGTTCCGCGCCGTCGGCGAGGGCAGCGGCAAGCCATCGGACACCGATCGCTTCGACGCGACCTACTGGCAGATCCTGGTGTGGAACCCGGCCGCGAAGGAGATCGTCGGCGGCTATCGCGCCGGCATCGTGCGCGAGGTGACCGAAGGCGTCGGCGTCGCTGGCCTCTACACCAGCACGCTGTTCGACTTCTCGCCCGAGCTTGTGGGCGCGCTCGGCGACGGCGTGGAGCTCGGGCGTTCGTTCGTGCGCCTCGAGTACCAGCGCCAGTCCCAGCCGCTGAGCCTTCTCTGGAAGGGGATCGGCGTCTTCATGCTGCGCCGCGGGCTCTCGAGGATGTTCGGGCCCGTGAGCATCTCGAACGACTACGACTCGATGTCGAAGGAGCTCATCATGGAGTTCCTCGAGCGCCACAGGCTCGCGGCGCCGTTCACCCGCATGGTGACGCCGCGGAACCCTCCGAAGCGGCAGGGCGTGGCTGCGTGGACCGACCGCGAGAAGGCGACCGCGACCAGCGACCTCGTGCATCTTGAGCGTCTCGTCGACGAGATCGAGCGCGGCAAGCGGGCTGTTCCCGTGCTGTTGCGCCACTATCTGCGGCTGAACGCGAAGTTGCTTGCCTTCAACGTCGATCCGGACTTCGGCGACGTGGTCGACGCGCTCATGCTCGTCGACCTTCGGCAGATCGACGAGCGCATCATTCGCTACTACGTGGGCGACGACGGCCTTGCGATCGTGCGCGCAGGCCTCAGCGCACGCTGATCGTCGGCTGGATGTACTTGCCCTGGAAGGAAAGCGTCGACACGCGTGCGGCGACGTTGCGGGCGATGATGTCGAGTTCGCTGCCGAGGCGGGCGTCGTTCCAGTTCGCAAGCGGCGTGCCGCGGTCGCTGTTCACGCGCAGCGCCGGGCGAATCGCGAGCGAGCCGAGGAACTCGAGGCCCATCGCGCTCGCCATGATCTCGGCGCCACCCTTTCCGAAGAGGTCGTGCTCGCGACCGGTGTCATCGACGAATGAACTCATGTTCTCGACGACGCCGATGATCGGCACTCCGAGCTGCTCGAACATCTTGACGGCGCGGCGGGCGTCGTCCTGCGCGACCTGCTGCGGCGTGCAGACGATGACGGCGCCGGAGAGCGGCAGCAGCTGCGAGAGCGTCAGCGGCACGTCGCCGGTTCCAGGCGGCAGATCGACGATCAGGTAATCGAGCTCGCCCCATTCCGTCTGCGTGGCCAGTTGCTTGAAGGCGCCGTGGGCCATCGGTCCGCGCCAGATCAGCGGCTTGTCGGGGTCGACGAGCTTTCCGATCGTCATGGCCTTGATGCCGTGCACCTCGAAGGGGAGCAGCATGTTGCCCCGCGCCTGCGTTGGTTCGTCCTCGAGGCCAAGCATGGTGGGTGCGCTCGGCCCGTAGATGTCGCCGTCGAGGAGACCGGTGCTTGCGCCCATGCGGGCAAGCGCGACGGCGAGGTTCACCGCGATGGTCGACTTGCCGACGCCGCCCTTGCCGGCGCCGACGGCGATCACTTGGCGCACGCCCGGCAGCGGGTTGGCGCCGTCCTTGGTTCGCTCGTTCGCCCGGCGGACGTCCGCCGTGAAGGTCACGTCGACGCCCGAGTAGGCGGAACCGACTTCTCGCGCCTTCGCAGCAATCGCGGCCTCGATGTCGCCGCGGATCTTGTCCTTCATCGGGCAGGCCGGCGTCGTGAGTTCGATCGTGACCGCAGCGCGGTCTCCCTGCATGGCGGCGGCCTTCACCATGCCGAGCGTGACGAGATCCTTGCGGATGTCGGGATCAAGGACGTTTCGGAGGGCGTCGGTGATGTCGGCCGGGGTCATGGCGGGGGTGCTCTGCGTTGGGGG
>JBIKXP010000258.1:0-4192 GCA_044355685.1 Phycisphaerales bacterium
GTTCCGAACGCGGCGCTCCGCGGGAAGACGCGGTCATTCCACGTGCCGTCGGCGTCGCGCACCTTGAAGAGCAGCTCGCGGAACTTCTCGCGCAGCGGCGGCCGCTCCGCTTCGGGCAGGAACTCGATGGCCTGGGCGGCATGGTTGAACGCGTAGAAGAAGTAGTACGGCGCGACGCCGTAGGGCGCGACGTGCGTCCCCTGCTTCTTGCGGCGCTTCTCGAGCTCGGGCCAGAACTCGAAGAACTTCTCGACCGCAAAGCGCAGCCGCTTCTCGTCGCCCCTGCCGACGCGGGCAAGCGCAGCCTCGACCGCGCACATGCGGCCAACCGCGCCTGGAATCTGGCCGACGTCGTCGCGCGTCTGGCGCGTGGCGTTGTAGGCGACGTACCCCGATTCGCCGCGGGTGATCTCGAGCGCCTTCACGGTGCGGGCGATCAGTTCTTCGCTCACCTCGAGCCCGGCCTCCTTCGCCTCGACCAACGCCACGAGGCATGGCGCCGTCATGAACGGCGACGTCGGGCACGGGTTCTCGATGCCGGGGCCGCGCGCGTACTGCCAGCCGCCGACCTTTGGAATCTCGGTCTTCTTCAGCGCATCGAGATAGAACGCGATTGCCGCGTCGACCGCGGGCTTCTGCGCGTCGCTCACGGCGTTCGCCTTCTTCGCGGCCAGCAGGAACCGCAACCCGTAGCAGTGCGCCCAGCCGCGAACGTCATAGTTCCCTTCGTAGACGGGCGAGAGCAGCGGCTCATCCTTCGACTTCGCCACGAAGTCGATGGCGCGCGCGATCGCGTCCCGGCGGGACGCGTCGTCTTCGAAGCCGGGTGCCGCCAGCAGCGCCATGCCCGCGATCGAGGTGCCGCCCACGCGGTAGGCGTAGGGAATCTTGCCGCCCACGCGGTAGACGCCCTCGTAGGGCCACTCGGCTGCGACTTCGGCGCCGGGGCCCTTCTCCTGCATCGAGACGATCTTCGCGATGCCCGTCGACATCGCCTCGGCGTCGGTGGGAAGCGCACTCGACGCCGCGAAAGGTGCGATGGCAGTCAATTGCGCGGCGAGGAAGGCGCTCAGCATGCTGGCACTCTACCTCACGCGATCGCGGAATCCGAGCGTCAGGCGCGGATCCGATCGCGCAGCGGAACCCCGAGCCGTTCCGCGACCTTCGCGGCGAACACCTCGGGTGTCATGCCGAGCCAGTCGTTTGGGACGATGCGGGCCTTTCCGTTCCACCAACCGCGGAATCGCAGCACGAGATACGGAACCCCGTGGCTCTCCTGCAGCTCGAGGTGCGCGAGCGAATGGCGTCCCCGCACCGTGCCGACGAGCGCGTCAGCGAGTGCGGCCGCCGAACCCGGCGGTATCGCCATGTGCACTTCGTCGCTGAGCTTCGCCCAGCCGACCTCGCGCATCGGGATCGGTCGGATCGAAGCAACGATCCTTCCATCGCCCGCGCCGAGACACTCATGGACGCGGAAGGTGCGGATCTGCCACGGCTCGAAGCGCTCCTTGTGAGTTTGCGCGCCGTCGGGACCGATCACGAGCCAGCGGTCTCGCTCATCAGCGCTCCTGGTGTGGTCGTGCAGGGCGGGACGCCGCGCCCACCAGAATCGGGCCACGCCGTAGATCGCGGCGAGGGAAAGGACCCAGAGGATGATCAGGTGCGCGGAGATGAAGCGCTTTCCGCCTGCAGCGAGGTCGATGAGCGCGCTGATCACGAACCAGAGCGCGCCGACTGACATGATGTGCACCACCACCGTCGCAAGCCCAGAACCGAGGACAAGCGACAGGAGCGCCCGCTGGTAGAGCGGCCGCGCGCGGGTCATCGCGAAGGCGGTCGAGCCTCCGACAAGGATCCGTGCGCCTGCGCGATAGGCGGCCCCGCACTCGGGGCACCGCACA
The DNA here is from genome assembly GCA_044355685.1 of Phycisphaerales bacterium. Taxonomy (GTDB): domain Bacteria; phylum Planctomycetota; class Phycisphaerae; order Phycisphaerales; family SM1A02; genus QWPT01. The sequence goes on from JBIKXP010000258.1 coordinate 1,902, forward strand.
TCGGCGGTGAAGACGCCAGTCGTCTCGGTCGGCGCTCCAGGCAGGCCAAGCGGGCTGTGTCCGCAGTTCGTGCAGGTCGACACGCAGGCACTCTACTGCGCGGCGTTTGCGCTTCCACCGATCCCCGGCACTTTCGGTCGAAGCGCGGCACGGATCTGCGCGAGCACCTCCTCAGGGGACCGCCCGCCCCAGTCGTCGGGGATGAGCGTTGCGTCGGGCTTCGTGGACTTGCCGGCCGTGATCGTGAGATACGGGACGCCGAGCGCCGTCGCGAGGTCGATCGAGCGGATCGCAGCGCGCGGAACCTCGTGGCGCGACGATCCCTGCGTGATCGAGACGCCCGTGGGCGTGACGCGCCAGACGGCGACGGCGCCGGCGTTGCGGCGCGCGCGGAGACCTACGTACGCAAGCACCGCGGCGAACAAGACAAAGTTCAGGCCGAACATGGTCGCGCCCAGCACCGTGGGAATGCCGCCCATCACGAACATCACCGCAAATGCGCCGCAGAGGCCGGCGAGCGCGGGCACGAGCTGCGCGCCGCCAATCCGAACCGCCGCACTCGCGTCGCTCGGCCGCGGAGTGGCGGGCCAGCCTCGCAGAACGATGCCGGTTCCCGCGTCGGTCAGCTCGACGCCCGGCGCCGGCGCGCTGGCAGATTGCGCGCGACGCACAACGAACGTGTTGTTGCCTCCGCCTGCGGTCGAACGCCACGCCTCGAGCTGGGCGAGGGTGTCGGTCTCGACTGGCGCGCGCAGCGAGGCGAGGAAGCAATCGGAAAGGAGCGCGGCCGGCGCTTCGGCGCGGAGATAGACCGGGAGCGTGAGCGGCGGGCTGGGCGGCAGCAGCGCCGCGAAGACTTCGCACGGGGTCGACTGCGAGACGAAATCGGTCGGACCGCGCTCCACGACCCGCACCGCGCGCACCACGCGCGCGTCGGTCCACGCGATCTCGGCCTTCGGCTTCGTCCGGTCAAACGAAACCAGCGCACCCGGCGCGAAGAGCCAACCGCGCGTGAAGAGGATCGCCTCCTGCTTCTCGTCGAAACCCGCGTCGGCGCGGACGCCCGCGCGCAGCCGCCACAAGCGCCCTGAGCCAAGGAGCGCGACGACGAGCGCAGCCAGGCCGGCCGCGAAGATGATCGTGTCGAACCCCGGCGTCGCGCCGCCCGCGAGCCAGGCGAAGATGTCGCGCACGAGCTTCGGAAGCCAGACGAAGAGCGCAATCAGCGCGAGCACGGCGAACGGCCACTGCTTCTTCCACTCGATCCGCGACCCGACCGCGAGCGCAAGCCCGCTTCCAACGGCGACGCGCGAGCCGGCGGGAGTCTTCCACCCGCACTCGGGGCAGACGACATCGCGCTCGAACGCGGCGTCTGCGGCGCGCGGCACCCCGTCGAGCTTTCCGAGTGCGTATCCGCACGCGGGGCAGCGCACCATCAACGGCCGTCCCGCAGATGCGCGACGAGGAACTCTGTCTGGCGATCCTTCGCGTCGGCGGCGAAGCGTCCGAAGCCAGAGTGTTCATGCGGCGCGCCTGTCTCGCCGAATTCGTGCATCACAACATCCTTCGCGAGGCTGCGCGCGCGCAGCGCCTCGACGAACTCGCGCTGACCCTCGACTGCAACCCACGCGTCGAGCGTGTTGTGGAGAATCAGAAGCGGAATCGTGCGCCACCCATCGAGATGCTGGATCGGATCGAGCTTCGCCGCGCGCTGCGGCTCGAACATGGCGCGGTGACGCTGCCATGCGAACGAACCCGTCGTGCACTCGACGCACGCTGCGCGGAACGCATGCGCGCGGCAGAGCCGGATGAGGGCCGCCATGCCACCCGCGCTCATGCCGCCGATCGCCATGCGGGTGTCGTCGAACCAGCCCGTCGCGAGCGCAGCCTCGACGACGGCGTCGATCTCGCCCGCCATCTGCTCGACCGCCTGCAGCGTGCACTCGGGCGCCTGGAGCGCCAGATCCTCGCGGGCGCCGTGGCCGGGCAGATCGAGCGACACCGTCGCGATGCCTGCGCGCACGAGCCGAAGGAACCGCCCGGGATCGAGTTCCTTGTTCGCGGTGCGGCCGTGCATCCAGAAGAGAACTGGGGCGCGCGCGACCGTGCCGTCGGCGTCGGTCGCGAAGGACGGGTGGACCACGAGCGCCGGGACACCCGAGAAGTTCGCGACGCGCGACTTCTCGCGCACGCTTGTTGGAAGGCCGCCGCCGATCTCAGGCATCGGGCTTCTCCGCGCTGTCGCCCTCTGGCGCGTCCGGCATGTAGAGATAGACCCACATGTCATCTTT
>JBIKXP010000259.1:0-4177 GCA_044355685.1 Phycisphaerales bacterium
GCAGTAATGAAGCACGCCTTCGAGAAACGCGCAGTCGGGGCAGTAGTAGAGTTTGCCCTCGTTGTCGCGGGCGCTGTCGGTGAATCCGGGGGTGAGCAAGAAGAGGATGTCCATGGATTACTCCGAGCGGTGAGTCGTCGCGCCGACGCGTGCCGGGCGTCGCGCATGATAGATGCTCGTCCACCGATCTGCGCCGCGAGCACGCGAGCGCGTGTCTTCCGTGCCGTGGAATTGACTACGGTGCCTCGCGCACACGTCTCCGTCTCGCGCCGAATGCTCCACCTTCACTCTCGCCGCATGCCTCTCCGCATCGTCGGCCTTCGCGCAATCGCGCCGCGAGGCCGAGCTCGCGACTTGGCCGGAGCGCATGGAGGTCGGCTTCGTGCCAATCGTCGTGCGCAAGCAGCGCCACGACGGACGGCATCAAGCTGACAGGCGGAAGCGGAGCCAGACAAGGCATGCTCATCATCGAGCCCGACATGTTCGGCGCGATCGGACAGATCGTGAAGGAGGTCGCCGCCGGCGACCTCGACACCAAGCTCGCGGCGATCGTCGAACGCAGACCGCTCGCGCCACTCCCTTGCGTGACGAAGGGACACATCGTCTCGGGAAACGCCGTCGCGCCCTCCTGCGACGATGCCGATCGAAGTACATTCGGGGGGATGCACGTCCAGTACCTCCCCGCGATCCGCGCCCTCTTTCCCGGCCTTTCGACGGGCACCATCATGCTCGACAACGCAGGCGGCTCGCAGTTGCCGCGCTGCGTCATCGACGCCATGCGCGAGTACATGGAGCGGTCGTTCGTGCAGCTCGGCGGCGATTGCGCGATGTCGAAGCGCGCGTCGGCGGTCATTCCGAGGGCGCGCGAGGTGGTCAAGGTGTTCCTCGGTGGACATGAAGCCGTGAACGGCGGGACCGCGGGGCCGGCGATCGGCGCCGGAATGGGCGAAGTCGTGTTTGGATCCTCGTCCACCGTGCTCTGCTACGAGCTCGCCGCGGCGTACGCCGATGCGCGGGACGCGTGCCGCGATCCTGACGCGGCTCCGGTCGATCTGCGCGAACACTTCGCGAAGAAGGCGACGGCTCGCGGAAGCGACGGCGACGGCTCGCTGCGCGATCGCCTGCTTGCGCGCGATCGGATCGTCGTCTGCACCGCGGGACACGAGGCAAATGTCGGACCATGGGTGCGGCTCGCGCTGCGCGGCTACACCATCGTGCCGTGGCATGTGGAGCCAGTCCGCGATGTCGCCGGGCCCGATGCGGGCGAGGTCAGCTGGCGACCATCGCTCGACACGCTGAGGAACCTGGTCAACGATCGCACGCTGCTCGTCGTGGTCCCGCAGGTGTCGAACATCCTCGGCGAGGTCTGGGACATGCGCGGAGCCGCGGAGATCGCCCACGCGGCGGGCGCGCGCATCGTCGTCGATGGCGTCGCGTACACGCCGCATCGCGCGCCACGCATGCAGGAACTCGGTTGCGACTGGTATGTCTACTCGATGTACAAGGTCTTCGGCCCGCACATGGCCGCGATGTTCGGGACGCACGAGGCGATGGGCGAGATCATCGGGCCAAACCACTACTTCCTCGACAGCACGGCGCCCTACAAGTGGGAGCTCGGGAACGCGAGCCACGAGGCGGCGGCCGGCGTCGCCGCGATGTGGGACTTCATGCAAGAGCTGTGCGCGATCGCGAACGGCGGCATGGCTGCGGCGGGCAAGCCCGGCGACTGGTCGCTGTCGCCGACGCGCGATGTATTCGACCTCGCGTACTCGGTCATCCGCGGCCTCGAGGACCGGCACACCGCGCAGATCATCGACTACCTCAGGAGCAAGCCGAGCGTGCGGATCGTCGGTCCGTGCCACGCCGAGGCAAGCCGCGTTGGCACGATCTCGTTCACGAGCACGAAGGCGAACCCTGTCCAGATCAGCCGCCACCTCGGTGCGCGCGACATCTCGATGCGCGCGGGCCACGCGTATTCGAAGCGCCTCGTCGAGCAGCTGGCCACCGACCGTGGCCTCCACATCGACCCCGCCATGGGCGTCGCGCGCCTGAGCCTGCAGCACTACAACTCGCCGGACGAACTCGCGCTCACCTGCGCGGCGCTCGACGAGATCGTGTGAGGCTTCTCGGGTGCGGCGGCCTGCGATGCATGCTTCAAGGTCCCGGTCTTCCGAGAGATTCTGGACGAGATGGCTGGCCGAAGCCCGCATCGCGCCGGGGGGCGCGCCCTACTGCGGACGTGCGACCTGGATCGCCTGCACGACGCGGCCGTAGATCCAGCCGAAGCCGCGCATGAGCCAGAGGGTTCCGGTCATGAGCGCGAGACCCATGAGGAAGACGGGCGCCACCGTGGCGCCGGTGAGGAAGATCTTGCCGTCGGAGTTGACGCCGAGGAGCGAACCGAGCATGAAGCCGTCGCCGGGCGGGGCCTGCGAAATCGGCATGCCAAGCGCGTAGAGCGCCGGCGCCGCCAGAAGCCACGCGCTGACCATGAAGAACGCGATCGTGACCGTGAACAGGGCGATGCTGACGGGGAAGTTGCCGACGAGATAGACAAGCGACATCCAGCTGCGGACGTCGCGCAGCCAGCAACCGATGCGCTTCAAGAGGCCGACGTCCTCGAGGCCTGCGACAGGCTGCGCGCGCCGCGGCATGCGCACCCGAAGCAGGAGCTCGACGATCTTGCCTTCGAACAGGCTCAGGCCGCGCGCGCTGGCAAGAAGCAGCACAAGGAGCGCCGGACCGATGACGAGCGGCATCGTTCCGAGCGCAAGCGTGCCGAGGGTCACGGCAAAGGTGAAGTAGAAGACCGCGAGCACGAAGCCGATCCCACCGAAGTAGAGCAATCCGCCCCACGCGGCCGGCTGCGCCCAGACGCCGATGATCGGGATGCTGCTGAAACCGCGTTGCGCGGCCGCATCTGGAGGCGCGCCGGGAGGCGGCGTGGATGCGCCCGCCGCGAGCGTTGCCCCTGCGCCCCTGCTCGCGCGATAGGCCCGCGCGATCTCGGAGGGCGTGCCGTAGTCGGCGATCGCGCGCTCGGCCGTAGCGCCCGCGCGAACCGCGGATCGAAGGTGCACTTCGGCGTCGATCAGCGCGTCGTGCGCAAGGGACGCATCACAGCCATCGAGTTCGGCGGCGAGGTGCTTCACATAGGCGCGAATCGGGTCGCCGCCTGCGGTACGTTCATGGATGCGCTCATCAGCGGACATCGATTTCTCCTAGGACCTTGTTGACCCATCGGTTGGTGCTGCGCCAGGTCGCGACCCACGCGGCAAGCACACGCTTGCCATCTGCCGTGAGCGTGAAGCACTTGCGCGCGGGGCCCTCGTTCGACGGCACAAGCGTGCTGCGGATGAGGCCGTCGGCCTCCATCGCGCGGAGCATCGGATAGAGGGTTCCCTGCTTGAAGGAAAGCCCTTCGGGGGCCTCGTCCGCGAGGCGACGCGCGATCTCATAGCCGTGAATCGGCTCGTCGGCGCCCGCGATCGTCGCGAGGACGACGAGCCAGGCGGTGCCGACGCTGAGGTCGCGTTCGATCTTGTTTGGGAGGTCCGATGGCATGGCGGTAGTGTGCCTCATGCACTACTTGGGGAAACGCATGACCGTCGTTTCAGCATGTTTCACCCGTGTCCTGCAGGGAATGGGCCCCAGAACCCAGTGGGTGCGGAGCTACGTCACCGATGACAAGCGCTGCCACGTGTAAGTCGCTCCCGACGAGGGGGTTGTGCGCGGGCATGCACGCCATGGCGGATTCCCCGCGAACATGGTTTCCCGGGTCCGGTCGGTGATGGATCCGACCATGGCCGAGTGACGATGAGCCGCGTCGCGCGGTGACTGCTCGGCGGCTTCAGGCGCGCCCTCTCGCGACCGATTGAAGCGGACGAGGCGCTTCCTGGCCCGCCGCAGAACCGGACCGGTCCCGACATGGCTCCGCGTGCTCCGCTGGGCTTGGACCGGGTGACCGTTCGTACCGACTTGATCGTGATCCCGCTCTCCGGTCGCGAAGGAATCCGCCTCCGCCCGTCTTGCCGTGCTTCGAGCGACCGCAGACTTTCGAGGCCGTTCCGACTAGGTTCTGTCTGACGGATCGCCGGAGGCCCGAAATCCGCATCGGCGCCCGGAAGGGAAGGAGGGGAAACGAAGCTGTATCCGCAGCGATACAGCGAGTTGAACC
>JBIKXP010000074.1:0-13749 GCA_044355685.1 Phycisphaerales bacterium
CGGCAGCAACTGGCGGGAGACCCTCGGCGGCATGGTCTTCTACAACCCGGCGGTCGCCGAATCCATCTTCGCGGAACCCGATTACCTCTCGCAGGTCGACGCCGCCTGGCCCGCCCTCAAGGCATTCAAGGGCCCCGTGCGCGTGATCATCGGCACCCACGATTATGTCGATCTGGGTCCGACCGTCTGGCCGCGGCTGGTCGCAGCCATGCCCAATGCGCGCCTCGAGACGATTCAAGACGCCGGGCACTCGATCTGGATGGACGAACCTGAGGCGTTCAACCGTTCGCTGCGGTCCGCGCTTGAAGCGACGACCGTAGGCCGATGAGTGAGGTTGGGAGGGAGGGAGGGCGAGCGGCGCCAGCACTCCGACCGGTGCACGGCACGTGCCGTGCAGTGCCAGGCACTGACTGGCACGTGCCGTGCACGATCCGCTACTGCGCGAGCGCGAGGTCCTCGGGGTCCTCGCGCACGAGCCCGAGCTTCGCGCGCATGCCCGCGAGCCACGCAGCGCGGTAGAGCGGCGCGAAGGCGTCGAGCGCTTCGTTCGCCCGCGCGATCGCGGCGGGTTCGTCGTCTGCGAGAAGCGGCACCATCGCCTCGGCGAGGCGCGCGAGGTTCCACTGGATGATCGCAGGCTGGTGCGCGTAGCGGTATCGCCCGTGGTGGTCGATCGAGCTGAACACGGTGTCTGGGTTGTAGGCGTCCATGAACGCGCACGGGCCGTAGTCGATCGTCTCGCCCGAGACGAGCGTGTTGTCTGTGTTCAGGACGCCGTGGACGAAGCCGACGCACTGCCAGCGCGCGACGAGCGCAGCCTGGCGCGCGATCACGGCCGCGAGGAACGCCGCGTACTTGTCTGGCGAGTCCGCGAGTGCTGCGTCATGCCGAGCAATCGCGTGGTCGGCCAGCGCCCGCAGCACCGAGAGATCGTCAAGCCCAGCCGCGAACTGGAAGGTGCCGACGCGAATGTGGCTCGCCGCCACACGCGTGAGCACGGCCCCCTGCTTCTCGTCGCCGCGCGCGACCATCTCGCCCGTCGCAACCACAGCGAGGCTCCGCGTCGTGGGAACGCCGAGCGCGTGCATCGCCTCGCTGACGATGTACTCGCGCAGCATCGGCCCGAGCGCCGCGCGGCCGTCGCCGCGTCGCGAGTAGCGCGTCTCGCCCGAACCCTTGAACTGGATGTCGACGCGCGCACCGCGTGGCGTGATCTGCTCGCCGAGCACGATCGCGCGCCCGTCGCCGAGCATGGTGAAGTGCCCGTACTGGTGCCCTGCGTAGGCCTGCGCGATCGGCGTCGCGCCTGCAGGCACCGTCTGCCCGCTGAAGATCGCGGCGAGTTCGCCGACACTCGCACGCGAGAGATCGAGCCCGAGTTCCCGCGCGAGCGCCTCGTTCGCGATCACGAGCGTCGGCGCGGGAAAGCGGGCGGCCTCGCTTGGGTCGAAGAGCACGGCGGGGAGCCGCGTGTACGAGTTGTCGAAGTTCCAGTGCAGTTCGATCGGCATCGGGGCCGTGAGCATAATCGGGCTGCAGCGGAACCCTCCAACGGGGCGCGGAGGGCACCCACGCCGACCAAGCGAGAGGCCGAGACCGCGGCACAGGGCGGGCACCCCATTTCTGTCCAACTCCCGCCGGGAGGCTTGAGTGTGCGTGGCCGAGTCCGTACCGTCGACCCACGGCGTAGTCCCGCCTCCTTCCCTGAAGCCCCCTGGAGTTCCCATGTCTAGACGCACCCTCACGACCGCCGTCGCCGTCGCCACCTTGTCCGGCGGCGCGTTCTGTCACGCGAATCTGATCACCGACAACACTTTCAGCCTCACCGACTGGTCGCTGAGCGAGGCGACCTACGGAGGTTCGGGAAGCTGGGCCCGCGCCAGCGTCGACGGTCTTCCGGGCTACGAAGGCAACGCCCGCGTGATCGAGCTGAACGTCGCGGGCAGCGGCAGCGGCATCAACGGAATCAGCATCTTCTCGCTCGAGGCTTGGGACGGGACTGCGCCTCTCGAGCAGCTGACCATGAGCATCCGCGCGAGGGCGCTCTACTCAGGTCAGAAGCTCGGCTTCGCGATCGAGCAGGGCGGCAAGTATTGGATCGCCGGGCTCTTCTCCAACACCTCTGACTGGGACCTCTACACCATGAATCTCACCGCCGCGGACTTTACCCGTCCCTTCGGCGTCGATCCGTCATCACAGCCGGCCATGCCCGACTTCTCCGAAGGCGCCGCTCCGATTCGTTTCGGCTTCCACGCGACCACCATCTCGCTCCCGGGATGGGGCGAGCAGTACAACATCGGGCGCTACAGCGCGTTCTCCGTCAGTTTCGTGCCTGCGCCGTCGGCGGCCGCCCTGCTGGGGCTCGCCGCGTTCGGCGCGCGACGCCGCCGATGAGCGCGTTCCTCAAGGCCGGATCCGCCCTCCTTCGTGCGCCTCAGCGCGCCGCGCCCCACGCGTCGAGCATGGCGCTCAGGTCGGATGCGCCGACATCGCCGCTCTGGTCGAGGTCGGCGCCGCAGCCGCTGCACGGCCCCCACGCCTGCAGCAGGATGGCGAGATCGGCGGCGTCGACCATGCCGTCCTGGTTGAGATCAGGCGACGGAGGGCCGAGCTCGAGCACGGCGTCCGCCGCGACGGGCAGGTTCGGGAAGGGCCCGATGGCCCCGCCCGCTCCCTGCTGGGGACGCCCCGTGGCGACGAGTATCGCGCGAATCTCCTGCGGCGTCAGCCTTCGCCCGATGTTCGCGACCGCGTAGCTCTGCAGCGCAGCGCATGAAGCCGCGATGAACGGGCTCGCGGAGCTCGTGCCGTTGAAGGTCGCGATGTAGCGCTGGCGCGTGTCGCCGCCGAGCTGCGCGTAGTTGCCGTAGCCCGCCGTGAACACAGATTCGCCCCAGCCCTGCACATTCACGCGCGCGCCGTAGGTGCTGAAGCTGAGCTTGCTGTGCTGCACGCTTGCGCTGCCCGCGCCGACGATGATCGCCCCGCTGTCGCCGCGTGCGCGGTAGGCGTTGTAGGCGGCCGAATCGAGGTTCTGGTTGCCGTTGCCCGCCGCACCGACCACGACGACGCCTGCGTCGGTCGCGTTCTTCGTGATGGTCCACACCGAGAGATCGAGCTCCGCAGGGCCGTAGTTCGTACCACCCGTGATCGTGGTCTGCATCTCGAGGAGCACGACATCGCCCGCATCGACGCTGGCGACTGCCTGCGCGATCGCCGTCGCGCGGCGCGAGCCGCCTTCGACCGTCCACTCGGGGAAGAAGTGCGCGCTCGCATCGGGCACGAGGCCCAGCACGCCGTATCCGTTGTCTGCGCCCACGAGTTCGCCGAGGACTGCGGTGCCATGCTCATGCCACCCGTAGCTGATGATCTCGGGCCGCGGCGTCTGCCCGGGCTCGGGAACGACGCCGCAGAGATCCTCGTGGTCGGGGTTGAACCAGTACTCGCAGTCGGCCACGCGGATACCCGCGCCGCGGGCGTCGCCACGCGCCCAGAGGGCGTTCATGTCGAGGCCTGGGTTCGCACCGCGATAGCCCTGCAGCGAGACATACGACGGCGTCGCCGGCGCGAAGTCGGCGCAGCCGCCGAGAACAGGCGGCGGCGGCGTGAGCATTTCGTACTGCACCCACTCGACGAGCGGCGACGCGTGCAGCGCGGCGATTGCTGCGGGCATCGCCTCGCGCGGGCCGCGCAGCTCGATCATCGACGCGAGGTCGGGCTGGGGGCGGCCCGACGCCTTCCGCGCTCGCTCCTCGAGGAAGTCGATCCTCTGCCGCGGCAGTTGCAGCAGCTGCACGAACTCGATCGTTGGATCGAGTTCCGGGAGACGCGCGGGAGCATGCTGCTTGCCAGCCACCTTCAGCCCGTCGGGAGCACGCGTCTTCTTCTCGGAGCCGCTCGCATCGGCACCGCTGGACCGCGCGCCCCCGCCGCCCGCAGCATCGACGAGCCGACCACCGACGGCGCGGACCCCGAGGCCGTCCTTGAACTTCACGACCACGCGATATGGGAAGTCTGGCTCCGCGGGCGGCTGAACTGGGAGCTCCACGGCGGGCGCGGTATCGCGAAGCGCGACCTGTGCGACGCCTCGAGCGTCGGCCTCCTTCGTCAAGGCCGTCGTCGGCAATGTCGCGGAGAGGAGGAGGACTGCAATGGGTGCTGGGAGCGGCATGGGAAGCGATTGGAACCGATGGACCGAAGCCACGCGCCTCGCCGGCGCCGAGTTCGCGTGGATACGCACCGATCGGGCAGGCGATGGGGGAAGTCGGGATGGGTTTCGCCGATTTCACGACCCATATGCGGGACCAGAGGCAGTCTCCCCCTCAGCGGACGCGCACGAGCCGCAGGGCCCGCACGTTGACGACAGCCTCGCCCGGCTTTGAGAGGGCGCGCAGGACGGCGCGGTGCGCGCCCATCGGCAGCTCGACTCGGCCGACCTCGACCGTGCGATACGACTGCCAGCCGCCTGTCGCGGGCACCGTGAACTCGGGCACGCCCGCGCCGCCTTCGACTTCAAAGCGCATGCGGGCTCCCGCGGCGGCGTCGCTGCACGCCAGTTCGACCTCGACACGGTACGCACCGGCCTGCGCGGCGCCGATTCCGACCGGCCACGACGCCGTCGCCGATGGATCAAGCCAGTAGCCGATGTTGTGCGTCACATCGCCGATCACGCCGACGCGCTCGACGCGGATCGACTTCCCCTCGAGCGTCGCATCGTGCGGAGTCAGCGTGATGGAACCGTCCGCCGCTGGGAACACGAGGAACGACATCGGCTTTACTTCGCCTGCGAGGTCGAGGCGCACGACCGACACGGCCGCGTCGACGGCCTTCGCGGGCAGCTCGACGACGAGCCGCCCCGACTCCTGCTCGCTGGCGCCCCACTTGAGCGTCGCATCGCTTCCGAGCAGGCGCGCCGCGCGCACCTCGCCCTGCATCGGCACCATCAGGCGGCCGTCGCTCGGCCAGTCGAAGATATGCAGGTAGAGCGTGCCCGGCTTCTGCGTGGCGCGACCCCACGGCAGCCGCTGGAACGGACTCGCGGTCGTTCCGTAGATCGCCTCGCCGTTGACCTTCATCCACTCGCCAACGCCACGCAGCGCGCGTTCCGCAGCTTCGGGTACGCGGCCGTTCGCGTCGGGGCCGATGTTGAGAAGAAGATTGCCGCCTTTCGACACGATGTCGGACAACAGCCGTACGACGGTCGTGGAGTCCTTCCAGTTCATGTCGTGCGCGCTGAAGCCATAGCTCTCGTTCAGCGTGTGGTTGACCTCCCAGTCCATGCCGGGAAGGCCCGTCGGCGGCACATACTTCTCAGGCGTGCCGTAGTCGCCGTTCTTGTTCTCGAGGCCGAAATACAGGCGGTTGTTGACGAGGATCTCGGGCTGCTTCGCGCGCATGTCGGACATGAGCTGCGCGGCGCCCCAGGCGGCACCCTGATGCGTCGGATCCGAGTAGTCGAACCAGATCGTCGAGAGCGGACCGTAGTTCGTGAGAAGCTCGTTCACATGACCGCGCATGTACGCGAGGTAGCGCGTGTGGTCGCGGGTGCGCTCGGTCTTCGGATACGCGGGCAGCGCCATCTCGTAGGCGTCGGGATGCTGCCAGTCGAGGAGCGAGTAGTAGAAGCCCGCGCGGAGGCCGCGCGCGCGCATCGCATCTGCGAACTCGCGCGCGACATCGCGCCCCGCAGGCGAGATGTTGGTGCCGCCCGCGATATCGTTCGAGAGCGAATACGCCTCACCCGAGTTGAAGAGCGTGAAGCCGTCGTGGTGCTTCGCGGTCATCACCGCGTAGCGCATGCCCGCCGCCTGCGCGAGCTCGGCCCACGTGTCCGCGAAACCCGCGTCGGGCGTGAACTTTGGCTTCATCTCGCGCGCGTACTCGGCGCACGGCACGGCCGCCCAGTGCTGAATCCACTCGGCGTAGTGCTGCTCGTAGCGCTTCCCATTCCAGAAGCCGCCCGCAGGCGAGTAGAGCCCCCAGTGGATGAACATGCCGAAGCGTGCGTCGCGCCACCACGCCATGCGGACGTCGCGGGTGGCGGACCAGGCCGCAAGTTCCGTGGCTTCGTCGGCATGCGTCGCAGCCTGCGGACCGGTTGAGAGAGGCGCGGAGAGAGACGCGACGACGATCAGGGAGGCCAGCATGGACACAGCCTACCGCCTGCGGGGAGCGGTAGGCTGTGCCGATCTGCGGGGGTGCTCAGCGACGTCGGCGTGCGTTCACGAGCCCGGCGACGCCGAGAAGCGCGAGAGCGCCTGGCGTCGGAACGACAAACGAGGAACCGAGCTGGATCCACATGCGCGGGCGCTCTTGGCTGCCACCGCTCGCCGTGAAGGTCATGCTTCCGGTGATGGTGATGTCCGCGGTGCCGCTGTCGTAGATGAAGAGCTGCTCCGTAGCGGTGCCATTCATCGACGAGAACGCACCGAAGTTGGTTCCGTTGAGGGTGAAGTCAAGCACCGATGCACCCGCGACCGGAGCGTCGCTTCCCTGCAGGAACAGATTCACCGTGTTGAACCCCTGGCTGGCGAGCGTCGGCGAGACGGACGTGACGCTCTCCTCAGAATCGAGGAAGTCGCCATCGCGGTTGAAGTCGATGGACCACGTCGCGCTGCCAGAGGTCGCGTCGTAGCTGAAGGCGAAGTTGGCATACTGCCCGTACGACCACGCCGGCGTGCCGGCGGGATCCATGGTGAGTCCTGGCGTTGCCGCCGCTGGCGTGACGAGCGCGCCCTCGAATCCGGAAAGGCCGTTGCGCGCGCGCGCAGTCACGATCGCCGGCGGCGTGAACGATCCGGTGGACGCGACGTACCCCGCCTCTGCAGTCGATGGCGCGGCCATCGATCCAGCGAAGACGACAGCCGACACAACACCGAGACCAAGAGAACTTCGCGTTGCAGTACCCACGGGGCATCACTCCGATCGAGGTTGAAACCCCCGACCGCGCTCAACGCGTGGTCCGGAGGCAATGGCGATTGCCGCGAAACGGAACCGTCCGCATCAGCAGGCTTCCTGTCATCACAGGAGGCGCACTCGCCCTCTTGGTCCTGTCACACGTTGTGCGAAGGAGCGCCAAAGTCATCGACTCTGGCTCACAATCTGGAACGACCCCTCCCTGATCGGGAGGGAACATTCGATCGTGCAGCAGCCGTCGACCGCGACGGCACGGAACGCGTGCTCAACGGCGGCGTCGCGGCCCGCCCGCGAGACCCGCAAGGCCCAGCAGTGCGCCAACCCCGGGGCTCGGCACGAGCGTCACGCTCACGTCGTCGAGGAACGGCCCCCAGAAGCCGGATGTCGACGTCCCTGCCAGCGGTGAGAAACGGAGCGTGGTCAGCGACTCGGTGGCTTCGAAAGCGAACACCTGCTGGTACCAGACCTGATTCGAGGGATCGGACGCTGCGACACTGAAGGTCTGCGTCGCGCTGCCGGTGACGTCGACATGCACCGAGCGCGGGTTCAGCGTGCCGCCCTGCGAACCGGAGCTTGGGCCTGCAAGCCAAAAGCTGAGACTGTAGAAGGACCCGATCTCGGTCGCGAACGTTTGCGCAATCGTTCCCTGCCCACTTCCTTGGCCGCCCGTTCCATCAATGTTCAGATCGATCATCCGCTCGCCGTCCCTCGCGGGCCGCGGTGCATACGGGCTGACGCCCAGATGCCAGTCGACGCCGGGGACGGGACCTGAGCCGAAGCCCGCAACCGTCCAACCGGTCAGATACGTCGTGCCCGGTGCAAGCCGAATCCATGCGCCGTAGTTGGTGTAGGCACCATTCGCAACAACGCTGCTTGGATCCTGCTCGAAGGATCCGTTGACTATCAGGTTCGCGTCGGCGACCTCGACGATGGTTGCGAGGACAGCAGGCGCGAGCGCAATCTGAAGGAAGCGATGCATACGTGTGAACTCCGGAGCGCCCAACGAAACGGCGCAGAAGACAAACCCACCGGTCATCCGGACGAACAGCCTCCGGATAACTCAGGAACCGATCGGTTTGGCCAACAGCACAGCGGAGATCCCTCGCGGACCTGCTCAGGCAATCCTGTGATCCTGCTCAGGAAACCGCGTCTCGTCTGGGTCGCCCCCCAAACGGGTGTCGGCGTGGAACGCTCGACGGAACGGCGGGGAGTGCAGCGTGTTCGCGGTGACCACCGACCGACTCGCTCATGCGCGCGGGTCGAATCCCATTTCCGAATGCCGCTGCGCGGTTCCGCCACGCGGAATCGAGATGGTCTTCCATCGCGAAGGTCCGACAATCACGCGAGCGATCAGCGTGATCTGCCCTTGGTGATACGCCATGTGCGCGACCGCACGCGCCAAGGCATGTGCCACGGTGTGGGGCACGCCGCGGATCGCAACGGAATTCGCAAGATCGGCGTCGGTCAGTGTCGCGAGCGTGGACTCGAGGACGCTCCATCCGGCGCGCCATGCCGCCATCACCTGTTCCCGACCTGCCTCACCTGCTGCAAAATCGTCAACGAACTCGCCTTCACGATCACGCCACGTCTTCTCGCCATCGTCGGTCAGGAAGTTCGTGAAGCGCGATCGCAAGTTGCCGCCGACATGCTTCATCGTCACGGCGATGGAGTTTGTGTCGCCGTCGAGCGAGCGCCGGAGCTCGGCCGCGTCCAGCTGCGAAATCGCCTTCTCGCTTTCCCTGCGAATCTCCGCAAACTTGGCCTCAAAGCCGGCGAGGATGGATCGTGACGCTTGCATGGCGAGAGCCTAGCAGCGGTGCGAGGTCGTTGGCCCGTACGATGCGGGCAATGACGCGAACTCTCCTTGCCTTTTCCTGCATTTCGCTGGCATGCTTTCTGAGCGAGACCGCCGACGCCCGATTGGCGCCCGAACGAGCGCCCGGCTCGGCAGACGGCGACAAGGTGAAGGTGTTCATCTTGGCGGGGCAATCCAACATGGAGGGCCAGGCCGTCGTTGACCTCGCGGGCAAGGACTACAACGATGGCCGTGGCACGCTGGCGTGGATCGCGGGCCGCCCCGAGACGGCGGCGCTTGTCGCGCACCTTCGGAACGTGGACGGCTCGTGGAAGACGCGCGACGATGTCTTCGTCCGCTACCAGCCAGAAGACGCGCCCGTCAAGGTTGGCCCGCTCGGAATGGGCTTCACGCCGTACCGCGGCACGAATCACTTCGGCCCGGAACTGCAACTCGGCTTCGTGCTTGGCGATGCGATCGACGAGCCAGTCCTTCTCATCAAGACCGCGTGGGGCGGCAAGAGCCTCTACACCGACTTCCGGCCGCCATCGTCGGGCGGCGAGACGGGCCCCTACTACCGTCGCATGATCGACGACGTGCGCGCCGCGCTTGCGCGCGTTGGCGACGAGATTCCCGCGCTGAAGGGCGCGAAGCCCGAACTTGCGGGTTTCGTCTGGTACCACGGCTGGAACGATGGATGCGACCCGCAGCGCGCAGTGCCCGAGTACGAGCAGAACCTCGTCAACCTGATCGGCGATGTGCGCCGCGAGTTTGGCGCCGCCGACCTCCCCGTGGTGATCGGCGAGATCACCGGCGCGTGGGTCAACGCGCCCGGCGAGTGGAAGACGCTGCGTGAGGCGCAGCGCAAGGCTGCTGCGCGCGAGGAACTCAAGTCGGCAGACGGCGCGATGCGCGTGACCTTCGTCCCCACCGCCGCGTTCGTGCGCGACCCCGCCGACTCGCCGAATCCGACCCACGGGCACCACGAGTTCGGCAACGCCGAGACCTACTTCCTCGTGGGCGAGGCGCTCGGGCAGGCGATGCGGTCGCTCGCGGTGAAGGACGCGCCCGCGTTCGTGCCGACCGTGCCCGCCGTCCGCCCCGCGGCGCCAAAGAGCGCGGAAATGTCTGGGTACATGCTCGTTCCCGTCGAGCGCGTGCCCGAGGAGTTCAACGCCGGCTTCTCGCTCTACGCGGCCGCGTGGCCGCTGCTCGAGCGCTACCCGGGATCCAACTTCCAGACCGGACTCTTCGGCACCTGGATGTTCGCGCAGTTCAAGCGCGGCGCCGACGGCAAGCCAGACCCTGCTGACAAGCCCGGCAACATGTACTCCGACATCGAGGGCGGGCTCGGCTGGTGGCGCGACACGCGCTTCGCGACCACGACGCCGAAGTTCATCATGGGCGGCGTCGCGCCCGACTTCGCGGCGTGGGCGAACGGCCCAGGTGCGGGCAAGGGACGCGACTGGGGCAAGCCGCTCGGCAAGTACGCGATCGCGCAGCTGAGCCCTTGGGTGGTGTGGCCGCCCGACGGCCTCAACCTCGCGCAGGGAACATGCGGCGAGCTCTTCGGCTACGGCTATCTGCCGCTGCCGCTCGTGCCGGCGACGCCCGCTTCGGCGGATCGACCGATCCCGAAGGGCGACCAGTGCTGGACGCTCTTCCTCAACACGACGAACTTCAAGGGCCCGCTCTGCTTCTTCACGCCGAACTTCTGGGCGGAGAACCTCGCGGAACGGCCCGAGCTCGCGGGGAAGCTGCTCGACACGCGCGCGTCTGACCCGAACAAGGCGTTCCAGATGGAGACGCAGTGGATTCCCGCAGCGATCGCGGCGCCGACGACCGAGGGCACGACCTACGCGCGCGTTGCGCCGACATCGTTCCCGATCGATGCGCAAGGGCGCACGGTCGTGCTGCATCGGCTGACCTCGTATTCGCCGAAAGCGCTCACCGACGCCGTGCGCGCGTGGTTTGCCGGCGGCGAGGCACCGAGCGGCGCGTTCGACGCGCGCGGCGCGTTCCTGCAGGAGTTCAAGTCGGGCGGCGGCTCGACCTGGCGGCTCTTCGAGGACGGCACCGAGGGCGACGACCGTCCCGACGTCGACTGGAAGAAGTTCGGCACGCCCGCGGCGCACGATCCGACGACCTACGGATACCGGTGGAACGCCGAACTCGTGAAGCGCGCCGACGGTGACTCGCAGCCGCGCGTGCGGCTGCCCGAGTACTACCGTCTCGATGCGCGCGAGGGGAAGTCGCCGCGGTGGACGCCGATCGCCGCGAAGGATCTTCCGTCTGCGACCGGTCTTGGCGACGCGCGCCTGCAGGCGCCGCGCGAGAAGGGCGAAGGAGCGTATGTCACGCCCGACGCGCCCGACAGCCCGTTCAAGAAGCCGGGGCCGGTCGCAGGGCCCTTCGAGACCACGCTTGGCGACGGAAGCACCGTGACCTACTGCTGGTACCGCTTCGCAGACCAGCCCGCGATGATGATGGCGGGCCTCACCGACGCCGAGCGCGAGGAGGCGCAGCGGCGCATCGAGCTCATCCACCGGGCATGGACGAAGGACCGCGACTACATCGAGCCGCCGACGACGGGGTCGCTCGCATCGATCGACCCTGCGCTCATCGTGACGCCGCCCGCAGGTCTCGAAGTCGGGCATGTGCCGATCGCGATCAAGCAGGAGCGGAAGCCGAAGCCGCGGAATTGACGAGTCAATCACGATGTGGGCGGCGGTGCGATCATCGGATGCGCACGAGGCTTCTCGCAGTCACTCTCGCCGTCGTTCCCATCCTCGGTGCATGCCGCTCGACGCCGCCCACGGTCCGTGACCCGGCGCTCGCGTCGAGTGCGGTCACGGCCGAATCATGGATCGAGGCGGCGAGGCAGCCGTTTGAAGCGCGCGACCCCGCGAGCGCGACGAATCCCTGCTCGACCCTCTCGCCATCGAGCGGCTCGCCGACGTGATCGTGGTGATCGACGAGATCTCGGCTGCGAAGCCGCTGTGACCAGCTCCCGTTCGATCAAGTCCCGCAGAAGGTGCAGTAGCCCGCCCACTCCGGCGGCGGTGGCTCGGCGAAGCGCGCGTGCTCGGGCGCGAGTTCGAATGGCCGCGACAGCACGGTGAGAAGAGCGTGGAACATCGCGAGATCCCCCCGCTCCTCCGCGGCCGCAAGCGCAGCCTCGACACGGTGGTTGCGCGGGATCACGGCGGGGTTCACAGCGCGCATCGCGGCGAGCGCATCGCTGCGCGGCCGTGTCTCGCGGTCAAGCCGTGCGTTCCACTGTTCGGCCCACGCGTCGAGCCACGCGGGCGTATCGCCGTTCGACAGCGCGCGGAAGGTGTTTGTGAAGTCTGCGTGCGCTGCCTGCATCGCCGCCAGCAGGTCCTGCACCAGCGCGAGGTCCTCGGGATCCTCGCGCATGAGCCCGAGCTTCGCCCGCATGCCCGCCAGCCACGCCGCGCGGTAGAGCGGCGCGAACCGCTCGAGCGCTTCGTTCGCGCGCGCGATCGCGGTCGGCTCGTCGTCCGAAAGAAGTGGCACCATCGCCTCGGCGAATCGCGCGAGGTTCCACTGGATGATTGCCGGCTGGTGCGCGTAGCGGTACCGCCCGTGGTGATCGATCGAGCTGAACACGGTGTCGGGGTTGTACGCGTCCATGAACGCGCACGGTCCGTAGTCGATCGTCTCGCCCGAGACGGCGGTGTTGTCGGTGTTGAGTACGCCGTGCACGAAGCCGACGCACTGCCAGCGCGCGACGAGCGCGGCCTGGCGCGCGATGACGGCCGCGAGGAATTCGGCATACTTCGCGGGCGAATCGACGAGCTCCGCATCGTGCCGCGCGATCGCATGGTCGGCGAGCGCGCGCAGCACCTCGATGTCCTCGAGCCCTGCCGCGAACTGGAATGTCCCCACGCGGATGTGGCTCGACGCCACGCGCACGAGCACGGCGCCTGGCTTTCCCGCGCCGCGCGCGACCGTCTCGCCCGTCGCCACCACCGCAAGGCTCCGTGTCGACGGAATCCCAAGCGCGTGCATCGCCTCGCTGACGAGGTACTCGCGCAGCATCGGCCCAAGCGCCGCACGCCCGTCGCCGCGCCGCGAATAGCGCGTCTCACCCGAGCCCTTGAGCTGGATGTCGACGCGCGCCGCGCTTGGCGTCATCTGCTCGCCGAGCACAAGCGCGCGTCCGTCGCCGAGCATCGTGAAGTGGCCGTACTGATGACCTGCGTACGCCTGGGCGATCGGCGTTGCGCCGGCAGGAAGCGTCTGACCCGCGAAGATCGCCGCAAGTTCGTCGGCGCTCGCGCGCGAGAGCTCAAGCCCGATTTCCCGCGCGAGCGCGTCGTTTGCGATCACGAGCTTCGGCGCCGCGAAGCGCGCGGCCTCGCACGGAGCGAACAGCACGGCGGGGAGCCGCATGTAGGAGTTGTCGAAGTTCCAGCCGAGATCGGGAGCCATGGCGGTAGGAAGCATATTCGCCCCGATCGTCGTCGCGAATCGCGCGCGTGCAACGCGTGCCGCGAAGGAGCCCCCGATCTCCCTCCCCCGCTACTCACCCTGCCCGAGCGAGAATCCGCGCACGCCGTCGAAGAGGTAGAGGTTCTCCGTCTTCACGACCTCGATGCCCGCCTCGCCCGCTCGGCGCAGCGCCTCGACGATGCGGGTCGGCTCGATCGGGGTGTACATCGCGCGCGGGTCATGGATGTCGATCGAGGGCCCCACGAACCTGCAGCGCCAGTGATCGGTGCAGAAGGTCTCGGGGAAGCCTTCCGGCCACACCTTGACGCCGCGGTTTGTGATGAGCTTGAGCTTGATGACGCCGTCGGTCGCCTTCGCAAGCTTCGCGGCCAGCGCATCTGCCGTCGTCTCCGCGTCGCACACGAAGAAATCGACGCCGCAGAGCTCGCGCTTCACCACGGGGCGGTGGTAGACGAACTTGAGGTCGGTACCCGACTTCATCTCGACGCTCTTCAGCGTCGCAGGCTTGCGGCCAAGGCGCTCGATCACCGCGTCGGCGAACTCGACGGTGCCGACGCGCT
>JBIKXP010000260.1:0-4170 GCA_044355685.1 Phycisphaerales bacterium
AGCGCAACGGCAGCTCCGCGGTCGCAAGCGTCGTCGACTTGATCGCGTCGAGCAGCTGCGCGCGCGTCGCGCCCTTGTCGAGCTTCGGTGCCGCGGAGAGCGCGAACACGGTGACGACGTACTCCTTCTCGCCGCGGCCCTGCGAGCACGGCGGCGCGTACTCCGCGCGGCGGTTCACGGTGTTCTGGCCCCACGAGCCCACGCTGCCCGCGCCGGCGTCCATGCCCTTCGCATCGGCGGGGATATCCCACACGACCATGTAGACATGCTCGCCGCCTTCAGGCGGGACGTGATGCATCGACACCGCGACGCTCTTCGTGTCGGCGGGAAGCCCGCGCCATGCGAGCGGTGGCGAGATCGAATCGCCATCGCAGGTGAACTTTGGATCAAGGAGCCCGCTCGCGAGGACACCCGCCGACTCGACCACGAGGCCCGACTTCGGCGCGCCGCCTTCGCCGCGGCGAGGGCGATCGTTGGGACGCTCGTTCGGCCGCTCGCGCGGCGGCTGCTCGCCACCACGCCCGCCACGCTGGCCTCCGCCGCGCAGCCCACCATCCTGCCCGCCGCGCGCACGCGGCGTGTATTCCTCGACGCGCTTCGTTCCATCGGCGCCCACGAACTCGAAGAGCGCCTTGCCGCCCTCGACCACGCGGTAGTGGACGAACGACGCCCTTCCGCCGACCTCGTAGCGCAGGCTCCACGCGCTGGGGCCGGTCGACTCGAAGCCCGTGATCCGTGCGCCGCGCAGCGGCGGCAGCGAAGGCCGCACGGGATTCGCGTGCGCCTGCGGGACGACCTCGTTCTCGGGGCCTTCGCCCGAGACCTCGACCTTTCCGCGCATGCCGCCGTTGATGTACGGGAAGGTCTTCGACGAGTGGTAGTGGTACGACCGCGTGCCGCCGCCGAAGCCTTCGCCCTTCGGAACCTCGCAGAAGTGGCCGTTGAGTTCGTCGAGCGGATCGTGCGAGCCGTGCGGGCACGCGAGGTCCTCGCCCTTCTTCGCCTTCGGATCGAAGAGGCCGTAGATGGGGAACCCATCGAGCGCGTACGCGATCGGATTGCCCTTGCCGACGATCTTCTCGAGCGCGAGCGGCGCGGCGTGGTAGTGATAGTCGTCGGCGCGGCCGCAGTGACCGCCGAACTCGTCGAGCTCGCCGATCAGGAAGCTGTCGCGGCCGCCGTTGTTGAGCGCGTTGAAGATCGGAATGCCGTTGGCCGCGAGCGCGACCGCGCCCTTGCGCAAGTTCGTCTTGCCGGGAAGCGGCTCCTCGGCGAGCTCGGGCTTCAGCGGGATCTGCCACGCGTTCGCACCCGTGTAGTTCTGCGGCAGCGGGACCTGCTGCTGCCACGCCGTGATACCGACCATCATCTTCATCTCGAGCGGCGCGTGCGGAAGGCCGTCCGACTCGACATACAGCCAGCGCTCGTCGAAGCGCGTCTTCACGAAGGGCGCGAACTTCTCGAAGATCGCGGCCTGCGGCGGCTTCGCGGCCGCTGCGGCCTGCTCGACGCGCGCCTCGTTCGCGGCGCGAATCGACGCGATGCGCGCGTCGGCCTCGGCGCGATCGGCGCCCGCGAGATCGGCCAGGGCAATCGTCTCGAGCCCCCCCGATGCGGTTGCGATCGCGACCTTCCCCGAGCGCGCGAACACAAACGAGCCCTCGATGCGCTCGCCGGTGCGGGTGTTCGTCCACGCGCGGCTCGACGCGTGGTCGAACTCATCCGGCGGATGCGCGAACGAGACTGCGGCGCACGCGAGCGCCGCCGAGCATGCGAAGACGAAGTGATTCACGCGTCACCTCCCTGATTCGGCTTGTTCTGTCCGCCACGACCACCGCCACCGCCGCCACCGCCGCCGCCACCACGTCCGCCGCGGCGCGGACGATCGGTCTGCTTCTCAGAACCACTGCCGCCACTCGCGCCGCCATTCGGATTCGCAGGCGCATCCTTCGCGGGCGTCGCCATCGGTGCGCGAATCGCCTTTAGATACGCGTCGAGCTTCGCCTCGAGCTCCTTGACGCGCTCTGGCATCGACGCGGCGAGATCGTTCGCTTCGGCGCGGTCCTTCGAAATGTCGTACAGCTTCACGGTGCCAGCGTCGTAGTTCCGCACGAGCTTGTGATCGCCGAGATAGATCGCGCTCGCCGGGCCCCCGTTGTTGAGGTCGTAGTGCGGGAAGTGGATCACGATCTCCTCGCGCGTGCGCGCCACAGTGCCTTTGCCAGCACTCTCGCCCGAACTCTTGAGGACGGGCACGAGGCTTCCGCCCTCGACCGCCGTCTGCGCATCGGGGTCGGCGGCCTTCTCGATGGGCTTCCCCGCGAGATCGCGCATCGTCGGCACGAGGTCCATGCCCGTCGCGCGCACGCAGCTCACGACTCCCGCCGGTACGCCGGGGCCGACCACGATGAACGGCACGCGGATGCCGCCCTCGCTCACGCTGCCCTTCGCGCCGCTGAACGGCGGGTTCGCTGCGTTGCGGCCTCCGCGACCACCACCACCGCCGCCACCGCCCTGCGCACCGTGGTCGGCGCTGAAGAAGATGTAGGTGTTGTCGGCAATGCCCATCTCCTTCAGCGCAGCGCGAACGCGGCCGATCTGCTGGTCGACGACATGCTGGCCCGCGATCGCGCCCATCGGCTTGCCGCTCACGCCCGAGACGAGCGACTTCGCGAAGGCCAGCGACTCGGGCGTCGCCTCTTCCTCGCTTCCAAAGCCATAGTGCGAGATCTGCACGTAGAAGGGCGTGCCCGCCTTCGCGGCCTCGCGCATGAAGGCGATGCCCTTGTCGGTGATGACGGCCGCCTGCTTCGGGTTCGGCGCGACGCCGCGCTCGGGACCCTGGTTCGAGTTCGGGCCGTCCGACGCGTCGAATCCCTTCGCCTTCGGGTCGGCGCGTCCCGCGTGCCACTTGCCGAAGTGCGCGCTCGTGTAGCCGAGTTCCTTCAGCCATTCCGCGGTCGTCTTCACGCCCTTGGGGATGTACTCCTCGACCTCGGGCGGCACCATCTTCATCAGTGTGTAGCCGCCGTCGCCCTGCTCGCGCCGGCTGTTGCCGCCCTCGTTCTGATAGGTCATGTGCAGCTTCGCGGGCGAGATGCCCGTGACGAAGCTCGCGCGCGAAGGTGTACAGCGCGGGCACGACGCGTAGAAGTCGCTGAAGCGCATGCCCTCGGCCGCAAGTTCCTCGAGATTCGGGGTGAGCCCCTTCGGGCGCGCGTGCGACGGCGGCTCTCCGTCCATGTCGACCGAGGTGCTCGACCAGCCCGTGGCCTCTGCCTGGATGAAGACGAAGTTCGGCGGGGTCGTTGCAGCGGGCTTGGTTTCGGCGGGTTTCGGTTCAGGCTTCGGGTCGTGCGTGGTCGGCGGCGTCGGCACGGCCTGGAGTGCGACAAGCGAAAGCAACACTGCGAGTAGGGAGGCAAGTGGCTGCATTCAGTCCTCTTCGATGACAACGCGCGAGGCGTCGTGGTGGAACGCGTGGGTGAAGAAATCGCGGTGAAGCGCGGCGTCGTCGACCAACTCGAACTCGACCGTGCGGGGCCCGCCGCGCGCCTGCGGCAGGTTCTCGAGGCGGATCGCGCGGATGAGTGCGGTCGACTCGTCGTAGGAGAGCTCGATGCGCTTCGGACCGCCGCGTGCGTCGCTTCGACGCATGCCTTCGATACGCGAGAGCGCGTCGGAGCGCGACGCGGGCTTCAACGTGAGGTCGTACGACTTCGCGAGTTCGGCGAGGTCCGCGTGCGGGTCGATGAAGGCGATCCCCTGCTGGCTGCCGGGAAGCGCGCCGCTGAAGCGCCGTGGATCGCGCGACACGCGCACGGGGCCCTTGGCGGGCACCATCCATGCCCGCGTGCCGTCGCTGCCCGAGAGAACTTCGTTGCCTTCCGTATCGGGCCGCGACAGCACGTACTCTCCGCGGCCGCGCACATAGAGGATCGCGCCGTCGATCGAAGGCGCAGGCCGCCCGCTGCGCTTGACGGCGGGTGCCGCAGGCGACGCGCCCACCGCGCGCAGGACGTAGGTGCGATCGCCCGACTTCGCCGAGGCGACGAGCCGCGCCACGATCTCCGCGGCCGAGGCCTCGGGCGTCGTGCGCAGCGAGAACCAGCCGAGGAACGCCGCGACGACCAGCGCCGCCGCGATCGCGGCGATGCGGCGGAACCGCGC
>JBIKXP010000261.1:0-4117 GCA_044355685.1 Phycisphaerales bacterium
GCCGAACTGCTTCGCGCCGCGCGCGACGCCGCCCGGTCGACCCGAAATGCCGTTCTCGAGGGCTCCGAGCCGCAGGTCGCGCCTGCGACAGGGGTCCTCGAGGTGCCAACCGACCCGAGCGAAGGCCGCGTCCTCCCCGAAACCGCCCCGGTCACGGGCTACGTCTGGCGCCTCCACCCGGCCCCGGCCGACGCTGGCGCGGCGATTGCCAATGTGCCGGCGGCCACCCTCGGCCACGGAGCGTTCGCATGAACTACGGATTCCACCTTGCCACCGCCGGAGTCGTGACGGGCATGCGCCGTCTCGACACCATCGCGAACAACCTCGCGAACGCGCAGACGGTCGGCTTCAAGGCCGACTACCTGAACCTCGAGGCCCGCCAAGCGGAGAACCTCGAGAATGGCGGCCTCTACCCCGACGCGAACGCCGCGCTCGACGCCCTCGGCGGCGGCAGCCTCTTCAAGCCCACCGGCATCGACCTCCGGCAAGGCGCCATGCGCGGCACCGGCCGCGACCTCGACGTTGCCATCGAGGGCGAGGGCTTCCTGCTCCTCCAGCCCCCGGCCGGCTCGAGCTCGCGCGACGCGCTCGTGACCCGCGCCGGCGCACTGGTTCGCGACGCGAACGGACGCCTGGCCATGGCAGGCAGCGGCGCGCTTCTCCTCGGGACCAACGGTCTGCCCATCACGCTCGACCAGGAGAACACCGACCTCGTGATTGACGTCGACGGCCGCGTGTTCCAGTCGGGCACCGAGCTCGGCCGTCTGGCGCTGGTGATGCCGGCCGACAAGGCCAATCTCCGCAAGGAAGGCCGCGATGCGATGCGCATCCTCGGCGGCAAGACGGTGCCTGCGCCGAGCGCCAGCGCCATCAAGCAGGGCGCGCTCGAGGAAAGCACCGTCGACCCCGTGATGGCGCTCGCCGATCTGGTGCGCGTCTCGCGAGGCATCGAGTTCTCCACCAAGTTGATGCAGTACCAGGACCAGATGACCGGACGACTTGTCGACATCTTCGGACGGTTCGGCTGAGCCACCCTGCGGCGCCGAACGCGCCGTGCACTGAGAGGAATCCACGATGAGCTACATCGCACTCAACACCGCAGCGACCGGCATGACGGCATGCTCGATCAGCCTCGACGTCACCGCGAACAACATCGCCAACGCGAACACCACGGGCTTCAAGGCCTCGCGCGCCAACTTCGAGGACCTCTTCTATCAGGAGCTCGCGCAGCCCGGACTCCCGGCGGGCGCGGCGGTGCAGCGGCCGACCGGCCTCTACGTCGGTCTCGGCACGCAGATCTCCGGCACGCAGCTGAACTTCGAGCAAGGCGCGGCGCAGTCGACCGGCCTCACCTACGACATGATGATCGAGGGCGACGGCTTCTTCCAGCTCCAGATCCCGCAGGATGTCGGCGAAGGCATTGGCTACACGCGCGCCGGCAACTTCACGCTGAACAGCGAGGGACAGCTCGTCCTCGCGAACTCGCCGGGCTACCGGCTCCTGCCCGAGATCCAGATTCCCGAGAACGCGCAGGACATCAACATCTCGCAGGACGGCATCGTCTCTGGCGCCGTGCCCGGACAGACCGACGCCGTCGAGTTCGGCCAGATCTCGCTCGTGCGCTTCGTGAATCCGTCCGGCCTCGAGACGGTCGGCAACAACGTGTACATCCCGACGCTCGCGAGCGGCGCGCCACTGGAAGGCGAGCCGACGCTCGACGGACTCGGCGGCATCCGCCAGGGCTTCCTCGAGGGCTCGAACGCCGACCCCGTGACCGAGCTCGTCTCGCTCATCAAGACGCAGCGCACCTTCGAGATGAACAGCCAGGTCATCCAGGCCTCGAGCGAGACGCTGCGGAACATCGTGAACCTCCGCGGTTGACGCTGACGGCTGACCGACTCCTCGACCGCACGACACCGCCGAACGCGACCGAACCCCATGCGAACCTCCCGAACCATCCTCAGCCTCTGCTCGCTCGCCGGAGCGCTTCTCTGCCACGCGGCCGCGCACGCCGAACTCGCGGTGCTGCATACATCCGCGCGCGTTGCTCCCGGTGCGGCGGTCACGCTCGCCGACATCGCGAAGCTCGATGAGGCCGCGGTGCGGAAGTTCGGTGCCATCCGGATCGCCGAGGCGCGCGACGCCGCCTTCGAGATCACGCGCGCCACGATCGAAGAGCGCCTCGCCGAGGCCGGTGCAGACACCGCGGAACTCCGCATCAGCGGCGAGCGAGTCGTCGTTCGTCCGCTGCGTGGAGCGGTGGCCAAGCCGGAGGCGGCGACTGCGGTCGAAGCCGCCCCAGCCTCGCGCAACGTCGGATCGTCGATCGATCCGGCGGCCTACGCTGGGCAAGGCACGCCGCTCGGAGTCGTCAGCGAATTGCTGCGCAACGCGTTCGGCGCCGAAGGCGATCGTCTTCGACTCCACATCGAGGCCGAGGACCTCGCGCGCCTTGCACCGACTCCCGGGCTTCGCCACGAGATCTCCGCGCGCAGCGCGCTCCGATCCGACCATGTCAGCTTCGAGATCGTCGCGCTCGACGGCGATGAAGTCGTCTCGCGGCGTCGCGTGAAGGTGTCGCCGCGCATCGCGACCGATGCCCTGGTCGCGCCGACGACGTTGCGGCGCGGCACGCCGATCTCCGCGTCCGACGTGCGCGTCGAGGAGCGTGAGCTCGAGCCCTCGCAGGCGGCGCGCGCCGCGACCTCGGATTCACTCGATGCGATGAAGGGCGCCAAGCTCGCGCGCGGAATCGACGCGGGCGTCGTGATCTCGACCGACGACCTCCAGGTCACAGCCCTGGTCCGCCGCAACGATCGCGTCATCGTGCGCCGCGAGATCGGCGCCGTCGCGATCGAGATCGAGGCGATCGCGCTCGAGGATGGCGCCGTGGGCGAGATGATCGCGCTGCAGCGCGTTGGAAACACTAAGAAGCGCGGTGCCCGCGACAGCGAGTCGCGCGCGATCACGGCGGAAGTCACCGACAGCGGCCGCGCCGTCATCCGCTGAGCGCGAACGCGAGACGCCGAACCACGAACCTCACCCGACGGATACGAACCATGACCCCAGCAGTCCTCATCCTCTCCGTGTCGCTCGCCCAGCAAGGCTCGTCTCCGTCCGCTCCCGAGCGCGCGGCGCCACCTGCACGAGCCCCGCTGCCGCCCGCGCCGGCGCCGAGCACGGCGCCAGCGGATGCGCCGACACAGTCGGAAGACCTGAAGGACCTCCGCCCCACCCGCTCGCTCACGGCGCAGGCGCTCGACGCCCACCGCAGCGCAGCGAAGCCGGTGCACGGGCCGGGCAACCACGATCCCGGAAGCCTCTTCGCCGTGAAGGACCCCGAGCCACGCACGTTCGCGGTGCACGACCTCATCACGATCGTCGTGAGCGAGCAAAGCAAGTCGAAGAGCACTGCCGACGCGAAGGCCGACAAGAACTGGGAATCCTCCGCAGCGGTCGATGCGTGGGTGTCGCTCGATCCCACAGCGATCGGCAATGGCTTCCTGACGCCGCTCGACTCCGCCGAACTTCCATCGGTCGGCCTCGGCGGCGACAAGACCTTCAAGGGGAAGGGCAGCTACAACCGCTCCGACGACTTCTCCGCGCGCGTCACGGCGGAAATCGTCGAAGTCCGCCCGAACGGACTGCTCGTGCTCGAAGCGCGCCGCGAGATCGCCAACGACGGCGAGAGCCAGGTCATCGTGCTCTCCGGCATCTGCAGGCCCGAGGACATCGACGTCAACAACCAGGTCCAGTCGCAGCGCCTGGCCGACGCAGTCATCAAGAAGACGACCACCGGCCAGCTGCGCGACACCACCGAGAAGGGCTTGCTCGCGAAGCTCATCGACACGATCTTCGCGTTCTAGGCTCTGTCTGACGGATCGCCGAAGCCCAAAGATGCGCGCGGCGCCCGGCTGGCAAGGAGGGGAAACGAAGCTGTATCCCCAATGATCCAACCACGCGATACAGCGAGTTGAAGCCGCGCGCTCGTCGACTACGAAGCCGCGCGCTCGTCGACGTCCGCCTCGCTGCTCTTCCGGGCGAGCGCGAGCCTTCGGTTGTGGCGCACGAGCACGATGAGCGCGGTGACGCCGATCGGAACCATCACGGCGATCTC
>JBIKXP010000262.1:0-4110 GCA_044355685.1 Phycisphaerales bacterium
AGCAGGCGCAGGTCGAACTGACGGCCGCGCGCGCGGAAACCGTCGCGCTGCGCACGCAGGCGGGCGCCGCGCAGCAGGGCGAGGCCGGCGCGAAGGCGTCGCTTGCCGCCGCGCAGGAACAGGTGCGTGATCTGCGCGCACAGGTCGACGCGGAGCGGCAGCGCGCGGAGCAGGAGGCTGCGCTTCGCTCGAAGACACAGCAGGAACTCCGCGCGACCGAGGAGCGCATCAGCGAGCGCGAGAGCGCGATGCAGAAGCTCCTCGCCGAGCGTGAGAAGTCGATCGTCGAGCTGAAGGCCTCCATCGACCAGTCGAAGGCGTCGCTGACCGAGACCTTCAAGGCGACGGGCGCAGACGTCCTCAAGCAGACCGCCGAGCAGTTGCTGCGGCAGGCGAAGGAGCAGTACGAGAGCCATCACAAGCTCTCGCAGCAGGAGCTCGAGGCGCGGCAGAAGGCGATCGACGCGACGCTCGCGCCGCTGAAGGAGCAGCTGGCGAAGAGCGAGCAGTTGGTGAAGGAGCTTGGCGAGAAGCGCGAGGGCGATGTGAAGGCGCTGGGCGAGCAGTTGAAGCAGATCGCGGAGCTCCAGCACAAGGCTTCGAGCGCCGCGAGCACGCTGTCGAGCGCGCTTCGCAACAACACGCAGCGCGGCCGCTGGGGCGAGGTGTCGCTGCGCAACATCGCCGAGATGGCCGGCCTCGTCGACAACGTCGACTTCAGCGAGCAGACGAGCATCGCCGACGACGAAGGCAACCGCCTGCGCCCCGACATGACCGTGCGTCTTCCTGGCGGGCGTTTCGTCCCGATCGACGCGAAGGTGCCCATGACCTCCTACCTCGAGTCGCTCGATCCGGCGCTGTCGGACGCCGATCGGGCCGCGCGGCGCAGCGCGCACGCGCAGGCGTTGCGCAACCACGTGCGCGGGCTCAGCTCACGCGAGTACGCGAAGGCGCTCGGCGAAGGCGTCGAGATCACGGTGCTCTTCGTGCCGTTTGAAAGCGGGCTGATCGCGGCGCTCGAGGAGGACAAAGACCTCTACGAGGACGCGATGCATGCGCGCGTCATCATCTGCACGTCGTCGACGCTGCTGGCGCTCTTGCGCACGTGCGCGCTGCAGTGGCAGCAGGCGAAGCTCAACGAGAACGCGCGCAGGATCGGCGAGAGCGCGAAGGAACTGCTCACGCGCATCTCGACCTTCGCCGAGCATCTCGAGAAGGTCGGCAAGGGCCTCGAGAGCGCGACCAAGGGCTACAACAGCGCTGTGGCGTCGTTCAACTCGCGCCTCTTGCCGGGCGCGCGCGACACGGCGGAACTTGCGGGCGACCTCAACAGCGTGCCCGACGAGCTCGAGCCTGCGAACACGGCGCTGCGCGAGGTCAGCGCCCGCGCGCTGCCTGCGGCGGAGTGAGGCGAGTGCCTGCGCGTCGTGCGCGGCAAGTCGATGGCTCCCGAGTCCCGCGGCGTGCGCCGAGGCGTGGCTCAGGTGGCGCTGCGTCGGCCTCGAAGCAATGGCCGGAGCGCGAACAGCACCGCGATCGCAATCAGCGATGAAGCCACGGCGCGTAGGCCGCCCGCCAGCACGCTCGAGACGATGCCCCACGCTGCGATCGCGAGGTAGGCAATCGGCGTCAGCGGATAGAGCGGGACCCGGAACGGCCGCGGTGCGTCCGGCATGGTGCGGCGCAGCACGATCACGGCCGCGACCGAGAGCGATGAGAACACCGCGATGAGCACGGTGAGAAGATCGAGGATCTCTCCGAGCGGGCCGATCGCAAGCATGGCGGCGCTCAGCGCGGTCATCAGCGTCAGCGCCCGCAGCGGCACGCCATTTGCACGGCGCACGCCCGCCCATGCGGGAATCTCGCCTGCACGCGCCATCGACTCGCAGATGCGGGCGGAGGTGATGAGCCCCGACACGATCGTCGAGAAGAGGAGCAGCGCGATGACCGCCGTCATGGCGCGGCCGATCGCATCGCCGAAGAGGAGCGTCGCCGCGACCGAGCCGATCGCCTGCATGGGCGTGCCGTCCGGCTCGACCATGGCGGCCGGGTCGATGACGCGCAGGTACGCGAGGTTCACACCGATGTAGAGGACGAACACGATGCCGATCGATGCGATGATCGCGCGGGGAATGTTGCGACCGGGGCGGGTGATGTCGCCCGCGATGTCTGCGCCGGTCGACCAGCCGAGATAGGCGAAGCTCACGGCAAGCGTCGCGCTCGCCACGGCCGACGAGAAGAGCGACGGGGCGTTGGCGGCGGCTTCGGCCGGCGCCGCCATCCGGTCGCCGACCGGCACCAGCAGGCCGGCGACGGCGAAGACTGCGACGAATCCGACCTTGAGCACCGAAAGCGCCGTGTTGAACGCAAAGCCCGCGCGAAGGCCGGGCACCTGCGACACGAACGCCGTCGCGATGGCGGCAAGCGCGATGGCGTGGTCCGGTACGTCGGCTTCGAAGAGCCTGTCGACGAAGCTCGCCAGGAAGAGGGCGACCACGGCGATCGCAAGCAGATAGCCGGCGAGCAGCGTGACGGTGGCGGTCAGATAGCCGACGGTCTTTCCGTACGCGCGGCGCGCGAACTCGACGCTGCCGCCGGAGCAGGGGATCATGGCGCCGAGTTCGGCAAGCGACAGGCCACCGCAGAGCGCCACGAATCCGCCGAGCACCCACGGCGCGATAAGATTGAGCGGCGAGACGACCGACGCGCCGAACTGGCCCGTCTGCGCGAAGATGCCGGCGCCAACGATCGCAGCCACGATCACGCCCGTCGCGCCCACGACGCCTACGACGCGATGGCGGTCGCCTGATGATGCGGATGGATCCACGGCGGGCAGCGTAGCGCGAGCGACGCATGCCGCGTGACGTCGGCTGCGGCCTTGGCCTTCATGTGGAGCACGAGACGTCGGTCGGACAGAGCCTCGAAGGGCTCAGGGCAGCGGGGGATCGCCGCTGTTGCCGCCATTGCCATCGGTGCCGCGGTCTTCCGTGCGGATGTGCTTGCCATCGACGTCGTAGTACTTCCAGATGCCGATTCGGACGTTGTTCTTGTAGACGCCCTCGCGCTCGAGCTGGCCGTGCTCGTAATAGGCTCGGCCGATGCCGTTGCGCGCCCACTTCCCGTTCGAACTGCGGCGCATCTCGTAGGTGTACTTGACGCCGCCGCTCGGCCAGAACTCCTTGCTCATCTTGACCTGGTCCTTCGCCGGAGCCGTCGCGGTTGTGGGAGGGGTCGATGGCGCCGCGGGAACTGGCGCGGGAGGAGGCGTCGATGGCTCGGCGGCTACAGGCGGCGAAGGCGGCGTTGCCGCAGACACAGGAGCTTGTGCCGTGGCGGGGGCCGGCGCCGTGGTGGGGGCCGGTGCGGGCGTCGGTGCCGGAGCTTCCACGCTTCGCACTTCGTCGCGTCGCACTGCTCCGTTCTTGGCGGCGCCATCCTTCGCGTCGCCGCAGCCCACGCCGAGAAGCGCCGTCACGAGAGACAGTGTCAGCGCACGCAGCGGCGTCGAGGAGAAGGGCCCGTCGATTCTGGACGCAGACGGTTCACGTGACATGGAGAGTGCTCTGCTTCGAGGTGGATCTCGGGACACACGACACGCCGTACAAGCCGGTGGTGTCCGGCTGGGCCTCGACTCGATGCTTGATCCGAGGCTCGCCTCGATGCTTGATCCGAGGCTCGACTCGAGGCTTGACGCGAGGCTTGACGCGAGGCTTGACGCGAGGCTTGACGCGAGGCTCGCCTCGATGCTTGCCGCGAGGCTCGCCCTTGTGGCGCCGTCCGGCGTCCGCAGCATACGCGAAAGGCCCGCTGTTTCGTACGATTCGCCCATGCGCGCCGCTCGCCGTCCGAGCCCATGCCAACCATCCAGCGTCGACCGTGGTCCGGACCGGTTCGCTGGGTCATGGCCGCGCCCCGCGATGGCGTCGCGTGCCCCCGCGTTCGCATTCGTCCTTGCGTTCGTTCTCGCGCTGCTTGGACCAGACGTGCGGACCGCTGTTGCCGCCATCGAGCTGCTGGTCGAGAAGCCGCTCGCCATCAAGGGCGCGCCGCTCCTGGTTCCGGTGCGCGTGAAGGGCGCCGAGCCGTCGGTGGTCCTCATCGAGGTACGCA
>JBIKXP010000075.1:0-13532 GCA_044355685.1 Phycisphaerales bacterium
GGGGCACTGAAGCCACGGTCGGCCGACCGATACGCAATCCGCAGCGGGAAACCCTCTCAGAGGGGCTCCGACTCGATACTGGCGGCCTCGCCGGCCAGCCGCTTCTCGGCGTAGCGGCGGATCCAGCTCTCCCAACTCTTGCCGCTCGCCGCGTCCTTACCCGTGAAGCGGAGCGTGCGGATTGACGCGAGCGGGATCCGTGTGCGCTCGGCCGATTCGGCGGGGAGGATCCGAATCTCCTCCGACTCTGGGTTGATGGTGTTTGCCAACCTCGTGGCGTCGCTGAGCCGCGCGTCGAAGGCGTAGCCGCTCACGGCGCTGCCGTCGGTCAGTTCGAGCGTGACGTCGCCGCGGAAGTCGACCGCCTTGCGGACGGCCTCGCGCAGCAGCGCACGATCGCTTCCGTCGACGGTCATCGCAGCGGTCGTCACGAATCCTCCCGTCACGAATCCTCCCGTCACGAGTCGTCCTCCGAGTCGATCGGCATGGGGGGATAGCACGACCCCGTCTCAAGGTTCAGGAGGTGCCAGCCGTGGCGCCGGATCATCTTGGCAAGCGGGCCGGGGAACTCGGTCGCCGTGCCCTGGAAGATGATCTCGAAGAGCTCTTCCTCAGCCACCTTGACCTCGGCGGAGAACACCGCGGGAGCCGAAGGGGGCTCGGCGCGGATGTCAAGCTCGACGCGCATGCCTGGGCCGTAGAGGAACTTCCCGCCATCCTGGTCGGGCGCAGTGTTCATGCGCGCAAACGCTGCCACCACCTCGGCGCGCGTACCCAAGGGCAGCATGCCGCCGCCGTCGCGCTTGGGTCTGATCTTGTTGATGGTGTAGCGCATGGCGTGGCTGGGGAACGGCAAACGAACCTAAAGCCTAGCACGTCGCGCGGCAGATCGTTCAGGCCGCTTTCCCGGAGAGGATCGACTCGGCCATCTCGAGGAGTCGGACCAGCGACACCGGCTTGAAGAGGTACTGGCAGGCGCCAAGGCCGATTGCGAACTCGCGGTGGCGCTTGCCTTGGTTGGCGGTGACCATGATCACGGGAACCACGATGCCCTCCTCCTTGAACTTCTCGAGGACCAGAAGCCCGGAGCTTCTCGGAAGCATCATGTCGAGGACAAGGAGGTCGGGCTTCGACTCGCGCACGAGGTGCAGGGCTCCGAGGCCGTCGGTCGCGGTGCGGACGGTCGCGCCCTCGTGGCGGAACGCCATTTCCATCGACTGCAGGATGTCGGGATCGTCGTCGACGATGGCGATGGTGCGGTTTGAGAAACGCTGGCCCATGGTGTGCTCCGTCGTGGACAGGACTTATGCACGGTAGCGGGGGTCGAGCGCCTGCGGGGCGCCTTCCTGCCGAAGTGCACGCGGATTCACGGGCTGATCAACGGGCTTTCCCAGTTCGGCGAGAAGTTCGGGCGTCATCCACGGCAGCGTCTCGAGCTTGCGCGCGAGCCGGGCGGGCATCGGCTCCCCATCGCGCTCATGCTTCGGGCGGGAGTTCCAGCGCCGATGCACCCAGAGATACTGGTCCGGGCTCTCGCGGATCATCCACTCGATCGCGCGGTTGAAGCGCGCGCCGACGTAGAGCATCGGGTCTTCGGCGTTGGCCCAGTCTTCGGGCTCGATCACGTCGGTCACGCGCAGTTCGTAGCGGAAGCCGCCGTCGATGCGCCGCGCGTATCCGCACACGATCGGAAGCTCGTAACGGAGCGCAAGAAGCGGGACAGACTTGTACGTCGACGCGAGGCGCGAGAAGAAGGGCACGAACAGGCCGTCGTTGCCGGCGTTCTGATCGGCGATGAACCCGACCTTGCCGCCGGACTCGATCACCTTCTGAATCTCGTCGGTCGCGCCCCACTTGGTGATGACCTTGAGGCCGGTCTTCTGCCGTACGCCGAGCAGCCACTCGTTGAGGAAGCGGTTGTCGAGCGGACGCGCGAGCGCCGTCATCTTGAAGCCGACGAGCGCGAGCACGTATCCGAGGATCTCCCAGTTGCCCACGTGCCCGGTGATGAAGAGGGCGGGGCGGTCGCTGGTCAGGTGCTTCATGGCCCGTCCGACGTTTCCAAGCCGGACGCGCTCGTGCCAGTTCTCGTGTCCGATCACCTGCGGCATGGCGAACGCATCGACCATGAAGAGCCCGAACATGTGGCCGATCGAGCGCTCGACGATCTCGCGCTGGATGCGCGGATCCATGTCGGGAAACGCGCGGGCCACACCGCTCTGCGCGCGGAGCCGCCGTCGTGCGGAGCCGCTGGCGTAGAGCCTGCCGACGAGCCGCGCCGTCTCGAGGTTCTGGTCTGGGTCGAATGGGGAAAGCAACGCGGCGACCGTTCTGGCCGCCGCGTACTGAGCGAGTTCAATTGCAAGCGACACGGCGCGTGCGCTCGGTTGCCGTCAGCGCTCGACGGTTCCCGTGAGCGCCTCGAACCGGGTCCAGTTCAGGATCGGGATCTGGGCGTCCGAGGCCGTGCGGAAGAGGCTCGTGTAGAGCTCGCGAGCCGCGCGCTGATCGGTGTACGCCATGGTCTGCGCCTCGGTGGCGTCGCCCGCAAGCGCGACCGGCATCGGGGGCTCGACGCCGAGCACGAGGAAGTCGAGGTCGCCGGTGAGGGTGTCGCCGTCGACGAGTTCGCCGCCCCAATCGACGATGCGGCTCTTGACGTAATCGGCCTCGCCCGAGGTCGCCTTGCCGTCGCCGTTGGCGTCGAACTTGCCGTGCACGAGGAACTTGAACTTGTAGTCGGGGTTGAAGACGGCGTTCGCGAGGACGTCATCCTTCACGATCGGGCGGCTGGCGGAGCCGCGGAGGACGCGGCAGGTCGAGGTGGTCTCGCCGACCTTGACGACCTGGACGCTGGCCTTGCCGCGCGAGCCGCTGTCGGCCGAGGCGGAGATGGCGACGGCGTCGTCGAAGACCTCGAAGGTCATGCCGGGGATCACGCGCTTGTTCGAACCGATGTCGATGAAGAGCATGCCGCTCTTCGCGTCGACGTCGACCACGCGGGCATCGACGAGCGCTGCCGGATTCGCAGCCTTGGTTGCGGTGGCCTCGACCTTGCGCTGGAGCGCGGAGATGCGACCATCAAGCACCGAGCGCTCGGCGCGCAGGGTGTCGAGTTCGGTCTGGAGGGCGGAAACCTCGCCCGCGAGGCGCGCCTCAAGGTCGGCGCGCGACTGCTCGAGCGCGGCCTTCGCCGAGTCGAACGAGCCGCGGTAGCCCTCGGCCGCCTGCTTGTAGCCTTCGATGCTGGCGGTCACCTCGGCGATGGCGGCGGCGCGAGCCTTCTCGGCGTCGGCCAGCTTCGCCTTCAGCGACTGGACTTCCTTGTCGAGGTCGTTCGAGCGCGTGCGAAGGCTGTTGGCCTCCTGCGAGCGCGCGTCGCGCTCCTGCATGACCTTGCGCATGGCGTCGCGGACCGACTGGCCCTCGGGAACGTTCAGATCGGTCCGCATCTTCGCAACGGACGCGCCGCGGTCGCCCACGACGAACTCGCCGATCTGGGCGCCCTGATCGGACATGTAGCTGAACAGGCTCTGGCTGCCCGCGTTCGCGCGCATGGCCTGCACCTCGCTGCGGCCGAGTTCGCCTGCCGTGATGAAGGCGTTCAGCTCGGCACGTGCCTCGCTCTCGCGCTTCTCGGCGGCCGACTGGCCGGTGAAGAGGACGATCGAGATCGCAAGGAGGGCGACGGTGAGAACGACGAAGACCACCAGGGCAATGACCACTCCAGTGGAAGAACGAGACGACATCAGCAGATCTCCATGGGCCCAAGGCCCGAGCCGGGGAGTATCGGGTCTTCTCGCCCCCGCGTCAATCGGCGCGGGGGGCGCGGCCGCTTCTACGGCCATCGGGTGGCGCGATTCGCCCAATCCGGCGCAAGGTTGCCGAGCGAGCCGGTCGAACGTCGGAGCCGTCCGAGCCTTACGAAGGGCTTGCGCGAGGCCCGACCGAGCCCGAGATCGCTGGCAAACGGGGCGGTTTCTCAACGAGTACCCGGCCGCGGCGCCGCCCGGTTGCGCTCAGCCTCTGGGAATGATCGGGCGACCGGCCCGGAAGATTGCCGCCGCCACCGACTGGCTTTGGACGAGCGAGCGCTTCCCGAACGGACCAATCTCGCCCGAGCAGTGGAAGCCGGCGATCGGCACGTGGTTGAGCCTCCGCGCGACGAGCGACGCGTCCATCTCATTGAGTCCGTAGAGGCGGATGCCGCGCGATTCGCAGGAGAAGATGAGCGCTGCGATGGCCGGGTCGCGCATCACCTCCGCGTCGAGGAGCATGCTGAGGTCCTCGGTCGCGGTGTGCGCGTCGCGCAGTTGGAACTGCACGGTCGAACCGACGGGCACAGGCTCTGTCAGCGTGATGGCGCCGCGCGCGGCGTCGAGTGCCTGCACGGGGCGGACGAGGAAGTCGCCGCGGCCGAGCCTCGGCTTCGATGCGTTGATCGCAACGCCCACGAGAAGCCCGTGCGCGAAGTGCGCGCGCTCGGATTCGGGCAGCGACTCCGCCATCGCCTGCGCCGCGGCGAGTGCGAGCCGCCCGCCGAGCTCGAGCAGTTGCGTTCCTTGCGCCTTCGTCACCACGAACGGCGCGCCGATCGGGCGGCATCCGGTGCTGACGATCGTGTCGATGGTGAGATCGCCGAAGAGCGAGAGTCCGACGACGCCCATGTGCGCGATGTGCCGGTCTGCCGCAAGGACATTCAGGCCCGCGTGGCTTGCGCCGCTGGCGATGCCCCCGATGATGCGCGCCCCGTGCGGGCCGGCCGCTGCGTCGATCGCGGCGCACGCCTGCGACGTGCTGATCGAGAACGGATCGGAGAGCATCAGGATTCCGCAGTGGGGAAGCGTGCCTCGCTCGTTGCCTTCATCCGGCGCGAGCGCGACGCGGCTCCGAATCAGTTCCTCGCTCCAGACGGTCGGCGGACCATCGTTTAGATCGAACCAGAACGGACGCGCCACGACGCCGGGAAGCGAGAGTGCCAGCGCGCTGATCGCGGCGCCGCCCTCGAGGTCGTCGCCATCTGAGATCACGCTGCGGGCGGTGCACGCGAGCACGTGCGCTGGGTGCAGCTCGCCCCGAAGGATGTCGAGGGCGTCCGAGAACAATGCGCGGTGGTGAAACGATGCGAAGACGACCAGGATGTCGGGCCTGACGACCGTTCCGGCGCGCAGGGCCGTGGCCAGTTCCCGCGCGGCATCGCGGGTATCCGTGCGCTCGGAACGCGCGGAAATCGAGGTTGGAGACTTGGTTCGGCTCACGCGCATGGCAGTATGGCTTTGAGAAACGGCGGGCAAGGGGGTCTCTTTCGCGACTTGGGTCGATTGCGGCGCACGCCCAACCCGAGCCCGAGTGTCCGAACCCGCCGCAGACGCGCCACTTGCATTCCCCGCCGAGAGTGGGCAATATTCCCAACCCGGCGGTTTCGCCGGGAACTTTCGACCCGGTCGTCTCGGTGTGCGACGCTCGTCGTCCACCGAAGCGGGGGCGGTGACGCCTCCCGAGGATCGACGTCTGAGTTCAACGCAGGACCGAAGCAACAGGACCGACCGTGCCAAATACCGAATCAGCCAAGAAGCGTGTACGCCAGACCGTCAAGCGCAACGCCCGGAACCTCTGGCGCAAGCGCCGCATCAAGACCGACACCGGCGACTTCCTGAAGGCCGTCGCGAGCGGCGATGCCGCCGCCGCCGAGAAGGAAATGCGCAAGGTGGCCCGCACGCTCGACAAGATCGCGGCCACCGGCACGATCCACAAGAACAACGCCGCGCGCCGCAAGAGCCGCATGGCCGCGAAGGTCGCGGCGATGAAGAAGAAGTGATCCCGCGCGGGTTCGGCGGCTTCTCCGCCGGACACACGCGGTTGTCGCGCAGGAGGCTGGAGCGGTTCTCTTCTTGAGAGTGCGCGTGCCGAGCCTCGACGCGCGTCGCCGCAACGCGGGGGACCACCGACCTTCGACAGCGAGATTCGATTCTGTCGTCGCGAGCGGAACCCCCGATGGGTGAACGTCGAACGCAGCACACCAGACCCGCCTCGAGCTCCGCTCGCGGCGGGTCTTCGCTTTCCGACTTTGTCGCGCAGGGCTACTTTGAGGCGTCCCGGCGGCCGCTCGAGATCCTCTTCTTCCTGCTGCCCTTCATCGCGATCTACGAGTACGAGCTGGTTCGGGTGCTGCGCTCCCCCGACGGCTTCCTCACGAACGGCGCGCATCTGGCGATCCTCCGGCTCTTCGATGTGCTCGGCTTTGGTCCGTCTGCGCTGTCGCTTCCTGGCCTCCTGATCGTCGCGATCCTGCTCGGCTGGAACGCCTCCCGGCGCGCGCCGTGGATCGTCGATCTCGGCGTGTGCCTGCGCATGCTGCTCGAGAGCGTGGCGCTCGCGCTGCCGCTTCTCGTCTTCGCGCAGATCGTGGTGCGCGCGCTTCCGCTTGCCGGCGTCGACGACTTCGGAGCGCTCTCGCTCGGCGCGCGGATCGCCGTCTCGATCGGCGCGGGGCTCTACGAGGAACTCGTGTTCCGCCTGCTCCTGATCTGGCTGCTCACAACGGTGCTCGGCGATCTGGCCGGGTTCAAGCGGAACGTGTCGATGCCCATCGCCATCGGCCTGAGCGCGCTCGCCTTCACGATCTACCACCCGCTGCATGGCGCGGACGGCGCGCTCATCGCGCAGCGCTTCGTCTTCTATCTCGGTGCAGGCATCTACTTCGGCGTGCTGTTCGCCGTGCGCGGCTTCGGCATCGTCGTGGCCACGCATGCGCTCTACGACATCGCGACGGCGTTCCTCGCCATGCCGGCCGCCGCCGACGGCGGTGGCTGAACTCGCGCCGCAGCCCACGGCGGCCCCGTTCGCGCTACGCTTCCCGTCATGCTTCAGGCGAGGACCGCAAGGTCATCCCAGAACTCCGCGCTTTCCGCGGCCGTGCTGCACGGCCTGCGCTCGGTGCAGACCGCGGTGAACGCGAACCAGACCATCAGCGAGGCCATCGACGAACTCCGCGCGCGCACGATCGACCATCCGGTGATCTACGTCTACGCACTGGACGACGACGACCGACTCGTCGGGCAGGTGTCGATGCGGGCGCTGCTCCTCTCAAGCCCCGACTCGCGCATCCGCGACGTGATGACGCAGGACGCGGCGCCCATCACGATGCACACCTCGTTCAGCGAGGCGCTCGACGAATTCGCGCGGTCGAAGCTGCTGGCGCTGCCCGTCGTCGACGACGAAGGTCGTCTCGTCGGGGCGATCGACGTCGAGCAGTATGCGCGCGAGACGCTCGAGCGCGCCGAGCACGAGCGCGTGCGCGGCGTCTTCCAGACGCTTGGCCTGCACATCGAGCGGGCCGCCGACCTGACGCCGTGGGAGAGCTACCGCATGCGCATGCCGTGGTTGCTCTGCAACATCGGTGGCGGCATGGTGTGCGCGCTCATCGGGTCGTTGTTCTCCGACCTGCTCCAGCAGGTCGTGCTGCTGGCGTTCTTCCTTCCGCTTGTGCTGGCGCTCAGCGAGAGCGTCTCGATGCAGTCGCTCACGCTTTCGGTCGGCTCCGGCGTGACCGACGACGAGAAGAAGGTCGGGCGCGCGGCGATCTTGAAGCGCCTGCGCACCGAGGCGCTGACCGCCGTCCTGCTCTCGTTGACGTCAGGGGTTCTCGTCGGCCTTGCCAGCCTCCTCTGGGGCGGCGGGGTGAATGGCGCCCTCACGATGTTCCTCGCGATCGGCGTCTCCATGGTGGTGGCGGCCCTCGCCGGCGGCGGCGTGCCGATCGTGCTGCATGCGCTGCGTCTCGATCCGAGCGTGGCGGCCGGGCCGGTCACGCTCGTGATCGCCGACACCTGCACGATGCTCGTCTACCTTGGCCTCGGGATGCTTCTACTCGTCGGCGCCACCTGATCCCGGCGAAACCCGGGCGTGCCGCGGCCTTCGGCGGGTACACTTTCGCCGTGGCGATTGAACGCATCAAGCTCCTCTGTCTCGACGTCGATGGTGTCCTCACCGATGGCGGCATCGCCATCGACGACGCCGGCCACGAGACGAAGCGATTCCACGTCCGTGACGGGGCGGCGCTGCGCATGTGGGCGCGGCTCGGCTACGAGACGGCCGTGATCACCGGTCGCAACGGCATGGCGCTGCGTCATCGCCTGCGCGAACTCGGGGTGCGGCACGTGGTGTCCGGCTCGAAGGAGAAGGGCGGCGCCTTCGACGCGCTGATCGCAGAACTTGGCGTGGCCGCGAGCGACGTGGCGATGATCGGCGACGATCTGCCTGATCTTCCAATCCTGCGCCGTTGCGGACTGCCGATTGCGGTGCGCGACGCTGCGCAGGAAGTCCTCGACGTGGCGAAGTTCGTGACGGCGCGGCCCGGCGGAAGCGGCGCGGTGCGCGAGTCGATCGAGCACATCCTGAAGGCGCAGCAGCGCTGGACGGAGGCGGTGCGCACCTTCGACCGGGAGTTCGCCGGCGGGGGAGGCACGACATGAAGGGCGACATGAAGGGCGACATGAAGGGCGACATGAAGGGACGCAAGTTCCGCGGCGGCGGTGTCGAACAGGTGCCGGGCGGCAGGCTTGGCCGATTCCTCGCCGAGCGACGCGGGCTTCTCTTCGCCGTGCCGGCGACGGCGCTCGCGGTGCTCGTGGTCGTCGCCGCGATGAACCTCGACCGTGATTCCGCGCGCTCGACGCGCACGAGCCGGATCGACGGCGCCGTCGAACTGCTGCCGCCGCAACTCGCGACCGCCGAGGAACTCGCGCGTGCCTCGGGCGCGAATCCCGACCAGACCGCGGTGTCGCTCGCCTCGGGCGCGTGGATCCAGGTGGCCGACGAAACCGGACGCCTGGCGCAGCAGTACAGCGCCACCAAGCTCGAGCCGCTCGCGGGAAGCCAGCTCTCGATGCGCGAGCCGCGCGCGCTGATTTACCTGAAGGATGGCCGCGTGCTTGCGCTCGCGGCGCGCAAGGGCGTCGCCTATGTGCCGAGCCGAGCGCTCGAGTCGGGCACACTCGAGGAGGACGTCGAGGTCCGCCTCTTCAAGCCGAAGGGCGACGGCACGGCGATCGACACCGATCGCGACTCGCCCGCGGTCGTGGTGACGGCTGAACAGGCGCAGTTCGACGGCATTTTGGGCGAGGTGCGCTGCGACCGCGCCGTGCGCGTGGCGACCGAGGCCGGCAGTTTCGCGGGCGAAGGCCTGTCGCTCGTTCTTGACGCCGATGGCGACGGGCTCGAGCGGCTGACCGTCGATCGCGCGATCGAGCCGATTCGCATCGATCGCGCCGCGCGCAGGCTGGCGGCGCGCGCCGATACGGAAGGCCCCGCGCAGCCAGCACCCGCGCAGCCATCGCCCGCGCAGCCAGCGCCGGCATCCGCCGCCGCCGCCGCTGCACCGGAGGCGCGCCGCAAGAATCCGTTCTACCGCCTCGTCATGCTCGGCGGTGTCGAGATCGTCCGAGTCAAGGACGGCATCACCAGCACGATCACAGGCGAGGAACTCGTCGCCATCTTCAGCCTCGAGTCGCGCGGGCTCGATGATCTCGCCTTCGTGCCGAGGAACTCCGCCACCGGCTCGCCGATCGACGTTGCGTCCGCCGGCGCCGTCGATCATGCCCGCATCGGGGATCGCCTCGCCGCGACCGACCTGCAGCGCTTCCACTCTGAATCCCACATGACGTCCCTTTCCCGAGGGCATGCGCCCGTCTC
Source organism: Phycisphaerales bacterium (assembly GCA_044355685.1). GTDB lineage: Bacteria > Planctomycetota > Phycisphaerae > Phycisphaerales > SM1A02 > QWPT01. The sequence goes on from JBIKXP010000075.1 coordinate 9,694, forward strand.
GTCGCAGATCATCGCCCTCGGCCTCGTCCCCTTTGCGCTGGCGCAGACCTCGCCGGCCGACAGCGTCACCGTGACATTCGGCGGGTCGCTCGTCATGCTCCCGGCCGTCGAGCCTGCCGATCAGCTCGCGAGCGAGGACGACATCCGCTTCGACATCACCGGTCCGCGCGTCGAGGTCCTCGATGGCCGGTCCAAGTCTCGCATCGTCTGCTCGCGCCTGCGCTACAGCGTCCGCGACGAAACCGTCGAGGCGTATGGCCGCGAGGGCATGCCGCTGACCGTCTCGAATCCGCGGATGGCGCTCGAAGGCACGAGTTTCCGAGCCAGCCTCCGCGGCGGCGAGGGGCGCATCGAGGGTTCCGGTCGCATGGCGCTGTCGCGCGGCAACTCGCGCGCTGTGTCGCTCCTCGAGTGTGCGCCCGCCGCCGTGCCCGACATCGCGCGGCTCCTCGTGTCGGCCGATCCCGCCGCGGTCGCGATGGTCCAGTCGCGCGTGGAGCCACCGAAGGAAGGCACGCGCTTCGACCCATCGACCCAGGAAATCGAGATCACGTGGAAGGGTGGCGTCGACCTGCGCTTCAGCGGCGGCGGCGAGGACGCCGCGCTTTCACAGGCCAAGTTCGGCGGCGGCGTCAACGTGTTTGCCAGGCAGTTCGAGATGGACGCCGACAGCCTCGAGGTCGCCTTCAGTCCAAGCGATGCCGAGCGCATCGACGCCATCATCGCCGACGGCGGCAAGGACGCCGAGGGACGTGCCGGCGCCGTGCGCGTGCGTCGGCTCAGCGGCGACGGCGCGATGGCGGCGGGGCGGATCGAGCTTTTCCTCGATCAAGGCGCCAAGGGCGATTCGGTGCCGCGCAAGCTGGTGGCGAAGTCTGCCGTCGAGGCGCGCGACGCAAGCCAGACGATCTGGACGGAGGATCTCGAGGTCACATTCTTCGAGCGCCCCGCCAGTGCGGCCGGCGATGCGGCCGGCGATGCGGCCGGCGATGCGACCGGCGATGCGACCACGAACCAGGGCTCGCAGCGCGGCGAGAAGCCGCCGGCGCTCGGCTCCGAGTTCGGCGACATCGATGTCGACGTCGTCGAGGCGCGCGGCGGCGTGCAGGTACTCCTCAAGGAAGGCGCGCGCGTGTTCGCCGACACCCTCGTGGGCGAGGCGGCACGACGCAAGTTGCGGCTCACCGGCGACAACGTCGCGATCGTCCGCGCGAACGTCATCGCGGACAACCTCCGCGACCTTCGCTTCGACGACGCCACGCGCAGCGCCCGCAGCGAGGGCCCCGGTCGTTTCCGCGCCTTCCGCGATCCGATCGCGCTCGGCGCGGGCCGCATCGAGCGGCCGAACCCCGAGGGCGACCCCACGCTCGAGGCCGGCTGGAGCGGCATGCTCGACTACACCGAGATCAGCGAGTCGCGCGGCACGCTCGATCTCCGTGGCGACGTGAAGGTCCGCAGCAGACCCGCGCCGACCTCAAGCGACGCGGTCGACGCGCAGTCGTTGCTGCTCGAGCTGGGCGTCGATCCTGCTGCACGCGAGGAGGCCGCGCGCGGCAAGCGCGATTCCGCGGCTGGCGACATCGGCTCGGTCAAGCGCTCGCTCGACCAGTTCATTGCGAAGGGTGCGGCGCGCGTCGAGAGCCGCACGTGGGAGACGCCCGATCGCGCAGGCGAGCCCAAGGTGTTCCGCGTCATGGGCGAGCACATCGAATACGACATGCGCACCCGCGAAGGCCTCGTGGTCGGCGACGGCAGCATCTTCGTGAACCTGCCACCCGCAAAGGCAGGCCCGGAAGGCCGCGAGCGCACGCCAGGCCAGATCACGCTTGGAAGCGAAGGCACGACCCGTTTCCGCTGGAAACGGCGCATGGCGATCGAGCGGCAATACGACGACGTCTTCCGCATCACGATGGATTCGGGCATCGAGGTTCTGCACGCGGGCGCGCGGCCGGACGATACGCTCTCGATGAGCTGCGACACGCTCGAGGCCATCGTGAAGCGTCCGCTCGAGAAAGCCGATGCCGGTGCCGACGCGAAGAAGTCGACGGAACCGGGCGGCGTCGACCTCGGCGGCCCCGCAGAACTCCTCGGCGTGAAGGGAACCGGACGCGTCCAGATCCGCACGCCGGAGCAGGATGTCGAGTGCGGCTCGTTCGACTACTCGGTCGTCACCGGAGTCGCCACCCTCACGGCGGAGGAGGGGCGCTCGGTCGTCATCGCGGTGAAGGGTCAGCCCTCGCCGATTCGCGCGCAGCAGGTCGTGTGGGACCTTCGCAGCGGGCGGCTTCAGGTCGTGAAGGCGTCGGGTACGGCGGGGCGCTGAACCGGCTGCCGACGCGGAATGCCCAGCGGTCGGCGAAGAGTGCTGCGATGCGCTAGCCTCTTGTCGTGCAACTCACCTACGGATCGTACCTCCGCGTTTCCGACCTTCTCTCGCTGCAGCAGCCGCTTTCGCGGCACCCGGACTCGGGCCAGCCCGAGCACGATGAGATGCTCTTCATCGTGATCCACCAGGTGTACGAACTGTGGTTCAAGCAGCAGTTGCACGAGGGCGATCACCTTGCGCGCGCACTGGTCACCGCCGATATCCCGCAGGCGTGCAGCACGCTCAAGCGCATGCTCACCATCCTCAAGACGATGGTGCAGCAGATCGATGTCCTCGAGACGATGACTCCTGTCTCGTTCCTGTCGTTCCGGAACTTCCTCGCGAACTCAAGCGGATTCCAGAGCGTGCAGTTCCGTGAGTTCGAGTTCCTGCTTGGGAACAAGCATGCCCGCGTCCTCACCCACTACCCCGAGGGCTCTCCCGAGCGGAAGGCCGTCGAGGCGCGGTGGTCGCACCCCACCTTGTACGACGCCTTTGCGCGGTTCCTGGCTCGGCAGGGGCATGCGGTTCCTGCGGAGCTTCTCGAGCGCAATGTCACCGAAGCGCCGCGCGAATGGCCTGAGTTCCAGAACACGCTGCTCGACGTCTACCGTCGGCATCCATCCGAGCGACAGGTGTGCGAGCTGCTCGTCGACCTCGACGAAGGCGTGCAGGAGTGGCGCTATCGCCACGTGAAGATGGTGGAGCGCACCATCGGCTTCAAGCAGGGAACAGGCGGAAGCCCGGGCGCGGCCTATCTGCGTACCACGCTTTTCACGCCGCTCTTCCCCGATCTCTGGGCGATTCGAACGCGCCTCTAGGTTCCGAACCCGTGCCGGGCGCGTGCTGCGGATGCGCAGCGCCGATCGCGCCTCGAGTTTGCCTCGAGTTTGCCTCGAGTCCGCCTCGAGTCTGCCTCGAGTCCGCCTCGAGTTTGCCTCGAGTTGTGCCTCGAGTTGTGCCTCGAGTCTCCGCCGAGTCTGTGTCAAGATTGTGCCGAGCGTCGACGCTCACCGATCGAACCGGGGAGGGTGGCGGGCTCTTTCGCTTCCCACCTTGCGTAATCTTTGAAAGTGGTCCCCGAAACGCGGACGAATCTGTGTAACATCCTTCCCTGTTCGAGGGATCTCGTTCGACCCCTCCTTGAGTTTGGTTGGCGCCGTCACCTTTCCGGGTGAGAACCGTGGGTGTGGCCCCCCGCGTGAGACGTGGCGTACGCTCGATGAAGTCCCGCTTCGGCATTCCGCTTGCGCTGACTGCATGTCGTTCAAGGATTACAAAGTCATCACGACGCTGCCCGATCCCGCTGTGGTGACGGACGCGGCGGTGCGCCAGAGGATCGAAGTTCTTGGGCGCCCTTGGAAGATCCGCCACAAGGCCACCGACATCGTGCTCCTGCTCGTTCCCGAGGGGAGTTTCATGATGGGGTCGCCCGCCGACGAGAACGGCCGCGGCTCCGACGAGAAGCAGCACC
>JBIKXP010000263.1:0-4093 GCA_044355685.1 Phycisphaerales bacterium
CATGCCGGTGGCCATGTCGGCGGCCATGCCGGCGGCGCGCGGCGCGTCAGATGGTCCGGTCGACTTCGCGACCGAGGTCCTGCCCGTCCTTGCCTCGAAGTGCTTCCGCTGTCATGGCGGCGTGCGCGAGATGGCGGGCCTGAACCTCGCCGAGTACGCGCGGGTGACGTCTCCGCTCCGGAGCGGTCGCACGGCCGTGGTGGCGGGGGATCCGGCGGCAAGCGAGATGGTGTCGCGGATTCGATCGAGCGACGCGAACGAGCGCATGCCGCCCGAGGGAGCGTCGCTTGCCGAGGATGAGATCCGCGCCATCGAGCGCTGGGTGGCGGAAGGCGCGCGCTGGGGGACGCACTGGGCGTTCACTCCGCGCGAGGAGCCGCCCGCCCCGGTCGTGGCGGACGCATCGTGGATCGCCCGGCCGCTCGATCGCTTCGTGCTCGCACGGCTTGAACAGGCTGGCCTGGGTCCGGCGCCGCGCGCCGACCGCGCCACGCTTGCGCGCCGGGCCGCGCTCGACCTGACCGGCATTCCCCCCGACGACGCGCTTCGCGCCGCGTACCTGTCCGACCCTGCGGCCGACGACGTCGCCTACGCGCGCTTCGTCGATGCGCTCCTCGCGAACCCTGCCTACGGCGAGCGCTTCGCGCGCGTCTGGATGGACCTCGGCCGCTACGCCGACACGCAGGGCTACGAGAAGGACAACCGCCGCGAGATCTGGGCGTGGCGCGACTGGGTGATCGACGCGCTGAACGCAGACATGCCCTACGACGACTTCGCGGTGCGCATGCTGGCCGGCGACATGCTTGTCGAGGAGGGGAGGAGCGTCGCGGCCGACGTCGACCGCCTCGCGACGGCGTTTCACCGGAACACGCTCACGAACACCGAAGGCGGCACCGACAACGAGGAGTTCCGCATGGCTGCCGTGTTCGACCGGGTGTCGACCACCTGGCAGTCGTTCCTCGGCGTCACCTTCCAGTGCGTGCAGTGCCACGGGCATCCCTACGACCCGATCTCCCACCGCGAGTACTTCAGCTTTCTCGCGTATCTCAACCAGACCGAGGACGCGGACCGCGACGATGACGCGCCCCGGCTCGAGCTCGAGCGCGCGGGCGTGAAGACCAGCACGCCCGTCATGCGCGAACTTCCGGCCGAGTCGCGCCGAAAGACGCACGTGCTGGCGCGCGGCGCGCTGTCGAGCCCGCAGGAGGAGGTCGCGCCCGGCGTGCCCGCTGCGCTCGGAATGGCCGGCGACGCGCCGACAGACCGCCTTGGGATGGCGCGGTGGGTGTCGCGCGCCGACAACCCGCTGTTTGCGCGCGTGGCTGCGAACCGGGCGTGGGAACTCTTCTTCGGACGGGGAATCGTCGAGACGAGCGAGGACTTCGGCGTGATGGGCTCTGGCGCGAGCGACCAGGCCCTGCTCGATCATCTCGCGGGCGTGCTGATCGAGCGTGGGTTCTCGATGAAGGCGCTCTTGCGCGAGATCGTCCTCAGCGAGACGTACCGTCAGACGTCGGTGGCGTCGGAGGAGGCGCTCATGCGCGACCCCGACAACCGGCTGTGGTCGCGGGCGCCGCGCGTGCGGCTCGAGGCCGAGCAGATCCGCGATACCGCGCTGGCGGCAAGCGGGCTGCTGTCGCGCAAGATGGGCGGCCCGCCCGTGATGCCGCCGCAGCCCGAGGGCGTGTGGCAGGTCGTCTACTCGGGCGATGCGTGGACGACGAGCGAGGGCGAGGACCGCTACCGGCGCGCGATCTACACCTTCCTACGCCGCAGTTCGCCCTATCCATCGTTCATCGCGTTCGATGCGACGAGCCGCGAGACCTGCACCGTGCGGCGGATCCGTACGAACACGCCGCTCGCTGCGCTTGTGATGCTGAATGATCCGGTGTACCTCGAGGCCGCACAGGCGCTCGCGGTGTCGGCGCGCACGCATGCGGTCGATGCGGCGGCGGTGCGCGCGATGCTCGAGCGCGCGCTCGGACGCACCGCCCACGCCGACGAAGTCGCCCGGCTCGTGGCGCTGGTAGGCTCGGAGCGGGAGCGCTACGCAGGCAACGACGCTCCGGCGCGCGTCCTGGCCGGCCGCGCCGCGGATGGCTCCGTGGACCTTGCGCGCGATGCGGCGCTTGTCGCCGCGGCGAACGTGATCCTGAATCTCGACGACTTCCTGACGAGGCCGTGACGACCCGATGCAGCCCCTCGACCCCATGGACGCACTCTCGGCCCAGACGCGGCGCACGTTCCTCGGTTCGTCCTTTGGACGGCTCGCCGGCGGTGCCGCTGCGTTCAGCCTCGGCGGGATCGCGCTGTCCGATCTTCTGGCGCGCGAGGCGCGCGCGGCCGGCGGCGGAATCGACGCGGACAATCCGCTGGCGACGCGGGCTCCCCACTTCGCGGCGCGCGCGAAGAGCGTGATCTACATCCATCTCGCCGGTTCGCCAAGCCAGCTGGAGATGCTCGACTACAAGCCGCAACTCGCGAAGTTCCACGGCACGCCATGTCCAGACGAGTATCTGAAGGGCGAGAAGTTCGCCTTCATCAAGGGGCATCCGACGCTGCTCGCGCCGCAGCACCGGTTCCAGCAGGTCGGCCGCGCCGGATTCTGGACAAGCGATCTCCTGCCGCACTTCCGCACGATCGAGGACGAGGTCTGCCTGATCAAGACGATGACGACGGATCAGTTCAACCACGCGCCAGCGCAGCTGATGCTGCACACGGGCGAAGCGCGGTTCGGCGCCGCGAGTTTCGGCTCGTGGGTCGGCTACGGGCTCGGGAGCGAGTCGCGCGATCTGCCGGCGTTCGTCGTGCTCGTCTCGGGCGACAAGGCTCCCGACGCCGGCAAGAGTGTGTGGGGCAGCGGGTTCCTGCCGAGTGTCTATCAGGGCGTGCAGTGCCGCGCATCGGGTGATCCGGTGCTCTACGTCAAGGATCCAGACGGCATGCTGCGCGAGACGCGGCGCGCGACCATCGACGCGATCGCAGACCTCGGCCAGGTGGGCTTCGCGCGGCACGGCGACCGCGAGACGCTGTCGCGCATCGCGCAATACGAGCTGGCGTATCGCATGCAGATGGCCGTTCCCGAAGCAATGGACCTGACGCGCGAGAGCCAGGCGACGCTTGCGGAGTACGGCGCGCAGCCGGGAACGCCGAGCCTCGCGAACTCGTGCCTGCTCGCGCGCAGGCTGGTCGAGCGCGGCGTGCGATTCGTGCAGCTCTACGACTGGGGCTGGGACGGACACGGCACGGGGCCGCACGACGATCTTCTTACGCAGTTGCCGAAGAAGTGCCGCGAGATGGACCAGCCGGTCGCGGCGCTCGTGCGCGACTTGCGCCGGCGGGGCTTGCTTGACGAGACGCTCGTCATCTGGGGCGGCGAGTTCGGGCGGACGCCGGTCGCCGAGTTCCGCGACGGGAACAAGAACTTCCTGGGCCGCGATCACCACCCGCATGCCTTCACGATTTGGATGGCCGGCGGCGGCGTGAAGGGCGGCACGGTCTATGGCGAGACCGACGAGCTTGGCTATCGCATCGCGCGCGACCCGGTGCGCGTCAAGGATTTCCAGGCGACGGTGCTCCACCTGCTCGGGCTCGACCACCTGCGCCTTGGTTACATGCACGCGGGGCTGAACCATCGCCTGACGGGCGTGCAAGGCGATGCGAGGGTCATCGAGTTTTGAGCGGTCGCGACGTGGTTTTTAGCGCTCGCGACTCGCTTCGCTTTCGCTCGCTCTGGTCAGGCTCGCCGCGAGTGAATCGCGGCGGCCTGGGGGGCGCGTTTCAGCGCTCGCGACTCGCGATTTGAGCGGTCCCGGCTGCGGCCGCTCCCTTTGGTCAGCCTCGCGGCGAGTGAATCGCCGCGGGCTGGGAACGTCGGAGTCTGACACCACGGGTGCCCGGGGACGAAGTCCCCGGAACGACGGACGTTCGAGTCGACAGCCAAAATGGGTGCCACCACTTCCAGTGGTGGTTTCGCGGCCGCATCGGCACGACGCCCGTTCCCGGCCACGTCGACTCCGCACTACTAGACGTAGTGGCACCCATGAAAGGCTGTCGCAGTCGCGCGCTTCATTGCTCGCGCTGCGCGCTCGTA
>JBIKXP010000076.1:0-13472 GCA_044355685.1 Phycisphaerales bacterium
GTCTGGATGGAAGAGATCAACCAGCGCATCGGCGTCGAGCCGATCCCAAGCGGAGGTCTCGAGGTCCACGATCGCGCGGATTTCGTCTTCGACTGGTTGAAGCGGGGACATGGCGTGCCTGTGAAGCCTAACAGTTGATTCTGCGGTTCCGCATAGCCGACGCCGCTTAAGGGAGTCTACCTCGCCGCGGCGCAATGGCGATCAACTCGTGCGACCTTCGGGCTAAATACTGCGCGTAGCCGCCTGTTCTGGTGTCTCCGCAGAACATGCTCGGAGTGATGTTGCGAGGGGATGTCACGCCAGTCGGCAGTACCCCGATCAGGCCGTGCCGTCGTGTGCGACGGCGTTCGCGCGTCATGCGATGGCCGTCGCGCTGCGTCGACCGGTGCTGGCCGAGCACCGCGCAGGCCCGCCGCTCCGAGCACCCGACCTGCCCGCGGATGGATCACGCACGTGGCTCACGACCGTCCTCCGTCGCGAGGGGCTTGCGGTTTTCCCAGGTACTCGTTCGCCTCCCTCAGGATCGAGATGTCAAGCTCCTTCTCCGCGACCAGCCGCTTGAGCCGGGCGTTCTCGACCTCGAGCTCCTTCAGCCGCCTCGCCTCCTCCGACTTCATGCCGCCGTACTGGTTGCGCCAGCGGTGGAAGGTCTGCTCGCTCGCGCCAAGGTGCTGCAGCACCTGCGCCATCGAGCGGCCCGACGAGAGCATGGCGTCGGCCTCGCGAAGCTTGTTGATGATCTGCTCAGGGGTGTGTCGTGTCCGTTTCATCGAGAGTCTCGAGGCCTCCCTCGGCCCAGCCGGGGCCGGTCGGGACTCTCATAGCGGATGGATCAGTTTTCGGGGGGCGGGTCATGAGCGTGTCGAGGAAGTCGGCAAACTTGTCGGTTGCGGCGAAGAAGATGCCGCCGTTCTTGTAGACGCGCTCGATGAGCCCTCGGCTCTCGTAGAGCGTGAGCCCGTCTTGAATCACGCCGCGTCGGACAAGGATCTCGCCACCGCGATGCGGGGTTCTCGGATGCAGCCCCTCGGGGCCGCCCTCGATGTCATCGGAGTGGACGAGGAAGTAGTCGAAGACGACAAGCCGCTGCAGCGCGTACGCAGCGGGGAACGCCGTGGTCAGCACGCAGAGCGCGCGCAGGCCGATCTCGACGGGTCCGTTGAACGGCGAGACGAAGTGGGTGGCCTCGGTCGTCATTTGACCCACCGGGCCTTTCCGTCGTTCGCGAGTTGGTGGCAGATGCCTCCACGATCACGGGTATGGAAGCGCGTGGTGGGTGGGTTGCTCGTGAGCTGCAGCGCGCGAGCCGTCTTCACCACGACGAGGACACGCTGATGGCCGTCGGCATGGGCACCACGCACGTCGTCCTTGATGCCGGAGTGGACCTCGTCCTGGAGCTTCTCGAACCCGCTCTGAGGCAGCGTGTCGCGCGAGAAGGTACGCAGCCCCTCGGCGCCGTAGAACTCGACCCGCGCGTCATGGAAGTGCTCGCGGAGGTCTTCGCGGGACGCGAGCCCCGCATCGAGATCCTTCACGACCTGCTTAAGGTGATCCGCATACGCACGGCGAAGCTCACCCACGAAGACAGCTTCATTGTCGGTCGGAACGCCTGGCGGCGGCGTCGGTTCAGGGCGTGGTGGGAGTCCACCTCCGAAACGCGCCACATACCAGCGCGTCTTGGCGTGCCCCTCGATGATGCGGAGGAGCGGCTTGGTCTTGAAGATCGAGAAATCGAGGCTTGCGATGTGCGCCTTCATCGCGGCGTCGCAGTCGACGACCTCGGTCTCGGTGATCTCCGTCCGACACGCTTTGTCCCAGTTCGCGAGAAGTCCGTCACGTAGCGCGTGAGGCTTCTTCAAGAGGTTCGAGGGCTTCGGACCAACACCCTAGGGCGCGACGAAGAAGTTGCTCCGAGGGTACGAGCATTCGCCCTTCAGCGTGTAGTACGCGCGCTTGCCCAGCTCGACCCAAACGTCGCCGGGCGCGAGCGCCTTCTGGTAGTGCTTGCACTGGTAGTTGTCCCATGCGCCGTTGCCGCCCTTCACCGTGGCGATGACGTCGCGCCCCATGTCGCCCGCGCCGCCACACCGCTCGACCAGTTCGTACTCGTTGCGCAGCGAGTCGACCCACTCCTGAACGAAGCGCTCCCACTGGTCAGGGCTGAAGAGCCTGACGCGGTCCTCGGGATGCACCGCAAGCCCCGACGCAACGGCGTCTGCAGCCAGACCCGGCTGCGGCGCCGGAGGCTGAGGGATCGGAACGGGCGGCGGAACCTTGCTCATGCACTCAACCCTCTACGATGCACCTCGGGGACTCCTCGCCGACGACCTTCTGAATCAGTCCGCTCGGCTCGGGGGCGTCTAACGTATAAGATCAGCGACGACCGAAGGGCGTCGCCGCATTGCTTGGTTAGGCTATTTTATTCATTAGCGTTTTGCGGTCGCCCCCAACTTCTATCAACGTTCAATGAAAAATAAGCTACATCTGAAGCGGTTGTTGTGAATGTAGCGCGATTAGTAATAGAATTACCTATTGCAATTGTTACTGTTCCTTGGCTCTGAGGATTAAATTCAACTCTTCCAGTCACAGTGCTCTGATTGGTTAGCACTGCCGCTGTCACTACAATCGTTGAATTGTCACTAATGTGTCTACCTATCGATACGCATTGCCTATCTACACCAATATTAATCATTGAGTAGGCGTTCACCACAACTCCCGATCTAGCGGATGAAGTTGGATCCGTGTAGGTGTCTGCCAATCGAAACGATGAATCATTATCCAATATTAACACGGTGGACATAGGATGGTCTGTCTCTATTCTGATTCCGTATATGTTCATTTTACTTAGGATCTTGTGGTTTTGGTTTGCTGGGGGCCGTGAAATGCCTAACAGTTGATTCTGCGGTTCCGCGTTGCCGGGAACTGTCGTGAAAACATACCTCTTGGCGGGCTCGTCGCAAGTCGTTCGTGCGACTTTCGGGTGAAGAACCGCGCATAACCGCCAGTTCTTCTGTTTCCGGCGAATGTGTGGGGTGACAGTTCTGTTGTTCCGCAGAACATGCTCGGCGTAACTAGGTGGAGGATGTGTCATGGTTGTGCGGAGTGCCCCGATCGGAGGGTGCCGTCGTGTGCGATGACGGTCGCGCGTCACGGGTGGTTTGATGCGGTCATCCGGCGTCGGCGTTCTGCTCGTCGTCCATGTTCGGCTCGGGGCGCCTCGGGTGATTGTGGGTCTGCGCGAGTCGTTGGTTCAGAGTCGTGGGCGCGAGGCTTGTGGGGTGCGGGGACTCTCGATGCGAGGTGAGGTACGCGGCGGAAACGGCTGCGGTGGTTGGAGGGGAAACGGCCAGGCTCTACGCTCGTCCGCCATGCGAGACCTTCGCGGAGGTGAATCGATGTTGCATGCGTGCGCGTACGAGCCCGAACGCCCGAGCGCGCTTGGCGCGAGGGCTTCGCGACTCTCTTGAACCTCCACACGCGTCGGATTCCTGCGGCGCCGGGTCGTAAGGAGGAGCGGTGCGGCCAAGCGTTCGAACCAACCTTCGCCGGATGCGGGGCGTAGCCGTCGGGCTTGCTGGCGCGCTGCTACTGCGGCCGAACTTTCGTACGATGGCCCGATGCCTCGAACAAGGCGTCACGAAGGATGGCTGCGCGTCGCGCGTGTTTCTGCATGTGGCGGGGCGCTGATGTCGGTTGCACTCGTCGTTCCGGCGTGCAGGCTTGGGCCCGATGCGCCGCCTGCCGTGGAGCCGCCGCCGGCCGAGATGCCGCGTGCGTCGGCGGCCGAGGGCGTGTCAAGCGCGGCACCCGTCGCGCGATGGTGGGAGCTCCTAGGCGATCCGCATCTCGACGCCCTGATCGCACGGGCCGAGGCGAGCAACCAGTCGCTCGCGGCCGCGCTCGGGTCGGTGCGCGCCGCATACGCGGGAATCGGCGTGAGCGAGGCGGAACTGTGGCCGACGCTCGGACTTGGCGCCCAGTATTCGCGCACGCTGACGAACATCGCCCAGCTTGCCGCCGATGGCGTGCGCACGGAGCCCTACGACCTCTACGCCTACGGAATCGGCATGCCCGCATGGGAGATCGATCTCTGGGGCTCGGTGCAGCGGCAGGTCGAAATCGCGAAGGCCGACGGAAGCAAGCAGGTCGAGCTCCTGCGCGACGCGCTCGTCTCGGTGCGCGCGCAGGTGGGCGCGACATACGTCCAGTTGCGCACGCTGCAGGAGAAGCGCGCCGTCCTGGTGCGGAACATCGCCTCGCTCACGGCGTCGCGCGACGCGGTAGAGGCGCGCTACGAGGCCGGCGTGGTCACGAGGCTCGACCTCGCGCGCGTCGAGGCGCAGCGTTCTGCAATCGAAGCGCAGCTTCCGCAGGTTGAGGCCGCGATCGCGACGTCGATCGCACAGCTCGCCGTACTCTGTGGCGCGAGTCCGGCGGAAGTAGGCGCGGAACTCGCGGATGCGAAGCCGATTCCGGAGGTCCCCGAGGTCGTGGGCATCGGGCTGCCCGCCGATCTCATCGAGCGGCGGCCCGATGTGCGCGCGGCGCGGCAGGAGCTCGTCGCGGCGACGGCGCGCATCGGCGTGGCGGAAGCCGCGCGGCTTCCCTCGATCAGCGTGTCGGGCAACTTCTACATCGCGTCGAATGCGCTGTCCGGGCTTGGCGACCTCGCGAACAAGGCCTACAGCATCGGTCCCTCGATCTGGTGGCCGCTCTTCACGGGCGGCAAGATCGACGCGCAGGTTTCGCAGCAGAAGGCGCTTGCGGAGGCCGCGTTGGCGCGCTATCGCGGCGCCATGATCGAGGCGATCGGCGATCTTTCCGCAGCGACGAGCGACTTCGTCGAGGCGCGCGCCGGCGTGCGGGCCTCGCAGGCCGCGCTCGAGAGCGCGCAGCGCGTGCGCATCCTTGCGCGGCAGCAGTTCGACGCGGGAGTCACGGACATCACCATGCTGCTCGACGTCGAGCGACAGGAGCTCGAGGCGGAGAGCGCGGCGGCCGACGCGCGCGGCGCGCGTGCGCAGGCGCTCGTATCGCTTTGCAAGGCGCTTGGCGGCGGCTGGAGCGACTCCGACGCCGAGCGCGCTGCTGCGGAAGGCGCGAAGGACGCTGGGATCGCGCCGTCGCCTGATGTGGCTGCGATCGAGGGAACGCGATGAGGATGCAATCGATGAACACAAGGCCGTTGACGATTGGTTCGCTGGCGTTCGCGCTGGCGCTTTCCTGCGCGTCGTGCTCGAAGGAGCCCGCGAAGCCCGTCGGTCCGCCGCCGATCGCGGTGCGCACCGCCCTCGCCGAGTCGAAGCCGCTGCGACGCACGAAGACCTATCCCGGCATCACGGCGTCGGTGCGCTCGGTCGAGCTGACGGCGCGCGTGCAGGGATTCCTCGCGAAGCAGCACGTTGCGGATGGTGCGCGGGTCGAGGAGGGCACGCTTGTCTACGAGATCGATGCGCGTCCGTTCGAGGTCGCGCTTGCGTCGGCGCGCGCGGACCTCGACCGTGCGAAGGCGCAGGTTTCGTCTGCGCGCGCGAAGGTCGCGGCCGCCGAGGCGCAGGTCGCGCAGGCAAAGGCGCAGATTCCAGGCTTGGTCGCCGCGCGCGACCTCGCCGCGCGCGACGTCGAGCGCAACCGGCCGCTGGTCGAGAGCGGCGCGGTGTCGAAGCAGGCGTTCGACCAGTTCGAATCGAAGCTCGTCAACGCGACGTCGCAGCTCGAGACCGCCGAGGCGGCAGTGCGCACGGCCGAGGCGCAGCGCGCGAGCGCGCAGAGCGAGGTCGCGGTGGCAGAAGCGCAGGTCGGAGCCGCGACGGCGCAGGTCGAGGGCGCCGAGCTGAACCTGTCGTACTGCTCGGTCAAGGCGCCGATGGCGGGCCTCCTCGGACGGTCGTCGGCCTCCGAAGGGCAGATGGTCGGGCCGAGCTACGCCGTGACGCTGAACACGCTCGTCGAGACCGATCCGATGTGGGTCCAGTTCAGCCCGAGCGCGACGGAGTGGCCACTCCTCGACGCACTGCTCCGCAAGGGCGAGGTCGCCGCGACGGTCGTCTACGGCGGCGACGCATCGATCACGGCGAAGGGCCGCGTCGTCTTCGCGTCGAACGCCGTCGACGTCTCCACGTCGACGATCATGCTGCGCGCCGAGTTTCCGAATGCGGCGGGCGCGTTCCGCCCGGGCACATACGCGAACGTCACCCTTGACCTCGGAGAGATTCCCAATGTGGTGATGATCCCGGCGACGGCGCTTGTGCCGCGCGAAACCGAGTTCCGCGTCTGGCGCGTGAAGGCGGACTCGACCGTCGAAGAAGTGCGCGTCGAGGTTTCCGCGCGCGAGGATGAGTTCGTCGGCGTCACGAAGGGGTTGGCCGCCGGCGACCGCGTGGTGACGGCGGGAACGCTGAAGCTCACCGGCGGGGCGAAGACCGTCGAGGCGCCACCGGAGCCGAGCGCTGCCGCGCCGGCCACGAAGTAAGGAGCGCGCATGACCACTGCACCGGCACCAGAACCGCAGGCGCGCTCGAGCTTCTCGGCGTTCTTCATCCGCCGTCCGATCTTCGCGACCGTGATCGCGCTGGTGACGCTGCTTGCCGGCATCGCCACGATCTTCACGCTGCCGGTTGCGCAGTTCCCGACGATCGTGCCGCCCACGGTGCAGGTTTCGGCCGTCTACAACGGCGCCGACGCCGAGACTGTGGCGAAGGCCGTGACGCTGCCGCTCGAGCAGCAGATCAACGGCGTGCAGGGCATGCTCTACATGAGCTCGAACTCGACGAGCAACGGGCAGAGCGTCATCACCGTGACGTTCGAGGTGGGCTACGACCTGAACATCGCCGCAGTCGACGTCCAGAACCGCGCGCAGCAGGCGTTTCCGCAGCTGCCGCCCGAGGTGCAGCAGCTCGGCGTCACCGTCAGCAAGCAGTCGACGAACATGACGCTCGTCGCTGCGCTGCGTTCGCCGGACGGCGCGTACGACACGCGTTCGCTCACGAATCTCGCCGACATCACCGTGGTGCCCGCGCTGCAGCGGCTGCCCGGCGTCGGACAGGTGACGATCTTCGGCCTCGAGCAGTACTCGATGCGCGTATGGCTCGATCCTTCGAAGCTCGCGGCGCTGTCGATGTCGTCGAGCGAGGTCGCGCAGGCGATCCAGCGGCAGAACAAGCAGGCGGCGATCGGATCGCTCGGCGCGCAGCCGAGCGCGTCGTCGCCGGCCTTCACCGTGAGTCTCGTCACCAGCGGACGCCTCTCGACGCCCGAGGAATTCGGCGACATCGTGCTGCGCACGGGCGCCGATGGCGCGGTGGTACGTATCCGCGACGTCGGCCGGGTCGAGATGGGTTCGTACCTCTACTCGAGCACGTCGCACTTCAATGGCAAGGGCTGCGCGCTGATCGCGGTGTACCAGCTGCCCGACGCGAACGCCTTCAGCGTGGCCGAGGCCGTGCGCGCCGAGCTCGACCGGATCGCGCCGCTCTTGCCGCCGGGCGTCACGCACGAGGTCGCGTTCGACACGACGCTGTTCGTGTCGGCGTCGCTCGAGGAGCTCGTCCACACGCTCATCGAGGCGGCGGTGCTCGTCCTCATCGTGATCTTCATCTTCCTGCAGGATTGGCGCGCCACGCTGATCCCGATGATCGCGATACCCGTGTCGATCGTGGGCACGTTCGCCGCGATGGCCGCGTTCGGCTTCTCGATCAACACGCTGACGCTCCTCGGCCTCGTGCTGGCGATCGGGCTCGTCGTCGACGACGCGATCATCGTGGTCGAGAACGTGTACCACCAGCTCGAGCATGGCGCGACCGACCTGCGCGACGCGGCCGACAAGGCCATGCTGCAGGTGACCGGGCCGATCGTGGCGACGAGCCTCGTGCTGCTCGCGGTGTTCATTCCGGCCGCGCTCATGCCGGGCATCACGGGGCGGCTCTACAACCAGTTCGCGCTCACGATCGCTTTCTCGATCGTGCTCTCCTCGATCAACTCACTGACGCTGTCGCCGGCGCTCTGCGCGGTGTTCCTCAAGACAGGCCAGCAGAAGACGAAGTTCAAGCCGTTCGTCCTCTTCAACCGCTTCTTCGACTGGCTCTGCGAGCACTACGGGAACCTGATCCGCTGGTCGGGCCGGCACTGGTACGTGGTGGCTGCGACGTTCGTCGTCGCGGTCGGCGCGATCGTCGTCATGCTCGATCGGACGCCGTCGGCGTTCATCCCGAACGAGGACCAGGGCTACTACTTCGCCGTCGCGCAGCTGCCGCCGGGCGCAAGCCTGCCGCGCACGCTCGAGGTGTCGGAGATGGTGCGCAAGCGCATGGCCGACGAGCCCGCGGTCGCGAACGTGCTGCAGATCGAGGGATTCAACTTCCTCACCGGCACGCAGCAGTCGAACGCGGCGTTTTTCATCGCGATCCTGAAGCCGTGGCATGAGCGCGACCCGCGCACCGAAAACGCGCGCGAGGTGATCCTGCGCGCGCTGCCGAAACTGACGTCGATTCCCGAGGCGCGGGTGTTCCCCGTGCCGCCGCCGCCGATCCAAGGGCTCGGCGGCGTGGGCGGCTGGCAGCTCCAGCTCGAGGATGCGTCGGGCGGATCGTGGAGCGAATTCTCGCGGGTGGCGCGCGACTTCATCGCCGATGCGTCGAAGCGGCCGGAGCTTTCCGGCATCAATTCGCCGTTCAACGACACGGTGCCGGTGGTGCGGCTTGAGATCGATCGCACGCGCGCCGAGCTCCTTGGCGTGTCGATGACCGACATCTTCGCCGCGCTCGGGCAGTCGCTCGGGCAGGTGTTCGTGAACAACTTCAACCTGTTCGGGCAGGTGTACAACGTGATGATCCAGGCGGACGCCGACGCGCGACTCACCGTCGGCGACATCCAGGCGATCCACGTGCGGAACCGACAGGGCGAGATGGTGCCGATGTCGGCGCTTGCGTCGCTGTCGCTTGGCGTCGCCACCGACAACGCCACGCACTACAACATGTTCAACACCATTCAGGTGAATGGCAACGCCGCAGCCGGCTACAGCTCGGGCGATGCGATTCGCGCGATCGCCGAGGTCGCGGCCGAGTCGCTGCCCGAGGGCTACACCTACGAGTGGACGGGCACGACCTACCAGGAGATCGAGTCGGGTGGATACGCGGGGCTCATCTTCGGCCTCGCGCTCGTGATGGTGTTCCTGCTGCTTGCTGCGCAGTACGAGTCGTGGGCGCTGCCGTTCAACGTGCTGCTGGCGGTGGCGTTCGCGGTGCTCGGCGCGCTCGTCGCGTTGCATCTCACGGGGCGCTCGCTCGACACCTATGCGCAGATCGGCCTCGTGATGCTCGTGGGACTTGCCGCGAAGAACGCGATCATGATCACGGAGTTCGCGGCCGAGCGCTACTACGGCGGCGAGTCGGTGCTCGACGCGGCCGTGAACGCATCGAAGCTGCGCCTGCGGCCGATCCTGATGACGAGCTTCGCGTTCATCCTCGGCATCCTGCCGCTGGTGGTCGCCGATGGCGCGGGCGCGCAGAGCCGCCGTTCGATCGGCACGGTCGTGCTCGGAGGCATGCTGGGCGCCGTGGTCGTCGACCAGATCGTCGTCCCCACGCTCTTCGTGATGATCATGGGCCTGCGCGAGAAGCTGTTCGGCCGCCCGAAGCAGGCGGCGCCGGGTGCGGCCGCCGCAGGTCATTGACGCTGCGACGGCCGCACTGCTTCCGGAGGACGCCTGCGATCAACCCCAGTTGTTGAGGAGGATCGCCAAGTCGGGGGCACCGACGACGCCGTTGCCGTCGAGGTCCGCTGGCGAGCAGGGATCATTCGTTCCAAAGCTGTTGAGCAAGATCGACATGTCCGTCGCGTTGACAGCTCCGTCGCCGTTGAGATCACCGAGGCGCGGGGGTAGGACGACACGGATCGGCTGGAACGGGTACCCCCGTATGCCGCAATCCGCTTGTCCCAACACCACCACGGCGCCATCGGGCATGATGGAGTGCGCTTCGGTCAACGAGTCGCACTTCGGCAGCTGCTGGACTTGCCAGACATTGCCCTCTTGGTACCAGATGCGGGCGCCCTTGCTGCCACCGCCGACGAGCTGAGGTTTGGAGCAGGCGCTCGATCGTCCGACGAATTCGCATCCAAGCGCCCACGCCTTGTCCTCATACCGACCGCCCTCATCCACGAGGCGCGGCAGTTCGATCGCGCGACCACGAATCTCGGCCTCGGGAGAGCTTGGGCCCTGAAGTACGATCGGGTTGCAAGTCGGACAGTCTGGGGGGCGCTGGCCACAGATCCCCGGCGCTTGAGATCGCAGTTCCATCGGGAACCATGCGAGCGGGCGGATCGCGGGAGAGAGCGGGTACCCTGCGAGGTCCTCGCTGTACCGCCTCCAGCCCGCGGTGATCTGCTTAAACGTGGTACCCCTGCCCTTCGCAGCGGACTCATACTGGGTTGATTGGAACGGCATGTCGATCGGACAGCTCCTGCCATCGGGAGTGAGCGCCATTCCTCTTGGTTTCAAGATGTGGATGCGCGGCGTAGACAGCGCCCCGGGGAAGATGCGCTCGGAGCTAGGTTCTTCAGTAGAGCCGAGCAGGTACCGGTCTGGAGGCGGCGGCGACTGTGTTCCCGACCCCGTGAACACGAGTGATCCGAAGACAGGTCCCACGACGCTCGCATCGTAGGTGCCGGGGAAACACTGGGTCGGGGTGCCGGGCGGCGTTGTACCACCCGGGCAGAGGGCGTTCCGCCGGTCAAGCAAGCCGGTTCGAGTGGTTGCCAACAGCCGATGATCGAGGTGAACCGTGGAGCGAGCCTCGCGGCTTGCAAGAAGCCACTCGTTGCGCTTCTTGATCGCCGGGTAGCCGTCGGTGAGTCGCCAGCGGAAGGCGGGAAAGCCACAGTTTGCGCAGTCACACTGGTCGCTCGCTGTTGCGCGTGCGGCGAGCCACGCGCGGACATCGAACTCAATGCGCATGGGCGCATACGCAGTGATCGGCTCACTGATCTCTCCGTCACATACACACCGATACGCTTGCGTCGCGTGCATGACGATCTGAGGGCCCTGGCCGGGGCTTGCGCAACTGTCGCGATAGAGCACCTCGATGGCTTCAGTTGCCCACGCATCTCCCGCATTCCTCCCGGCGAGGAAGTTCTCCGGGAAGCCGGCCTCGTCATCGCAGTGGTTTGGTGCGATTGGAACGATCTCAGGCACCCCGACGATGCCGTTCGCCATCGGGATGTACCAGAGCATCGCTTCATATCGCCGAGCCGGCAGCACGGATCCCATGGGCTCTCGGGCTACCTGCCGCCATCCGCTCACGAAGATGCCGGTCGCCGGGCCATCTTCGCACTCGCGCACTCGAATCACGCCGGTGGCGGCTGCAGGAGTCGCAGCGGCGCCAGTCAGGAGGCGTACCGGTGTCCACGTATCAGATGTCGGAGTCGACCGAATCCAGAGCATCGGAATAGAAGTCGGGTCCAGCGGTCCTGATGGTGGGTTTGTCGCATTCAACCTCCAGCCGACGATGTCGCCGTCACGGTTGGTCGCGAACTTCGAAAGCGGTCGCTGTCCGGGGAAATCACGGTCGCCGATGAGAGGAATCTGTTCACACTCGCCAGCCCACGCGATGTTGGCCAACTCATCCAGAAGCGTGAGCTCGTTTGGGAACGTCACGCCCTGCGCGCTTGCCGCCGGCGCCGCGCTCAGCAAAAGCAACATTGCGGCAATGGAACAACCTATCGACTTTGATTCGATCATGCAGCACTCCTTTGGGTTGTGACTGTCGGGACTCTCGCCGCATGACTCGCGATGAGCTGCGGCTCATGTATCATGTCGCGGTGACGCGTCGATGCACGAGGCATGTCGCAAAATTGTCGCAGATTCAGGAGACACGCATGTCGGAAGTCACCCGTCGTTCCTTTCTCGCATCAACCGCAACGATCGGAGCCGCGGGGATCGCATCCGGCCTCGTCGCGCCGCTTGGATTCGCAGGATGGACGCAGGCCGCAGGCGCTGGCAAGACCGTGCGCATTGGCCTCATCGGCTGCGGTGGCCGCGGTTCGGGCGCTGCGAACGACTCGCTGACCGCGAATCCGAACGTCACGCTCGTCGCGATGTGCGACCTCGACGTCGAGAAGGTGCGCGGTGTGCGCGACGCACTGAAGGAAGCGCACTCCGAGCGCGCGGACGTATCCGACGACCGCATCTTTGGCGGTCTCGACGGCTACCAGAAGGTGCTGGCGCTGCCGGACGTCGATCTCGTGATTCTCGCCACGGCACCCGGTTTCCGACACGTGCACATCACCGCGGCGGTCGCTGCGAAGAAGCACATCTTCGCCGAGAAGCCCGTGTGCGTCGACGTCGCGGGCTACCACGCCTGCTGCGCCGCGCACGACCAGGCCGCCAAGCAGGGCACCGCGATCGTGACAGGCACGCAGTACCGCCGACAGACGAGTTTCATCGAGGGAATCCAGCGGATCCGCGATGGCATGATCGGCGAGGTCGTGGGCATGACCGCGCGCTACTGCTCGAATGGAATCTGGTATCGCGAGCGCAAGCCAGGCATGAGCGACATGGAGTACCAGATCTGGAACTGGATGCACTTCATCTGGCTCTCTGGCGACCAGATCACCGAGCAGGCCGTGCACAACATCGACGTGATCCACTGGGTGATGGGCGGCCCGCCGGTCCGCGCGTTCGCGTCGGGCAGCCGCTGGAACCGTCCCGCCGACAGCGAGATGTGGGACTCGATGTCGGTCGACTTCGAGTTCGCCGGCGGGAAGATCTGCTCGTTTGACGCACGCCACTGGGCGAACTCTGACAGCCAGTTCGACAACGTGGTCTACGGCTCGAAGGGCGTCGCCTACCTGCGCGCCTTCGATGGCGGCAGCACGATCACCGACCGCGACGGCAAGGAGCTGTGGACGACGAAGGGATCGATTGGCGCCGCGTATCGACAGGAGCACAAGGAGCTCGTCGAGTCGATCGCCGCTGGAAAGCCGATCGTCGAACTGCGTCAGACTGCGGAGAGTTCGCTCATGGCCGTGATGGGCCGCGAAGCCGCGTACTCGGGGCAGACCGCGACGTGGGACTTCATGACGAAGCAGTCGAAGCTCGACCTCATGCCGAAGCTCGTGACGATCCCGGGCGACGCGCCCGCGCCGTTCGTACGGAAGCCGGGCGAGTATCGGCTGCAGTGAGCGTGGTCACGACCAGTTCGAGAGCAGGATTCCGAGATCGGAGCTGCCCACTTCACCGTTGCCGTCGATGTCGGCCGCGCAGCCGCTGCACGCGCCCCACGCGCTGAGCAGGATGCCGAGGTCGCCGCTGCCCACGCCGCCGTCGCCGTCGAGATCGGCGGGATTCGTCGGCGGCGTGAAGGTCGCGGAGAGCGATCGCGCTGCGCCAGCACCGTCGCGGACGCGCACCGCGTCGATGACGACGGCGCCCGAGACGGCGACCGGCGACGAGACGCGGACGGTGAAGACCGCCGTAG